>JALUWV010000012.1 GCA_027019335.1 Sulfurimonas sp. | reverse complement strand
CCTATTCCTGCTGTCATTGTCACAAGCATCCATTGTGCTGTGTCCATATCTGGTGATGATTTCAGGATTGCACTCATAACTGGTACATTATCTACGATAGCAGAGAGGAAACCTACTCCAACATTTGCAGCAGTAGAGCCTATCATGCCATAAAGATGGTGAACATACTCTAAAAAACCTAAAAAGTGTAAAGCACCAACGGCAGAGAGAATACCAAAAAAGAAAAGTAAAGTATCGTTCTCTACTTTTTGCATATTGACATAAATGTTAAAACCATGTTGTCCACTTTTTGCAAGATGCACAGAATACATTTTAAGAAGTGCCATACCAAACATCATACCCCACATTGCAGGGAAGTGAAAGAACTGATGTCCTAAAACTGCGATGATAATCGTTCCAACACCTAAGTAAGTAACCCCCATACCACCATCTAAAACTTGTGGCTTTTTTTCTGTAGAAGCATCAAACGGAGGCTGACCCTTAGGTACAGACATGGAGAGTAAAAATGCTGTAACACCCCAACCTACAACTGAAGCAGGGAAAAGATAGAGAAAGTCTACAAATTCACCTTTTCCAGCAGTCCAAGACATAAGAGTTGTAATATCACCAAACGGAGACCAAGCACCCCCTGCATTTGCTGCAACAACGATGTTGATAGCTCCAGGAACTAAAAAACTCATATTTTTCTTATCAATGGTGAAAAGAACAGTTGATAAAATAAGTGCTGTTGTTAAGTTATCTGCCACAGGGGAGATAAAAAATGCTAAAAGACCTGTAAGCCAAAAGAGTTTTTTATATGTATAACCTTTTGAGACAAGCTTGTACTTCATAAGGTCAAAAACACCGCGTTCTATAAGTGTTTCGATGTATGTCATCGCCACAAGTAAGAAAAAGAAAATCTCTGCGATTTCTAAGATAAGATGTTCTAACTCATCATGTAAAGGGTCAGGATTGAGACCATTGAGTGCATAGTAAACACCTATAAGCATAAACATAAAAGTACCTGCAAAAAGGGCAGGTTTTGCCTTGTTTACCTCATACTTATCTTCTGTTGCAATAAAATAATAAGCTAAGACAAAAACAGCTAAGCTGATCCATCCTACCCATGTCGTGGCTAAGTTTATATCGGTCGGAATGTGTTCCATTTAATTCTCCTCTTGTATGGTGTGAACCCCTATGGATTCTTTTCTTTGAAGTGCGCAAAGCACTATCTCTCTTGCTGTCAATAAACGAAATTTCAGTAGTCTACCAATTTTTTCATTTAAAAGAGCATTAATTGTGCTTAATGCGTCATTTAATCCATTATTTGTTCTTATGATAGAGACATTTTCCCACATTATATGTCGGAGTTGATTTTTTTTCACCTTGTCATTTTTATGACTCATTAGTTCTTCGGTGACATCAAAATCTAAAAATTCTTTTGTCTCTTGATTGTTAAGTATATCAGATACTGCTTTTTTAGCAAAAACAAGCCCTTCAAGTAAAGAGTTTGAAGCTAAACGGTTAGCACCATGTACTCCAGTAGAAGCAACTTCACCTACAGCATAAAGATGTTTCACACTCGGAACTCTTGCATGGAGGTCTGTTTTAATCCCCCCAATGGCATAATGAAATGCAGGAGAGATAGGCACTCTTTGTTTTGGGATGTTGTACCCTACCCCACGAAGATTTTTACAAATATTTGGAAATCTCTGTTCAAAATATTTTTCTTCAAAACTCTCAAACGCAAGATAGACTTGTAAGCCTGTTTTCTTTTTATACTTATAGATAGATTTGCTGACAATATCACGCGAAGCAAGTTCACCGCGTTTATCGTAGTCAAACATAAATCTTCTTCCATTTTCATCTTCTATCGTTGCCCCTTCACCACGAAGGGCTTCTGTAAGGAGCTGTTTTTGTGCATTTGCACTTTGGACAAAAACAGTAGGGTGAAACTGGAGCATTTCCATGCGTTCAAGTTCTATCCCTTTTTCAACACACAGTCCTTGCATATCGGCACTAATAGTAGGTGCATTGGTATGGTACTCATACAAAGACCCGACTCCTCCACTCGCAATGATGACATCTTTTGCATAAATATTGCGTACTTTTCTATGCTCTAAAACCGTGACACCATAACACATACCATCCTTTATGAGAAGGTCTACAACTCGGGCATTACTCAGCATTGCATGAGTATTTTGTTCGAGTAAAAAGTGGTGAAGATAGCGCCCTGTGGCATCGCCACCAGCATGTAAAATTCGCTCACAAGAGTGGGCTGCTTCTTTTGTATAAAGCAGTTCTCCATTCTCTCCCTTGTCAAATTCAAAACCATTTTTGATGAGCGTATCTATGGCCGCTTTAGAGTTTTCGCTTAAAAGTTTTACCGCTTCTTCGTTACAAAGTCCAGAACCAGCGTCAAGGGTATCTTGAATATGCACAGGAATATCTGCTTCATTTGGAGCGAGGGCAACACCCCCTTGGGCATAAAAAGTGTTGCATTTAAAAGTTTCTCGCTTGTTGATGAGTAAAACTTTTTTCTCTTTTGGAAGATTCATACTCGCGTACAAACCAGCAACCCCTGCCCCAATAATAATCACATCATACTGCATTATCGACTCTCACAACTCGTAGCATTTGTGTCAGGGAACTCTTTTTTTTGCATAATAAATTTTACATTTTCATCTGCTTTTGGTGCGGCTTCTTGATAATACGGGGGCGCTTTATACCCACAAGCACTCATACCAAACACTACAAAAGTAAGGAGCATAAAAAGTGTTGTAAATGATTTCACATGATTCCTTTAAAATATATATTTGATATAATACCCCATGACACTTGAAGCACGCATAAAACAACTCCCTGACTCTGCAGGAATCTACCAATATTTTGACAAAAATGGACATCTCCTCTACATAGGAAAAGCCAAGAACCTCAGCAATCGAGTCAAATCTTACTGGCAATTTTCACCAAAACTCGGACCCTCATCACAACTTTCAGTTCGCATTAGAAAAATGATAGAACAAACAGTCAGTATGCATTACATTGTGGTAAAAAATGAACATGATGCCCTCATACTTGAAAATTCTCTGATAAAACAACTCAATCCTAAGTACAATATCCTCCTCAGAGATGATAAGACCTACCCCTACATTTACATAGACAATGCTCAAAAATATCCGCGCTTTGACATCACTCGTAAGATTCTCAAAAGTAAAGATATTAGCTACTATGGTCCATTTTCTGTGGGGGCAAGAGATATTCTCACTTCTATTTATGACATTTGTAAACTGGTACAAAAAAAATCTTGTTTGCACTCCAAAGAACTCTGCTTATACCATCAGATAGATAAATGTTTAGGACCTTGTGCCTTGCCTATTTCACGCCAACGCTATCAAGAAGAGGTAGATTTAGCAAGGGATTTGATTCTCAACAAAAAAAACTTACTACAAAAGCTTACAAAAAAAATGGAGTTTTATGCAGAGGAGTTGCGTTTTGAAGAGGCGGCTGAGTTACGCGATAGGATGGAGAGGATTGCTCGTTCACAGATAAAAAGTGACATTGATTTTGCTACAGATGAGAACTACGACATCTTTGTCCTGCATGCCTCTACTTCACGAGCAGTTGTGGTACGGATTTTTATGCGCCATGGCAAAATCATCTCCTCTTCGCATGAGTTTATCCCTCTTAAAGAGGGCTACGATAAAGACGAAAGTTATCTCCGTATTTTACTGGATTTTTATCATGGAGAGAAACCGCCTATCGTTGCGCCAATCCTCATAGGAGAAACTTTTGAAGGGCAAGAAAATATACAAACATATTTAAGTCAAATTTTTGACAAAAAAGCCCACATTGAAGTCCCCAAACGTGGGAAGAAAAAACAACTCATTGAGCTTGCTTACATCAATGCACAAGAGTTACTCAAACGCGATACAAAAAGCACAGATACAAAGATTTTAACAGATATGCAAGCACTTTTAAACTTAGAAAATATCCCTTATAGAGTAGAAGTCTTTGACAACTCGCATATGGCGGGTGAAGCAACTGTTGGGGCAATGGTAGTCTATGAAAATGGGAAGTTTGACAAAACAAGTTACCGTACTTACCATTTAGAGGCAAAAGATGAATATGCACAAATGCGAGAAACATTAACAAGAAGAGTCGAGAGTTTTAGCAAAAATTCACCCCCTGATTTGTGGGTCATCGATGGAGGAGCAACACTTTTAAAGCTTGCTCATGACATTTTAGCTTCGAGCGGGATTCATTTTGATGTCATAGGCATTTCAAAAGAGAAAATCGATGCCAAATCACACAGAGCCAAAGGCAAAGCAAAAGACATCATCCATACAGTTTCCAATGAATTTCGACTCAAAGAGAGTGATAAAAGATTGCACTGGACACAAAAACTCAGAGATGAAGCCCATAGAAGTGCGATAACTTTTCATAAAAAAACAAAACTCAAACTCGACCAAGAGAGCCATCTCCTCATTTTAAAAGGCATCTCTCAGGCAAAAATTGTTAAATTATTGAAACATTTTGGAACATTTGAAGTCATCAAACAGACGAGTGTAGAAGATTTAAGTGCGGTAATAAGTATCAAAGATGCGAATGTCATAAAAAACTTTTATTACTAAGTTTTATTTTCATTCCTTTATGTTAGTATGTGATTAAAGCATCAAAAGTAAATCAATAGAGGTTTTTATATGAGTAGAGTAACACCTAAAAATCAAGAGTATGAATATCAAGGAAGTGTCCTTATCAGTCAAACAGATAAGGAAGGGATTATTACATATGCAAACAAAAAATTTTGTGAAGTTTCAGGCTATACAGCTGATGAGCTTGTAGGAAGTCCTCACAACATCATTAGACACCCTTCAATGCCTAAGAAAGTATTTGCTAAAATGTGGCAAACATTACTCTCAGGACAGGTTTGGAATGGTCTTGTAAAAAATTTACGTAAAGATGGTCTCTACTATTGGGTTGAGTCAGAGATACTCCCTATACGAGATGAGAACCAAGAAGTGACAGGTTATATTTCTGTTCGTAAAAGCACTTCTCCTAAAAATATTTTAGAAATGGAAGATATCTACAATAAAATGCAAGAAGAAGTATAAGGAGAATATGCAAAATGTTAATTTATAGTTCTGAAAAAGAATTTATTGGGATTGATGAAGAGTATCTCAAAACCTTTGGTTTTCAAAATTTAGCACAATTACAAGCAGAACATGCAGATTTTGCAGATTTTTTCATAAAACAACCTGGATATGTGCATAATTTTCAACATGTACATTGGATTGATTTTATAGATTGTGCAGAATCTAGTGAAGAATCACAAGTACTGATTAAAATCCATGCGAAGTCATTTACGGCAAATCTTTCTCTGAGTACACTCTACCTCACACAAAGTCCTGCTTCAAAATCATACCTCATTAAACTCAATAACCTCAAGCAACTCTCGGGTGACACAGGAGAAGAATTTCTTGTTAATATAGAAGAAGAACCTCCAACTCCTCCTAAAATACAGCGAGAAACCTATGTAAAACCTGTAGTTGCTCCAGTTCTTCAAGAGCAAACAGAATCGTCCATTTTACTCGATGACGACCTCTTACTTGATGATATTCCACAAGACACCATCATACCAGACCAACCTCTTGAGATTGATTTGGAGATGGAAGAAGAAGCTGTCACTCCAATAGAACCGCAGATTCAAACCCAGCCACAAGTGCAAGCAGTACAAGAAACTCCTCAAGAGCAGTTTATTCCTGAAGAAGATGACTATATATTTAATCCGCAAGTAGCATCAGATGAGCTTGGTTTACCTCTTGATTTGATTGAAGAATTTATTGAAGACTTTATTGCGCAAGCAAAAGAGTTTCAAACAGAACTGTTTGCAGCATTAGAAGCAGGCGACACCCAAACAGTTGCTTCACTCTCTCATAAACTTAAAGGTGTTGCAGGGAATCTAAGAATAGAAAATGCCTACGATAAACTTTGCATTGTGAACACTTCAAAAGAAATGGATGTTATCAAAAAGAATTTACAACAATTTTACCATATTGTCTCACAACTTGCAGGGGAAAAGGCACAAGCAATCACTTTACCTCCTAAAGAGAAAGTTATAGAAGAATTGCCTCTCGATTTTGATGATGATGATTTTGTGTTAGATTTTAAAGATGACATAAAAGAAGCTATACCAATGCTTCCAGTTGAAGAGCCTACAGTGATTCCAGAAAAAAAAGTTCCTGATGTACTTGTCACATACTCTAAAACAACAGCAGCACAAGAAATTGGTTTAGATATAGATACATTTAATGAACTTTTTGATGATTACATTCAAGAAACATTTTCTATTCTTCAAACTATCAAAGATGCAATAGCTCAAGATGATATAGAACTGTGTCGTAAAAAAGCATTACTCCTCAAAAGTATGAGTGAAAGTATGTATATCAAAGATTTAGCTTCTGATTTATCCATTATATTAACTATGTCAGATAAAAATAGTATGACAATAGCACTTCAAAATCTTGAAGCTATTGCCACCAAAATCTCAAAATAAGGTCATATAGATGAATTTAGGATTAAAAAACAGGCTTAGATTAATTAGTCTTTTCCCAATTGTTATCTTGTTGCTCGTAACAAGTTATGTTGTGTACAATGCATACAATGAATATGTAATAACACAGAAATACATAGAAAATGAAGCATTAAACAGTGATCAAATGGATCTTGAAATCAGCCAACTTACAACTGTATACGCAACACTTACACAGGTAAAGCAAGCGACTGCAAAAGAAAGAAATTTTATAGCAAATATCTTAAAAAACAAAACGGCATTTCAAGCGAGTGAAGTAAATAATTGGATTACTTTAATTGCTAAATCAGATGCTATAACATATACTAATCTAGAAAATAAAGCACTTGTAAAGCATCTTGATACAATCTTTAAAAATCCAAAGAACAGTACACTCTTTAAGCAAATAAATCAAGAGAGAACACATATCTTTTCCAGCGCAATGACTGGTATATATGATACTAATTTAGAGTCTTGGAAAACAATGTTACGAGACAAAGAGCGGCTCATCACAAATGCTCAAAATATTCTCTCTTTAGCTATTGATAAAAAAGCCAAAGAGGTAAAAGATAATGCCTACCTCTTTTTAATCGCTTCGATTACCGTATGGGTGCTTATCTTTATCTTATCTATACTCGGCTATTTACTTTCAAATGAAATTGCGAAAAATGTACTCAATCTCGAAGATTTACTCAAAAAAATTGTTGCTTCTACGGAGCATGATGACAGTGTCGTTATCGACCTCAATACAACGGATGGAACCGAACAAGCTTATAGTTTAATTGAGAAGATTGTTGAACAAGCTAAAAAAGATAAAGAACTTGCACTTGATGCAAGTGAAGCAAAATCAATGTTCCTCGCAAATATGTCACATGAAATCAGAACACCACTCAATGGAATTGTTGGTTTTACCGAACTCTTAAAAGATACAGATTTAGAAGAAGAACAAGGTGAATTTGTTGATATTATTGAAAAAAGTTCTGAAAATCTTCTTGAAATTATCAACAATATTTTAGACCTTTCTAAAATTGAAAGTAATAAACTTGAGATTGAAGACATCTCTTTTAACCCTATTGAAGAGTTTGAAAGTGCTGTTGAAGTCTATGCTGTGCGAGCCAGTGAAAAACATATCAATTTAAGCTGTTTTATTGACCCATCATTGGAAAATTCTCTCAAAGGGGACCCGACAAAAATTAAAGAAGTTATCATCAATCTTCTTTCAAATGCCGTCAAATTTACCAATAGTGCAGGTTCTATAGATGTCAACATTAGAAAAGTACAAGCAGATTTTTCTGGGATAACACGTGTTAAGTTTGAAGTTCAAGATAGTGGTATTGGGGTAACAAGTGAGCAAAAAGCTAGAATTTTTGAAGCTTTTTCTCAAGCAGATACATCGATTACTAGAAAATATGGTGGTACTGGACTTGGACTTACTATTTCTAGTAACTTCATTGAGCTTATGGGTGGCCAACTTGACCTTCATAGTGAAGCAGGTAAAGGGACAACTTTCTTCTTTACACTTGATTTTGAAGAAATAGATGTAAAAACGGAATCGAAAAAAGATGCTTTTTCAAATATGAATGCACTTATATTAGAATCAAGTACAAACCATAAAAAACAAGAAACTTATCTTCGTGAATATTTGGATTTTTATGGCATTACACATATCTCTTTTAGAGGCTTGGATGAATTAAATAGCTTACAACAATCCGCTGAGTATGATTTCTTATTTGTTGATTATGAATATAGTGATGAAGAGAACTTAGCAAAATATAGTCAGATGGAACAACAACTTATTTTATTGACAAAATCAAATTATATGAAAGTCATTGACTCAAAAAATCTTGATATTTTAAAAGTTATCTATGAACCATTAAATAATACTAAAATACGCTCCGTACTAGAAAATTATCACAAAAAAGAGCAAATACAGCAGCAAGTAACAGAAGAACAAAACTCACAAATTCTATCACAGCAAACACCTGTAGCAGTTTCAAATGAACATCTATCACACTTTGATGCAAAAGTTTTAGTAGCTGAAGATAATATCATTAACCAAAAACTTATCAAAAGAACATTAGAGGCAATGGGTCTCACCGTAAGCATAGCATCCAATGGTCTGGAAGCCTTCCAAAAAAGAAAAGATAATGATTATGATATCATCTTTATGGATATTCAGATGCCTTTCTTAGATGGTGTCGAAGCGACAAAAGAGATACTTGAGTATGAAAGTGTTTACAACAAACCACATGTCCCTATCATAGCATTAACGGCAAATGCTCTCAAAGGAGATAGAGAAAGTTTCTTATCTGCAGGTCTTGATGAGTACACAACCAAACCACTTGTGCGAGACGAAATTATCTCTATTTTAAATACTTTCTTATCTAAAAAACCTGCACATAAAGAAGAAAAACCACTTGAAGTAGTGGTAGAAAAACCGCAAAAGATAGTAGTCGAAGAACCAATCATCGAAATCATAGAAGAACCTGTCATCGAAGAAATTATCTTACCAAAAGTCATCCCTGAGCCTGAAATAATTATTGAACCTGAGATAGAGCAAGAAGTAGTAACTCCTGTTTTTAAGTATAAAGCAGATGTTCTTGTGGTAAAAGCAAGTCCATTAGAGTCGAAACTTTTTTCTAAACTTATTGAGCCTCTAGGGTATTCTTTAGAGATAGCGTCATCAACACAAGACTTATATGCAAAAATCCAAGAAGCCAACTATAAAGTGATTCTCTTTGATAAAGCGTGTGAAGATATGGATGTTGCAATGCTTCACAATATAGTTCAAAATCAAAAAGAAAAAACACTCCTAGAAACACAGCTTATTTTGATGAACAATGACCCAAGTGCTGCTGATGAGAACGATACACAATATGTACAGCGTGTTATTAACAATGTTGTAAGTAGAGATTTATTAGGTCTCTTACTCGAAAGATTTATATAAAGGTTTTAAAAAATGGAAAAAAACGATCTTATTGTATTAGCCGTAGATGACGACTTAATTAACTTAAAACTTTTAAAATCTATGTTAAAAAAAAGTGGTAGAGTAACAGAGGTAATAGAGGCAAAAAATGGCTCTGATGCCATTGGTGTTCTCAAGTCAAGAAATGACATAGATTTGATTTTATTGGACATTATCATGCCAATTATGGGTGGCTTAGAGATGCTTAAAGTCGTGAGAGCCGATGACAACTTACGACAACTCCCTATCTTAGTACTCACAACCGATGAAACAAAAAAAAGTGAAGCCTTAGAGTTTGGAGCAAATGGTTTTATCATGAAGCCCATCAGAAGTGATGAACTTATGAATAAAATAGCGACTGTTATTATCTAAAAAGCAAGTACTCTTTGTATAAACCAATATGCAGAGAGTGTTCCTATGGCATAAGCAATGACTTTTCTTGTTTGTTCTTGATAATCATGCATCTTTCTTCGTAAAACAAACAAAAAGGACATAATAACAGAGATAAAAAGTAGTTGTCCTAGTTCTATACCAACATTAAAAGAGACAAGTGCTAAGGCTAAATCATCTTGAGGTAAACCTAAAGACCTTAAAACAGTTGAAAAGCCAAGTCCATGCAGTAGTCCAAAAGTAAATGCAGTAATGCCTAAATGCCTCTTCGTAAAAGTATCTCGTTCTATCATAATCTCTCGTGCTAAAAACAAAATACTCAATGCAATCATAGATTCTATGTAAGGCACTCCAATTTTCACAATGCCAAGTACACCAAAAACAAGGGTAATCGAATGAGAAAGTGTAAATGCAGAAATAGCAAAAAGAAGCCGTTTAAAATTCAAGGCGAGGAGTAGAAGACAAAAAACAAAAGAGAGGTGGTCATACCCACTTAAAATGTGTTCAATACCCAGTTGTACATACTCTTTGACTAAACTCCAAGAACTCTGTTGCTTGTTAAAAAAAAAGAGTGGAGAACTTGCCCGTAAAAGGGATTCTGTTTTTAGATTATTATGTTTATAACTGACCAAAACCCCTCTATCTTTTCTCAAAAGCCCCTCTATCCAGATACGTGATGATGCCATACCTGCTTCACCACACCACATTGTTGATTTTTGTGTGATGAAACCATTGGCAATATTGCGTGGAAATTCTTTGACATAGACACATTTTGCAGGGTAATTAATGTGAATATCTTTACCCTTTAAATCAGAAAGCGGTTTTTTGTAAATAATATGTACTTTATGGTCGGCATCTTCACTTATATTTATATAAGAAAGTCCTGTTTGATGTGCAAAAACCATACCTTCAAAAAGTATCAAAAAAAGCAGTTTCAACATAAAGCTACTCAACTTTTAAACTATACTGAGCAGCGATCTCTTTATAAGCCTGTTCTTTGAGTTGTGCGGACTCTTGTGCGATGTAGTCTGCATATACACGCCCTTCTATAACATCAAAGTCGTAAGCATCCCCTACTTCTTCATCTGTGATAAAAACGATTCTTGCACCATCTTTAGCATGAAGTGCCTGATGCCACATTCCTTTTTGTAAAACAAAAATCTTTTTGGCAAAGTATCTACCGTAACTTTTTTCAAGCTCTTTATAAGACATTTTTTCTACATGGTAAGGAAGTTTTGATACTTCACTAAAGCCACGACCATCTGCACTATTTACTTGCGTACTACGAAGTATCTGCATGGTCATTTCGATTCGTTTATCAGTATCATCATGAAAATAGATACTGGAAAATGAGATACTTTTTACATGCGAATATGCCTTGATATGTTGTTTGTAATACGCTGCTAACTCTTGTTGTGAAGGTTCTTTAAACTGACTTCTATCTTGCATAACAAACTGCATTTTTTTGAGTAATCGCTGGGCAACAACTGGGTCATTTTGAGCGATTTTCAAGCTAAAGGCCTTATCAAGTAACACAGAATCATAATATTTTTTTGCGATAAGTATTTTAAGTGTTTCCTTGTCCGCCTCTCTTGCATAAGTTTTTTTATAGAAGTTCTTGAGTTCTTGAAGTTCATAAGAAGAGAGTTTAATCACTTTTTTTTCATCTTCTTGCGTGTTGTGCATATATGAAAAGTAGCTATAAACGATAGCACCAAGAATCATAAAATGCAAAAGAGGTTCTTTTATCAATTCTTTTGTGATTTTTATCATATCTAAGTATAATGTGTCTTACATAAATATAATATTAAGGATTTCTATATGGTATTAGTTACTGGAGGGGCTGGATATATTGGCTCACATACTTGTATAGCCCTGCACGAAGCAGGTTTTGAATTTGTTGTTTTTGATAATCTGTGTAACTCTTCCAAAGAGAGCCTTGCACGTGTTGAAAAACTGATTGGGAAAAGTGTTAATTTTATTGAAGGAGACATCCGAAGCAAAAGTGATTTACAAAAAGTTTTTGACAACTACAGTATTGACTCTGTGATTCATTTTGCAGGTTTAAAAGCAGTTGGAGAGTCTGTTGCAATGCCTTTAGAGTATTTTGACAACAATGTAAGTGGCACCGTTACTCTCTGTCAAGTGATGAAAGAAAACAACTGTAAAAGAATTGTTTTTAGTTCTTCTGCAACGGTATATGGCGACCCACATACTGTGCCAATTCAAGAAAATTTTCCACTCAGCGCGACAAATCCTTATGGACGAAGCAAGCTTTTTATAGAAGAAATTTTACGTGATTTATTTGTCTCTGATAATGCTTACCAAATTGTCCTTCTCCGTTACTTTAACCCTGTAGGGGCGCATAAATCAGGAACTATTGGTGAAGACCCAAATGACATTCCAAACAATCTTATGCCTTTTATCTCCCAAACTGCTGTTGGAAAACGCGAAAAGCTTAGTGTTTTTGGAGGCGATTACAATACACCAGATGGCACAGGAGTTCGGGACTATATTCATGTTGTTGATTTAGCTTTTGGGCATGTGAAAGCCTTACAAAAGATTGCTTCACTCACAGATGTACTTACTGTAAACCTCGGAACTGGTAATGGATACTCTGTTTTAGATATGGTGAAAGCCTTTGAAAAAGCATCACAAAAAGCAGTTCCCTACCAAATCGTAGAAAGAAGACCAGGAGACATTGCAACTTGTTTTGCAGACCCTAGCTATGCGTATGAGCAACTTGATTGGAAAGCAACACGTGGGATTGATGAGATGTGTGAAGATAGCTGGAGATGGCAGTCGCAAAACCCTAATGGCTATGCTAACTAGCGGTTATTTTTATTGACCGCACTTCCCTGCACCACATTTCATTGGCATTGCTTGCATTGCCTTCGCACCACATTTTAAAGAGAGTTTCTTTGTTTGTGGATTGCGGACACAGTTGTAAGCATCTTTTGTATTTTTGGACTTCTCAACACAAGCTCTGCGTTTGTCATCCTTACTCATTTGGGAAAGAAGATTTTTCTTCTTTTTTGCGAGGGCGACATTGTCATCAAACATATTTGCCCCACATTTTCCTATCCCACATTTGGACATACTTGGGTTTGCATGCGTTCCTTTTTCTATCTTTTCTTCTGTGCAGGCACTTAAACTTAAAAGCAAAAAACCTGCTATGAGTAAAATTTTCTTTTGAGTAAACATTTCGACTCCTCCTTTAACGTAATGATTCATTTTCTGACATACTAGCAGTATACGTTACAATTTTATTTCTTCCTGTGGTCTTTGCTACGTAGAGTGCAGTATCTGCGTATTTGATACATTTCCAAATGGTATTGCCATCTTGAGGAAATTTAGCAACTCCTATACTCATTGTTTTTTGCATTTGTTCACCATTGCCTACATCAAATACAAGTTGTGAAAAACTACTATGAATGTCATTGGCAATTTTCAAAGCACCCTCATCAGTCGCATTATGTAACATCACTACAAACTCTTCACCTCCATAACGAATGCCCATATCAGAAGAACGAATAGAGTTACGAACAAGACTTCCAATCTCCTTAATCACTTTATCGCCAACATCATGTCCATAAGTATCATTTACCATTTTGAAAAAATCGACATCAAGCATCAGTACACTATAGGTCTCTTTAGCCCGTTGCGCCTGATTCATTACCGTATCTATAAACTCATCAAGAAATCTTCTATTGTAAAGTCCTGTCATTGCATCTTTTAAAGATGTATCACGTAATTTTTCCATAAGAATTTTACTCTCAATCACAGGTTTTGCCGCTTCAAAGTAATTTTCAATACTCGAAATCAAGTTATGAATTCTATTAAATTCTTCTTGTTCTTTTGTTGTAATAGACAATATCAAAGAGTAGTCACTATTGATAATCATAGGAAGACAAATATACTCAAAATCATGTGCTTGACAGTTTTGACACAAGTTGATAAATTCAGTTGAGATAACTGCATTGTTTGTTCTATAAGCTCTGCAGAGTTCAGGTTTAGCATCTACCTCAGGGTTACAAATACTTTGTGCTTGTTTACTCGAAAAAATGAGTTTTCTTTCACTCGTAATTGTATTGACTTCATAAAGAGAGAAATTATGAATATCAAATTTGTTTTGTAAAACATCCATACTTCTTTGATAAATAGTATCTTTTGTAGCATCTAACTCAATCGTCTTTTTAAATTTATAAATATCTGAAAGTTCACTAATAATTATCTTTGCTTCATAAAGGGGGTCATCACTTGCTACACTGTTTTGCGGTATAAATGTCGATAAGTCATGCTTAATATCGCCAAAAGTTGCTTCTATTTTTCTAAAAAGAGGATTGATTTGATTGACAAAATCTTTTCCATCTCCAGTAACAGTCGTTTTAAATTCGTGAGAAAAATCGCCATAGTAAGCTTTTTTGATTCCATCTTGAAGGGTTGCAAAGAGTTTCATATAAGGAGAAACATAGTAGTTTAAAAGTAAAAGCATTATGATGATAAATACAACATTAATAAGTACTATATTTGAAATCGTAAAGACAGCACTATTTCGTAATCCACTGATGTCAAACTCCATACTCACAGCACCCAAAATATCATTTTTTTGGACATGATGACAGCTTAAACAATTTGGGGTTCCTATAACCGTTGCTTTGTAGGGAATAGTAACGCGGAGTGTTACCCCCTCTGTCGTTTCAGTGATTTTCTGCAGTGTTCTCCCACTTTTTAATACTTCTCTATCCATCGGGTCACGAACTTCTTCATTTGGTCTTGCTGGACCAAATTGTTTGATAACTTTATCTGAACGCACCACCCATAAAGACTTGATTTCGTCATTGTAAGCGATTTGGTGTAAAAAGTATTCACGTTTATCCATGATACCATTAACCATGTGTGCAGTAAGACCATCTTTAACAATACTCGCAGTCATTTTCGCTTTTTCTACAGCACTTTGTATACTATAATCTCTAAATTTTACAGAAACTGTTATGGCTATGACGATAGCAAGTCCTACCAGTAGAAGTGTCACTAACAGAAGTAATTTAGATTTTGTTTGCATATTTTGTTTGCCTTTGTAGATAGAAAAGATTTAACTTATTGTAATGTCTAAAATTATATCAATTCTATCACAAAGATAGCTTAAAATTATGCCTAAGATTTATCTAACATATATTTACTATACATTTCAAATAAAATTGGAATAATAATTAGGCTTAATACTGCTGAACTAATAATCCCTCCAAGCATTGGAGCAGCGATGCGTTGCATGACTTCACTTCCAACACCATGCGTATACATAATAGGAGCTAAACCTGCCAAAATCGCAAAAACAGTCATCAATTTTGGTCGCACTCTCTGCACGGCACCTTCATAGATAGCAGCATTGAGATGGGTCACATTAAAATCTTCTTTATACTTCTCTTTTGCTTCATCCAAACTCTCTTGAAGATACACAATCATTACGATAGCAGTCTCCGCAGCCACACCTAAGAGTGCTAAGAACCCTACAATCACAGCAATACTCATAGAAAAATTCAATATATCAAGATAAATAAGCCCTCCTAAAAGTGCAAATGGTAAGGTAAAGAAAACGATTACCGTCGGTACAAGTTTTTTTAATGC
The DNA here is from genome assembly GCA_027019335.1 of Sulfurimonas sp. Lineage (GTDB taxonomy): Bacteria > Campylobacterota > Campylobacteria > Campylobacterales > Sulfurimonadaceae > Sulfurimonas. The sequence goes on along the minus strand of JALUWV010000012.1, from coordinate 6,395 downwards.
AAGATAAATCAAGATAAAGATGATAAAAAGCACAAGCGGTATAATCCAAGTTATCTTTTGCATTGCAGATTCTAAGTACTCTGACTGTCCTGCCCACTCGACATAATAGCCTGCTTCAAAATTAATGCTATCGATGAGTGCTTTTGCTTCTTGTTTATAGGCTGTAGCACTCACACCCTCTTTTGGTGTGATATAGATAAAAGTAACAGGAGAAGCCATTTCACTTTTAATGATAGAAGCACTCTCTCTATAAGCAATCTTTGCAAAAGTACTCAGTGGCACAAAACCAAACTTTGTTTTTATCTGAATATCACCAATACTCTCAATACTTCTTCGCTCATCCCCTTCTAAACGCAGGCTTATCGGATAACGCTCGAGTCCTTTATACATTGTAGAGACACGCATCCCTCCTATGGCTAAGGCGGTATACTCTAAAAGTTCATTTTTTGTAATGTGATAGTGTTGGAGTTTTGCCTCATCGATGTCTATGTCAAGGTAGTACCCAGCACTCGCTTTATCTGCAAAGACAGAGAGTGTTTTATCAAACCCTCGCAATTTTTCTTCGATGACATTTCCATACTTTTGTAAGCCTTTTGCATCTTTTCCATAGAGTTTAATCCCTAAAGGGGTACGAATACCACTTAAAAGCATATCGATACGACCACGGATAGGGTATGTCCATGAGTTTACAAGACCAGGAACTTGTAGCGCATCTTCCATCTCTTGACGCAGTGACTCATAAGTCACACCCTTTCTCCACTCTGATTTTGGTTTGAGAGAGATAATGGTTTCAATCATACTAAGTGGTGCAGGGTCAGTCGCAGAACTCGCTCGACCCGCTTTTCCAAAAACACTCTCTACTTCAGGAAATGACTTGATGATTTTGTCTGTTTTTTGAGTAATCTCTTTCGCTAAATCTACAGAGATTCCATAAGGTGTGACAGGCATATACATAAAAGTTTGCTCATTGAGTGTAGGCATAAATTCCCATTTGAGAGAGTTAAAAAGTGGATACATATATGCCAAAGAAGAGATTACCGCAACAATCACAAGGTACTTAAATTTTAATCCATACACGATGAGTGGATGATAAAGCCAGATAAAAAAACGGTTGAGTGGATTTTTGTTTTCTGGAATGATTTTCCCTCGGACAAAGAAAACCATCAGTACTGGTACAGCTGTAATACTCAACAATGCTCCCGCAGTCATAGCAAAAGTTTTTGTAAATGCAAGGGGTGAAAAGAGAAGACCCTCTTGCCCATTGAGTGCAAATATCGGTAAGAAAGAGACCACAATCAAAGCTAATGCAAAGAAGATAGGACGACCAACAAGCTGTGATGATTCTTGTATGATTTGTACTCGCTCTGCATTTGTTGGGACTCTTTGCTCTTTTTCTTCAAATTTGTGTAAACTTTTATGTGCATTTTCTATCATTACTATCGAGGCATCAACCATGGCACCGATAGCAATCGCAATCCCCCCTAAACTCATGATGTTTGAACCAATCCCAAAAAGTTTCATCAGTAAAAAAGTAAAACCAACAGTGAGTGGTAGAACAATAATCACAATAAAAGAAGAACGTAAATGCATTAAGAAAAGACCAATGATGACAACAACAATCAAACTCTCTTCGATGAGTGTCCCTTTGAGATTTTCAACCGATTTATCTATGAGTTCTGAACGGTCATACACAGTGGTCACATCCACATCTGCTACTTTTAATGATTTCATTTTTGCATTGATTTTTTTGATGACAGAGTAAACATCTTCTCCATAACGCACCATAACAATCCCACCAACAACTTCACCATCCCCATTTAAGTCAGCAACACCACGACGAGGGGCAGGAGTGAGTTCCACACGAGCGATATCCCCAATGGTAAGAGGCACACCATTTCGCGAGGCAATGGTCAGTTTTGCAATATCTTTGACACTCTTTACATACCCTTTGGCTTGTATCATCCACTCAAAGCCATTTTTGATGACAATACCCCCTCCTGTATCGTTATTGTTTTTTCGCAATACTTTGGCAATATCTTGAATGTTCAAATTATACTGAACAAGGGCGTCATTATTTATCGTCACTTGATATGTTGGTACAAATCCTCCAACACTTGCAACTTCACTCACACCATCCACTCCCATAAGTGCATATTTGTAGTAGTAGTCTTGCAATGTTCTTAGCTCTGCTAGGTTTTTTGTTTTTGAATGCAGTGCATACTCATACACCCAGCCTACTCCACTTGCGTCAGGTCCAAGAGAAACATTCATAGCCCGTGGGAGTTGTGAAGAGATAGAAGCGAGTTGTTCTAAAACACGACTTCTCGCCCAGTAAAGGTCTGTACCTTCTTTAAAAATGATATAAATAAGGGCATTTTCATATGTAGAAGTCCCACGAACTGTTTCAATATTGGCAATCGCTAAAAACTGTGAAACAAGCGGATAAGTACCTTGGTCTTCAATAATCTCAGGAGATTGTCCTGCCCAGTTTATCTGTACGATAACCTGCGGTGGAGACAAGTCAGGAAGGGCATCTAAGGGAGTATTTTTCATACTCCAAACAGAGGCAAAGGCGAGAAAAAAGAGTGCCATAAGCACTAAAAATTTGTTTCTGATGCTAAATGCTATGAGTTTTTCTATCATCCGATACTCCTAAAATAGCCCATTGATTTGGGCATCACTATCCATCATAAAGAGGGCATTGTTCACAACTTCTTCACCAGCGCTCAAACCACTGTTTACGATATATATTTCATTGTTAAGAGGTGTCACAGAGACCTCAACAGGCTCATACTCTCCTTCAAATTCACCAACTATAAAGGCATAGTATTTACCCGCTTTTCTGATGACAGCTGTTTGTGGCACACTCAGATAACTTTTTTGTTTGTCTTGCGCAAGGATATTCGCATACATTCCAGGGAAAAGTGTTCTACTCTTGTTGTTGAGACGTAAACGCAGTGTCAATGTCGCTTCTTTTGGGTCTACACTTGGGTAAAGTAATCGTGCAGTGGCTTTATATGTTTTGGGTGTACTTTTAACACTGATGTCAAAACTTGTTGCATTTTTTAACCATGAAACATCTTTTTCAAAAACTTTTGCTTCGACCCAAACAGTATCGATATTTACTATCTCAAAAAGTTTATTTTTTGCATTAAATGCGGAACCATTGGTAATGTTCTTCGCAAAAAGATAGCCATTTGTTGGGGCATAAATCGTTGTATTTTGAGAAACTCGTTTTTTTTGTAAAACTTGTGCAATTTCACCCTTACTTACCCCTAAGAGTTGTAGTTTGAGTTTTGCACTTTGCAACATTCCTTTGTTTTTTTTGCCTTTTGTATATCTATACGAGTTGAGATAATCCTCTTTTGCTTTATAGACTTCAGGAGAATAGAGTGTAACAAGTGCTTCACCCTTTTTGACATACTTGTAGATTTTATTTGCATAGAGTTTGATGACATACCCCCCAAAACGTGGCGAAATGTCAAATACTTTTGCATCATCCGCTTTGACATAACCATAGCTTTTTTTTATATGATGTGTCATAATTTGCTTTACTTTCACTGTCTGCACAGAAAAGAGTTGTTCCACGGTTGCTTCTTTTGCAAGAAGGGTAAGTGTCATGGTAAGTAGTAGTATAAAGATTTTCATTGAATGGCTCCTTGAAGTTGTGCGATTTGTGCCTCAGCACGATTGTAATTACCGATAGCATAGATACTTTTTTTCTCTAAAGAGAGTTTTTGAAATAAGACATCAATATATTTAAAAAGGTCACTCCCCGTTGAGATAGAAGAGTTACTCAGCTCAAACATATGCGCTACCTGAGGGAGTGCATCATCTTTGATAATATGATAGATTTCATAAGCTGAAAGCATCTGTGCATAATCTGTTTTGAGTTGTGATGTGATAATGATTTTAGTATCTGCTTTTGCGCTCACAAGGGAGAGTGCTTTTGCTCTTTCTCTCTGTGTTTGGAGTTTTTCTGTTCCATAGATTGGGAGGGAAACACCTACTCCAAAATTAAAGTAGTTGTCATATTTTTCTCGATACGCATACCCTGTAAGCAAAGTAAAATCAGGATAACGATCTGCATCGGCAAGGATTACTTTTTGATTTGCTTTTTGTACTTCTTCTGTTTTGATAGCAAGTGTTGGATTTTTTGCTAAAGAAGATGCAAGCAGTGAGATATTTGGCTTTTCTCCCATAGAGAGTTTGAGTTCTAAGTGTTTTACCTCCGTACCACTCAAGTATGAGAGTCTTGCATAGCTACTATAGATTTTTGCATTGAGATTACTCAGTTCAATTTTCAAATCAGATAAAGAGAGACGTGCTTTCATGATTCCCATATGCTGATTGTCAGTAGTACTTACATAAGCCTCATAAAGTTCCACATTTCCTTGTGTAAGTTTGATGTAAGCGTACACAACTTTTTTGAGTGCTTCAAGTTCCCAAATCGTGTATGCCTCTTTTTTGATTTGTCCGACAAGCATTACTTTTGCAGCTTGCAGTTTCTCATCTAAGATATTGGCTTCAGCAAGCGCAACATTTTTGCGTTTATTGCGTTTGTCAAAGAAAGGGAGTTTTTGTTTCACACTCAGTACTGTTTGATGCATCGCTTGGGAAGAGTTCAGAGTATTGCGTGTTAAAAGAAGCTCAGGATTACTAAACTGGTTCGCTAAACTGATGCTCTGTTTATTGGCTTGCAGTCGAGCAGTAATGACATCAAGCGAAGGACTTTTTGCTAAAGAGCTTTGTATCACATCTTCTAAAGTAGCACTACTAAGTAGCGAAGAGAAGAGAAGCAATGAAAAAAATAGTTTCAACATAAGAAGACTCCAAATATTTTAAGTATTTGAAGTATAGCAAGAGTTTGTGAGAGGTTTGTGATTTGCTATCACAAAGGTCATTATTAAAAGTATGCTACAATCTTTTTATGAAAAATAGACTCCTCACATTACTTTTACTTTTTTCAATGAGCTTTAACATAGCACATGCCTATGTGATAGCTGCTTATGACACACATCCGTGTGAAGTGGGTGAGTATGTGCATGAATTTCAAGATACTCATGGCATTGAAGCAGATGACATTTGTCATCTTCACCATTTTTTTCATATGGCTTTTATCTTGCCTCAAACACATCTCATACTCTCCAATGAAGCGTTAACAACACAATGCTCTACAGAGAGTATACACTACAAATACAACTCACATAAGAACTTCTTAAAACCCCCTATCTTCTCATAAACAACCCTTAACCTATACTTCTATCAACAATTTATTATAAGGATATTTATGAAAAAAATAGTCATAATTCCATTGATACTATGGAATTTACATGCAGAAACTTTTGACGCATTTATGCAAAAAGCACTCCAAACCTCACCCTATCTCAAAGCAAATGCTTTAGAGAAAGAGCAAGCAGACGAAGCATCAAAAATCATACAACGGTATAAAAACCCTACCCTCTCACTCGAGGCTTCAAGATTTCAGCCCGATGTAGGAGCGAATGCTTCAGGATACAAAGGAGCCTATATACAACCTATGCGTTTATGGGGAGTGGGAAGAGCAAGAGAGAAACTTGCCCATGCAACAGAAGCAGTGGCGACAAGTAGCATCATGCTCAAACGTGCAGAGTTTCGGAGAAACCTCTCTTTGCTCTATATAAATTATATGCAAGCAAGTGCCTTTGTTCTCCTCACCAAAGAGGAACTCAAAATTGTACAAAAAATTGCTGACATTTCAAAAGAGCGCTACGAAGCGGGAACGATAGCCAAAGCACGCTATCTTCTAGCCAAAGTAGATGTCATGCGTGCAAAAAATAGACACAATGAAAAAGAGGCGCAAAAACTAAGTGCCTACTGGAGACTTTTGACTTTTGTCGGTGAAACAAAGGATATAACACTTCAAGAAGAGTACAAATTTGTTCGCCAAAGTAAAGCAAGCTTAAACAAATCCGCAACACTCCAGTTTTTACAAAGTTCTCAAAAAGTAGCGGAGCAAAAAGCAGCACTTAATACTCATAAGATAGAGTGGATAGACTTCTATGCTGAGTATGAAAAAGAACCTGACCAAAGCATTGCACGAGTAGGAGTAGATATTCCACTTGCCATTTTCAATACCAAACAAGAAGAACAGCGTATTGCACAACTCAAAGTAAAACAGCGTAAATATTTGATTGAAAATCAAAATATATTCCTCGCAAATACCTTAAAGAGACTTGATGGAGAGTTAGAAGTTTTGCAGAAGACTTTTGACTCAACAAAGGCGCTGTACCTTGCACAAAAAGAGCTTTTAACGATGTATGAATCAGCATATAAAATAGCCAATGTAAATCTTATCGAGTTACAAAACATAAAAAATCAAATCATTGCAACGCGAGCAAAAGAGATAATCTTAC
>JALUWV010000011.1 GCA_027019335.1 Sulfurimonas sp. | reverse complement strand
TTTATGTCTGAAAACCCACTTGTAAAGTTCAAGTTCAAAGGTGCTAAAAAAGGTGACAAAATCATTTTTACAACTATTGACAATGAAGGTAAAAAGCAGACAGGTAAGAAAAAAATTAAATAAGGGACACTTATGAAAAAATTACTTGTATTACTCGCAATGGTGGCATTTGGTTTAGCCGTGCCGTTTATTGGAAACAAGCATATAGTAACTAAAAATCCTAGTCATTTAGATATTGATGGTAACTTCATTCTTTATGACTTTCAAAAAACTAACCGTGTTGGTGGTGGTCCTGATTGGGATTACAACTTAAAGCCAGTAAAAATTAGTGAAAGAGTGTACTGTTTCTTTGGTGAAAGAGATATGCCTACAAAAAACAATGCTGGATCAATGTCTAACATCTGTTACATCAAAGGTGATACAGAGTGGATAGCATGGGATAGTGGTCCCTCAGACTTGTTCGCAAAACAAGCGTATGCAACTATTAAAAAGATTGCTGATATGCCTGTAAAACATGAGTTTATTAGTCATGAACATGATGATCACTGGTTAGGGAATCATTACTTTAAAGAGACATTTGGAACACATATTATTGGTCCACACTCTATTAATGTGAACTACTATGGTCCAAGACTTCATGTTAAAGATGAAGGTCACCCTGGGGCTACTGGTGAAGTAAAAGATTATCCTGGTATGCAAACTAGAATGATTAAAGCACTTTATCAAAATGCAATTAGAGGGACTATACTACTTCCTGTTGATGAATCACCAACGAAACATTCAACTTGGTATAATATCTCTGGTGTAAAAATGGAGTATGTTGAAGCAGGGTATGCACACTCTGAAGATGATTATTTCTTGTACCTTCCAGATGATAAAGTTATCTTAGTTGGTGACCTTGTTATGAATGGTCGTGTTACATCAAACAGAGATGGTCAAGTTTTAGCAATCAATGATGAAGGTAAACCAGAAGGTCAAATACCTGCAATCGATATGATTAAAAGACGTGATTGGAACAACATTGTACCAGGGCATGGTTTCTTAGTTGACAAGCATGGTGCAGATGAAGCATATCACTATTTTCATGAAATGAAAGATGATGTTCTTGAAGCTATTGATGATGATGTACCACAAGGTGAAATTACTAAAGTTGTTACTCTTGAAGACTTTAGAGATAAAGATTTATACTATCTTTTAAGTCCAGGTAACGTATATAGAGCTTATGAAGAGCTTGAAATGTACGAAGAACCAGACGAAGACGAAGATTAATCTGTAATTTATAGAATAATGAGAGTAGAAGCCACATTTAAAATGTGGCTTTTTACTTTATAGAGAAAATTTTAGAAAAAGTGAGTACGATTATAATGTCCTTAGAAAAAGTTGGCACAATTTTAGAACTATTTTATTCGACAACTGAAAAGCGAATAAATACAACAGAATTAACACTTGATAATAAGGGAATTGTAGGCGATAAATATTATGATAAAGACATACAAAGGTCAGTTCTTATAACCTCACAAGAGAGTTATGCCCTTGCTTTAAACAATGGTATAAATGCACCGAAAAATGCACTAGGGGAAAATCTACTTATAGACTATAACCCTTACCATTTGAATGCAGGAGCAAAACTTTCAGTGGGTGATCTTGTATTAGAAATTACACAAAACTGTACACTTTGCAATAGCCTTTCAAAAGTTGATAAGAAATTACCAAAACTTCTTAAAGATGACAGAGGGATTTTTGCAAAAGTTGTACATTCTGGTGTGATAAAACAAGGTGATAATATTTATCTTCTAAAATAGTAAAATTTAATTCTACAAGGAAAACAATGAAACTCTTCAACAAAAGTTTAGTCCTAATGTTCTTATTTTTAAGTGCAATTACTGCGAGTGCATCACAAGATGTGCAGATCTATACAACAGATAACTCCAAAGGTAAGATAACAGGGGAGACGATAGAAAAAGCTTTCGTAGATGCAGGTTTTGTTGTTTCCGGTAATCGTAATATGCATATTGCATTTAATTCCAAGTTTCAGCATATAAATAACAAAATGTACCATCTTCTTTATCTTCACAAAAAAGATTTAGTTTCAGAACTTATCAAAGTCTCTCCAAGAGCTGCACTTTTTGCACCATTAAGCATGTCTATTTACACAAGAAAAGGCTCAACTGACATCTCAATTGCATCATTATCTTTAGAGGGTATGGCAAAAATAACAGGTATACCTGCAACAAATAAATATATGTTAAAATATAGTAAATTGGTGCAATCTGTACTTCGTAAAGCACTGCCACAGGGTCATTTTGAAAAACCAGCGTACAAACAAAGAGAAGCAACGGGAAGTCTCATTACTTCATTTGTTGGTGAAATGGATGTAGAAGATGATGAAATCGAAGATGAGAGAACAGGACTTGAGATGGAATTGAAATCTTCATTAGAGACTGTTGGTTTTATTATTGCTGGATATAATACATTAGGGGATGATTTAAAGAAGAGTGGCTATGACAAGTATGACTTTTTTGATGCTTACTCTATTTGTAAACTTTCAGTTATATTTGAAATATCAAAAAATCATCCTGAAGCAGGTGCCCTTGCTCCATGTACACTTTACATTTATAAAGAGAAAGGCTCAAGTGAAGTGCACTTAGAATTCCCTTCTGTAAATAATTGGTTTAGCTCATTAGCAATTGATGATAAAGTTTCGGTAAAAGAACTCAAATCTGCTGAACAACTAGTGATTGATGTTGTGAATGAAGTTATAGAGTAAGATAGAAAAAAAATTAAAGGATAAAAATGAATTTGTTAAAAAATATTTTAAGTTTAGTAGCCGTAGTGCTTCTTGTAGGTCTTTTTGTTATGAATGCAAAATATGGCATAAGTGATAAAATGGATAAAGTAAAAACTCTTGACCCACAAGCAATGCCAGCATATATGGAAATGTTTGATAAAGTCTTAGCTACTGGTAACTCTGCTGCTGCTATGATTAAAAAAGTGAAGATTGAAGATGCTGTTTCTACAGAAGAACTTGTAGAAAACTTTAGAGAGATTGCACTTGGTGCTAACTTTAAAGTAGTTGGTGATCAAACAATGTCTAAGAGTGGTGTTGATGCGAAGGGAAACAAAACAAAGCTAATTCGATTTGTATCTTTTTGTAGTCCACAAATTGCTAAAATCTTTATCAATTTTTCTCCAGCTTACTCTGCGTTTATGCCTTGTAGAATAGCGATTATTGAGCATGATGATGGAAGTAGATGGATGTACACTATGTCTATGGACTTAATGTTATTTGGTGGAAAAACTCTTCCTCCTGAGATGCTAGAAAAAGCAAAACATGTGAAAGACACTATGTACTTAATGATGGATGAAGCAGGTAAAGAAGATGGTGATTTCTAGAAGTACTATTTGTAGTACTTCGTGAGACCGTCCATTTTAGCTCCCATATTTAACAGAAGCATGTCTGCGATTACTAAAGCAGCCATAGCTTCACAAACCACACTCCCTCGTATTGCGACACAGGGGTCATGACGACCTTTAAGTGAAAAATCCACTTCTGCATTCTCTTTTGTAATTGTATGTTGCTCTTGAAAGATTGAGGGTGTTGGTTTGAAATAAACATTTAAAACAATATCATCTCCATTACTTATTCCCCCTAAAATCCCTCCTGCATGATTTGACTCAAAACCATTTGCACGGATAGCATCATTGTTTTGTGAACCTAAACGGCTTGCACTGAGCATTCCATCGCCTATTTCAACAGCTTTTACAGCATTGAGACCCATCATAGCTTCTGCAAGAACTCCATCAAGCTTGTAGTAAAGTGGTTCTCCAAGACCTGCTGGGACACCTTGGATTAAGACCCGTGAGACTCCTCCAACAGAATCATGTCTATTTTTTGCTTCAAGTATTGCATTTTTTTGTGCTTCTTCCTTTGAGGAATCGAGGGCATAGATAAGACTTGATTTTGCTTTTTCATAATCAAATTGGGTACTTTTGATTCCCGCAACTTCGCTGATACCACTTAGAACTTGAATGTTCAGCGCTTGGAGCATCAATTTTGCGATAGCACCAGCTGCCACGCGTGCTGCCGTCTCCCGTGCAGAACTTCTTCCTCCCCCACGATAATCGCGAATGCCATATTTGTGAAAATAGGTAAAATCAGCATGTCCTGGACGAAAAACATCTTTTATGTTGGTATAGTCTTTTGATTTTTGATTTGTATTGTAAATAATCATAGCAATAGGGGTACCTGTGCTTAAACCTTCA
>JALUWV010000010.1 GCA_027019335.1 Sulfurimonas sp. | reverse complement strand
CTAAACAACTTTACAAGAATAACACAAAAGTAAAACTCGCCCCCAATGAGGTAAAACTTTTAGAATATTTTTTATGTAGAATAGAGACTCCTCTACTCAAAGAAGATATTTTAGAATTTTTAGAGAGTTCTAGCGATGGAACGCTACGAGTTTATATCTCAAAACTCAATAAAATTGGTTTTGAGATTCGATATGAGAGAGCAAATCTTTCCTATACTTTGCACGAAGGATAACCATGAATATCTTACTTTTAGAAGATGACACAGTACTCGCAAATGTTTTAGTCGACTTTTTAGAAGAAGAGAATAGTGTGACACAAACATATAGTATGCAAAAAGCACGAAGTTTGAGCGAAGAGAAGCATTTTGATTTATACATTTTTGATATTAATCTTCCTGATGGAAATGGCATAGCACTTCTCCAAGAGTTACGTGACTTTAAAGACACCACACCCACGATTTTTATCACTGCATTTCATGATACAAAGTACCTCAAAGCAGCATTTGAATCAGGGGCAAATGATTTTATAAAAAAGCCTTTTGATTTAGAAGAATTAGAGCAACGCATTAGCAATATTGGGCGCCATTTTGGCTTAGACACCTTGATAAAACTCACACAAGAGAGTGTTTTTGACACGAAACTCCATACTCTTACCTCAAACAATGTAACCGTACATTTAACTCAAAAAGAGAGTGAATTTTTACATTTTCTTTACAAAAATCGCCATCGTGTTGTGAGTTCTGAAGAGCTACTTCAAGCCTTGTGGGAGTTTGAAGAGATGCCAAGTGATGATGCTATCCGTACGATTGTCAAAAATCTAAGAAAACAACTCGGTAAAGAACATATACTCAATGTACGCGGTTTAGGGTATACCTTTGAATGATTTAGAAAAACAATCTTTCTACTCCTTTGTTCTTCTCTACCTTACCTCTTCTTTTATTTTTGTTTTGCTCTCAGGGTATTGGTACTTTAATGCTCAAAAGAATGCCCTTGAGAGTGAAAACTACTATAAACTGACCCATATTGCTGATGAGTATTCAGGGATGATTATCAAGTCACAAATGAAAGGAACAACCCTTCATCTGCCCAACTATCAAGGCTATGAATACTTTTTACTCTCTAAAAAAGAGGCACCAAAATACAAAAGAGGCTACTACGAAGCCGATGGCTACAAAGTCCTCGTTTCTGACTCTCCACAAGAGCATTTAGGGGTGAAATATATTTTAATCCGAACAAAGATATATTTTCAAAAGCTTCACACTCTTGTAAAAAATGTTTTAACGATGATGGGCTTTAGTTTTGTTGGGATTGTTTTAATTTCTATTCTCCTGTCTAAACTTTTTTTACAACCTATGCGTACACGGGTGCAACAAATCGAAAGTTTTATACAAGATATCTCTCATGAACTCAACACCCCTATTACCGCCTTAGGCATGAGTGCTTCACGAGGTCTCAAAAAAGGTGTCTATGATAAAAAAATCTTAACCAATATCTCCATTAGTACAAAACAACTCCAAAGCATTTACAAATCACTCACTTACCTCAACTTCAATAACCAAACACAAAAAGCAGAACTCATTGCCTTAGCACCCATCGTAGAACAAACCATTGCATACTACAATGAACTCTCCACCGCCAAACAAATTACCATCATGAGTGATATTACAGCGATGAGCTTTACAATCCTTCCACTCGAAGCCGAACTTCTCTTTTCTAACCTACTCTCAAACGCCATCAAGTACTCAATGCCCCAAAGTAGTATCAAAATCACACTCAATCAAGATTTCTTTTTGATTGAAGATGAGGGGATGGGCATAGCAAAAGAGAAACTTGATAGTATTTTTACACTCTATCAACGCCACTCAACCCTCGCTGGTGGATTTGGAGTGGGTTTAAGTATAGTCAAACAGATTTGTGATACCGCAGGCATCAAAATCGAAGTACATTCTGAATTAGGTGTGGGGAGTTCTTTTCGGCTACTTTGGAATCCCTAATGATTATAATTCTATAAAAACTTTTTCTTCTTGAATATTCAAAAATCTATCTCACTCTTTTTTTTGTTTTCTTCATACTATTGGCACTATCTATTACAGATGATATGTCACTTTTTAACAGGCTTTCTAGCTCTTGGATATGTCCAAAGGTTCTTACAATTTTTATGAAGTTGATGAGTGATGCTTTTCCTGTCTGTTCAAAGTTAGAGTAGGTTGTAGGAGATGAGAGAGAAGCACTTTTACTAAACTCACTCTGTTTGAGATTGTTCTCAATTCTCATTTTTTTTGCACGATGGGCTAGGACTAAGGCAATCTCTTCATCAGTGAGAGTAGAGAATGATGCATCAATATTTATCTTTTTTCTTTTAATACTTTTAGCATCTTGTTCAAAAGATTTTAATCTTGAGAGTAGGCTGATACTATCCATCTAACTCTCCTTGGAAATCTCTTGACATCATAGCTTCTAGTACTTGTTCTTGCTTCTGCTCAGATACTTTATACTCTTGCATGAGTTGTGGTAGTCTCATATCCCTAAGGGCTTTCATCTTTGTGATACTCTCACTTACAAACGCTAACTCTATAGAAAACTCTGTCGCTAGATTTACGATATCTTGTAGTGTGATTTTAGAGAGAGCTTTAGAGTAAAGTGTAAGTTGATGTTCTCTTGTCTGTTTTACTCCTTTGGCAAAGGTAATATCATAAGCTGGAGTAGCACGCCATTTATAATCACTCCCACACATAAAAGAGAAATTACGAGCATGATCATCTTGGTTGACAAACATATAATTAAAGAGCATTTGTAAAAAGAGTTGTTCTAAACTCTGGAGTGCTCCTAATTTTACAGCAACTCTTAAAAGTTCTTCATAGCCTAGTGTTCGTGGAATTTTATAGTCTATATGAAGTAAACCAGCTAAAGAGTGTACATGTGACTTTTTACCTTTCTCTATATCAAATCTTTTCGTTACAAAGTGATGTTTATTCTCACTCTCTATGAGATAACAATCCATCATATCTATGCCAGACTCTTTTGCTAAAAGATAATAGATATACTCTAGTTTAGAATAAGTTGATTTGTTTTCATCTCCATCTTGTGTGTCATCATACTTTACAATAGCAGGGGTAAAACCTTTAGGTGGCTCTTGTGTCCTATCTCCAAAGTAAACTTCCTTAGTATCAAGATTTATAGCAACTACAGCCTTACTTCTAGCTCCACCAACAAATGAGTGTGCAGAAACTAAAAAAGCTGAATGAATAGATTTAAAATCATCTCCTCTTCGTAGCTTTTTTTGCTCATCATATATATCTTTTAATGCAAGTGTTTTTTCTATTGTCTCATCAAACTCATGTGCAGGTCTGAAATCTAATGATCCAAGTCCTCGATTTCCAATGAAGAGAAGTTTCTCTATAATACTTGGTTTTTTACCACTACTATTTTTCTCAAAGAATTTATCTAGTATCTCGTTACCAAAAGAACCAGGAAGAGAATCACTTACAAATCCAGCTACTCTTTCTTGAAAAATGAGTGAAGTTGTTTCTATATCAATAATATCCTTAGGAATAGAGATAGGACTTGCATAAAAGGCAGAAGAATCAAATTGACGAAGATAGACTCTATCTTCCACTTGATAGATATCTGCTATATGTTTATCAAATAAATAGAGACTTACTTTCTTATCCAAAGCATATCCTTAATTTCTTTATATTTGTAATTATATAGCTATAATACTTTTAATTACATATATTTAGTATTTATATAAGATTTTATCTAAAAGAAAGCATAAATTAAAACCCTTTTATCATTCCTGTGTTCATATAAAGAAACTGGTACTTTAAAAAGAGTTCAAAAACACTTCCTCCGACACCATTGACGGATTCGGTGTAGTTTGCCCCTACTACCATATGGTCTTGTGCAAAGAGTTTTCCACCGTAGCCAATGTTTACATTGTAAGAAAAGTTTGCAATTTCGCTATTGTAAAATGTATTTATTTGAGCAAAAGGACGCCATACTCTTGTATAGAGACTACTATTTGCCATACCATAAGCAAAATTTGCCCCAAGATTATAAAACTCTTTTGGTAGGACTGCTGTGCCTGCTGTTTGGAGCTGGTCTATCGTCCCCCTACTTCCTTGTGTTTCACTATATTTTCCATAATCTACAAAAGCACCGACCCTCATATCAGGGTAGCCATTACGGATTTGATGTCCTACAAGAATGCGTCCATAATTTCCATCGCCTAAATGGACACCGTCTTGTGCATTAAAACGATTATTTTGCCACAAAAAGTTCACAGATGTTGATGCCAGTATATCAAGTTTTGCAGCAAGGGAAAGCATATCTTTTCTCCCAGCCAAAAGTAATTGTGTCGTTTCATCTGCTTTTTTATTTTTTGCAAAAGAGCCATAGATTCGTAAAACTTTATTGAGTTGGTATTGTGCAAAAACTTCTAAAGCACCATACGTAGTCATGGAGTCTGTGTACCCAATCTTTGCACCTAATTCACCCTTATCAAACAGTTTTGACAATCCTAATTTTAACTCTAATGTCGCATTTGGAACAGACAACAAACGTGTATAATCTAAACTTGTATTACGGTAGTAATTCATTTGGCTTGTCATGCTATAGCCATGACGAAGATAGGTTCTATTTTTGAGTTCTACATATTTTCTCAGTAAGGGGTCACGATTGTAGTAAGCCACTTTACTCTCAAAAAGATTTGAGCGTTTTTGAACAAGATTTTTGTGTCTAATGTAAGCGTCTTGACTTGCATCATTTTTTGATAGAGCTTCATATGCCAAATCCTGTGCAAGTGCTACTTGTCCATCGCTTTGTGCAGCATTACTTGCGTCTAAAAAAGAGAGGCTATGAAGATAGCGCAAGAGAAGATTTTCTATCTCGCTATGATTTTGTTCTTGCATTGCATTTGCAAACTGTAACCAAAGTGCTTTGGGCTTTATTCTTTGGTAAATAAGATGTGCTTTTTCTCTTGCTTTGTGTTTGTTTGCCCAAGCATAAGACAAATCATCATAATGTGCTTGTGTTAAAACTGCCTTTGCTACTTCTAAACTTCTTTCAAAATTATCAGGAGCCATTAGATGTATTTGCACCCGTAAATACTGATTTTGAAAAGCATCTGTATTTTCAATGGTTGGATTTCTTCTTTTTTGTTGTTTGAGGAGAGTAGCAATAGAATAAAGACTTTTTTTATAGGCATTTTCATTATTTCTTTGAGCATATATATCTGCTTGTAAAAATTTAAAACCTATAGTCTTTGTAATTCCCGCTCGCATTTGTAAAAGTTTATCAAGATAAAACGAAGCACGATTGATGTCTTGCAACTGATAGTATGCACTTGCAAGCGGATAGTAAAATGCAACAGGAAGCATACTATTCTCAGCTAATTTACTCAAAGCTAATTGCAATTTTTTCCGTTGATGATATTCTATATACATGGCAACTGCTGTAAGCTGTGTTTGTATATTTGTAGGGTCCATTGCTAAAGCTTTCTGCAAGGCAAATGATGATTTTTTTCGCTCTTTAAAGTAAGCATATACATTTGCCTTTATCAGCCAGTAATTGGCTTCATACTTGAGTGGTGAAAAACTTGCATCTATCTTTTCTATCAAGCTTTTGAGTGCTTTTTGTTGCTGCTGCTCCATTGCCCCATAGGCATAAGTATAAAAAAGCTGGGATTGGTGCAGTTTATTGTAAGCAGCCAATGCCACTTTCAGAACATATTTTTCATTTTTGCCTCTGTTTGCAAACATTACTCTTTCGTAGTCTTCTAAGCGTCCTTCCCCTCTTGCAATCAATATCTCTGAAGCTTTGGCTGCAGCTTTATACTTTTTAAGGTACCAACCCACATCACTTTTAAGTTGGTAGTACTTTACATCATCTGTACTATTTTTTATCTCTGCTAAAACTCCATACGACTTTTTCACCTTATGTGTCAAATAGTAATAATAAGCAATAAACTTACTATTTTCTACTGTATAAAGCTTTCTCTTCTCTATAATCGAGATAAGCTTTTTTGCTGACTCTAACTCTCCCATATCCATATAAACATTCAATGCTTCTGTAAGATAGTGTACTTTTTTTGGATGCTTTTTATACTCTTTTTCAAAAAAGTGTGCTGCTTTTTCAGGTGTTCCCACTTGATAGTAAACATAGACCACCTGTTTATCGTTACTCTCTGATGGAAAGAGTCTTGCTTTTTTTTCTACTAAGGCAGCTATCTCTTCGTATTGATAAGAAGCAAATCCTTTTTTTATCAGTTGATTTTCAATCTTTTGAGAAGGGTCTTTTTTATTTAAGAGGAAAAGGTATTTCATCGATTCTTTTTCATTGCCATTCCACTCTGCAAGTTCTGCCATTTTTTTTATCCAGTAACTACTTTGAGGATATGTTTTCACCCCTATCTTTGCTGTTTTATAGGCATGTCTTAAATCCCCACTATAAAGAAAAGATTGCAACATAAGTTTTAAAGTTTCCTCTTTGATGGAGAGTTTAGGTCCTTTTGCTTGCGGTGCTTCTATCGCTTGTATTTTTTCTGCTTTTTCTTGAGCAAATCTATAGGCATAGGTTGTAGCGACATAGGCATACTTGTACTTTTTTTTATATCTTTCGAGTTTTTCTTGTGCAGGTTTTATAGAGGTGTAGCATCCACATCTCAGTGTTAAAGAATGCCCGATTTCCATCACTTTACACTCTTGATTATACTCTATGCCATGAAGTTTTTCTTTGTTTTTTTCATTACTGATTGCACTTAAAAGCTGTACTGTGTAACAGGTAGCTTCTTTTGCTTGAAGTAAGAAACTCGCAAGTAGTATAAGAATAATAATAGGCATTAGTAGTTTCCTCCTCGTAACATTTTTTGAGAAAGTCGTCTTGCTTTTCTGACATCCCCTGCTGCTAAGTATGTTTTTAACATATGCACTCGCATTTCCTTATCTTTAAAAAAATACTTTTCATACTTATATGTTAAATCAGCAGCATCTTGCGTTTTATCAGCTGCAAGAAGTATCCCTATCGCTTTTTGAAAAAACTTCTTCTTTCTGGCATATTTTTTTTGCTCCTGAAACTTTTTCATGTACAAATCTACTGCATTTTGGTACTGTTTTTTATAGACATAATACTCTGCTAGTTTTGTTTGCCAATATTTTGAGGATTTTGCTTCTTTTTTTAAGAAGTCAATAGCATCTTTTTTATTATACTTTTCAAAGATTAGGTTATATTGTATTTTACGCCATTTACTTGGTTTTTTAACCCCTACTGCAAGTAATTTTTCAGTATAGCCTAAGGCTTCTTTATATTTACCCATACTTCTTGAGAGATAATACCCATCACTTAAAAGATGCCTATTTTTTGGGTCTTTGTGTAATAATTTTTGAAGGAGTATATAACTCGATTGCTTGTCCCCTAAAAAAGAGCCTTCTTTGTAAAGCATTTCTATATCTTTTTGTTCATATAAACCATCACTAATAATCGTTCTATACATTGCTTGTAACTCTGCATACTTGAGCATCACATCTTTTTGAAAATTTTTCTTTTTTAGATATTCATAATCATCTTTTGCAAGTTTATAACTTAAAACATATGCTTTGGCTCGTCTCTTTTTATTTTTACTATCATAAAGAAGTCCTAAAAGTTGTGCCGATAAATCTTTGTTCCCTTGTTTATAACTTTGTTCTGCTAAAGCCAGCATAAGTGCTTCATTAGAACTATCATTTTTGAGCATATTTTTTAAATATAAAATACTCAAATCATAGTTAGATTTTTCAGATAAAATCTGTTTTGTAAGCATATCTCTTGGATAAAGTACAAACAGTACAATACTAAAAGAGAGAAACATAAGAGCAATCTCTTTATAGGTACCTACATATTTTTTTTTATAATTTACAGCTAACATCTATATGCGCTTGCGTGATTTTTCTATACTTTATCTCTACTTTGCTAGGAGTTATATGTTTGAGTTTTCCTCTTGGATTTGTTTGAAGTCTACAGTTTTTTGGTATATACAGTTCTACTTTTAAAGGGACATAACCTTTAAAATCTACATCAATTTTCTTTGGACTCCATTGGTTTATCTTTGGCTTTGCATTTGTACTTACCAAGTAAACTCTTTGTGGTTTTGTTTGCTTGGATGGTTTTAACAGGGCTATTGCTTTGTTTCCTATATGGTAGTAGGTATGATTTTCAAAATGATTATATCCTAAGATATTTTGAGAACTTTGAAAGTCGAGACCCTCATTTTTTGTTTCTATACGCACTGTTTTTATATCTTTCATACCACTCAGAAGAAATGTATTTTTATACCTTGCCATTGAGACTGTAAAATAATCCATTACTTTAGGAATATACTTTGAAGTATAGATTGGAAAGAGGTCTTGTTTGAGCGCCCAATCATAAACATACTGTAAGGCATGTAATGAAGCTCTTTTCGAGCCTGAGTAGAGATGGTAGTATATATCTATAGGTTTAAGTCTTCGTGGAGTATTTGTGAGCTTAAATGTTTGAATGACTCTTTTGAAACCCCAAAATGGTCCCAACCACTCTTCTGTATACATATTTTCATTTTGTTCACCTGTATATATTTGGTAGTACTCTCCTCTCTCTAGTCCCATCGGAGCAATATACGAGAGCCATGGGAAAGTATTGCTTATATAGGTATCGCCTCCATTGAGGTTTAAAATCTTATTTTTATAAACATACTCTAAAATCTCTTCTGTTGGCGCACAATCTCCACTCCAAAAGACCATTTTTGGAAGTGGTTTTTTCCCTTTTGGTGAGTATTTATGTTGATAATTATAGACTGTTTGTTTGAGTTCTCTGTCAAGTGAAAATTTATACCCTTTGGGTTTGAGTCTATACTTTGCATCAAGATTATCATTTTTAATTTTTCCCCAAAAAAATGGATGGGTAAATGTATGTGTAGCGGGTTCAACATTTTTAACTTTATAAAAACCTTTGACTATTTTTTGCAGTTGTGGTGCTATTTTTGGGTAGAGTCCATCATCGCCTATCTCTGCACCAATCACAGAGATAGAGAGTGGGATTTTATACTTTTTTAAAATGTCATCTAAGATAGTATTGCCAGAGTAAAGTTTTGTATTCCACTCTACTTTATTCATGATTCCATCCCCATCCACATGACTAAAGAGCATTCTTTTTCCATAGGCTGTTGTTGTATCAGGTACTGGTATCGTTTGTAAATCTAGTGCCTTGATAAAGAATTCAAAAGGATTAATAACCCAGATGTTATCATTGGCAATATTCGTCATAAAGGCACTCCCTACAGCATAACCACCCCATGGCATAAGAGCAGCTAAAGTACTTTTATGGTGCTGTTGGTCTTCTAAGGTAAGCAATGATTTTCCTTGTTCAATCGTAAAATAATTATTTATCGAAGACAAAGATATATCTATTTCATATCCCACCATCGTATCTTTTGAAACTAATTTATTGTTTTGAGAAGGTGAAAACTTTTGTGTTTTTATACCTAATTCTTCTAAAAGGCTGAAATCTTCCATACCAAAATTACTTGCAAAAACTACTTTTATGTCTCTTGTTTGGAGTTTTTTTATCCACTCTATCAATTCTTCAGGATCTTCATAATTATGTGTCAGCCAAATGACAACCCCTCCATATTCACTCATAGCATTCATGCTCGGTAAAGGATGAGACGAGACATCATAAAGTTTTTGTATATATCCATTATATTCTAAAGGTAAAGCTCCATACTGATGAGGAGCAAGCAAAATTCTATCCACAGTACTTTCATCTATCAATGTAAGAATTTCTCTTTTGACTGCATTTTTAGATGATGTGCCATAGCCTGTTAAATCTTTGTCTCCCACATAAGGAATCATTCCTTTTTTCTCTATCTTCTTGACAACTTCTTTGGCTAATTTTTTATCTTTTGGATCAACATAATCAACACATATTACATCTAAATTATGTGCCTTTATTTTTGCTATCTGTATGTCTAACCACTCTCTATCATTATCACTCATCTTTTTATACTCTAGTTTTCCATTTAAACCACGATAATAAGACTCAAAAAGAACAGCATTTACAGACTCATAAACTCTATCAATAATCCCAAAACCTCTGTTGATAATCAGTTTTGAATCGGGGTATCTTTTGTGAAAAGTGTTGATGATAAACGCAAGTGCCTCCTTACTTTTTTCCATCTGAGCAGAAGACTGTTTGACAAGCTGATACGAGTCAAGGGTATCAAAGAAGAAGTTTTTAAACCCGCGTTTCATCTGCGGTTCTATCATCTCTTTGAAGAAAAACTCTTGATACTCTGGATTTGTAAGGTCGAGGACATCACTTCCCCAAGTTCTATTTTTTGTTAAAATCCAACTCTTTTTTACCTTGCTATACTCTTTAATATTTTTATCTATTTCACCAATACTTACATACGCATACATTTTATCTTTATACACATCAAAACCATGGGTATAGACATTGGTAAGTGTTGGTTGGACAATGATGTAATCATGTATCCCAACCATTGGGTAAGAGATTTTATCTCCATAATAAATAATTACACTTTTATCACTTAAACTTCCAAAAAGAGTACTCCCTATAAGGAGTAAGGGCCATATATACTTACTGCAACATGAATGTTTCATAATCCAACCTATCTATTTCATTTCTTATAACTATAACACTTGCGGTAAAAACAAGTAAGAGCGAGACTGTGTAGCCATACCCAAACATTGAAGGTCCTATCTCTATAGAAAGGAGTGTTAAAACGGTATTAAGCCCAAAAAAGCTAATACATAACCACATTGCGACCTTCTTTCTATCAAGATAATACAAAATTGCCAACACAGACATAAACCCAACTTGCAACATCGCTCCAATCGTGAGAATGAGCAGTAATCCCAAATAAAGTTGGGGGATATGTAAAAGGTCAAACGCCGTTGGTGCTGTTAAAAACAAAATAATATCAACAACACTTTGCACCATAATAATCTCATGAATAGCATGACGAATAACCTCTACAATACCATCTCGATACTGGCGAATCATTCCTAAGGTACCACCACTTCTTACCGCATCATAGTAGAGGTCATACTTCTCGGCAAAGTCAGACTCTAATCTATAAAAGAAAATCGCCATACTCGGTAAGATAGAGAGATATGCTAAAAATATCGGCATATCATAAACAATCGAAGCATGTAATTTTCCAGCAACTACATAACCTGTTGCAGGATGGTACCAAAAAATTACTTTATCAACCCATGCACCAAGGTTATAAGTAAGTCCTGCTATGCCTAAAGTCCAGTAAAAGTTTTTTTCTAAGAAAAAATCTATTTTCAAAAAGATAGTAGAGTGGTAACTTTTTATAATGAGAGTAAGCAAAATTATAAATAAAATAGCATTCCCAAAAAAGAAAGTAAAAATCAATTTTACAATACTATCGCCATAAAGCATCGAAATGAGGACAATCAAAGAGTATGAGATAAAATATGCCCACACGACACCATTGTAGTACTTCAAACTCGCAGCTAAGATACTCGATATCCACACCCCACATAAAATCAAGAAAGTTGCTACAGAACCTATCAAAAAGAGTATATTATCTCCGCCAAAAATCCAAATATATAGAGGAATGATAAAAGGCAATCCTAAGCCCCATGAGAGGAAAATAGCTCCAAAATACGAGGGTAAAATCTCCTCTTCACGCCGGTTATAAATAAGGTCTGCAATATAACGAGTAAAGGGAAGTTGCAGTAATCCTGTTATAATTAAACTCGAAGCCAAAGCTATTGCATAGGTAATCACAACCTGAAAGCGATAGACTTCACTTGCTTCACCATAATTAGAGATGTTGATGAAACCAACTAGTAAAATCGCTATGATAGAGACAACCCATGGCCCCGAACTTAAAATTGCCGAGTAGCCATAAACTTTCCCTAAAGAAAGCAGTCTATCTTCTTTGAGAATTTTACGAAGTTCAAATCCAATCCCTGCCATTACATCGGCTCCTTTGCTTGGAGTTCATCCCAAGTCAATACCTGTGCTTGCTTATAAATCTTTCTATAATCCTCTAAAAACATCTCTTGACGATAATACTTTTGCACACGATTGAGTGCCACTTCTTGTGCTTTTTTCCACTCTCCATTTTCAAAATCAAGTAAACGGATATACTCTTTTGCCAGTGCATCAGGATTGGCAATCCCTGTAATAGCCCCTGCTACACCCATGCTAATATCATCTTCATTGATACCACCTTCGATAAGGTCTTTACAACTCCCCACATCTGTTGCCACACAAGGCACGCCTGCAGCAAACCCTTCCAAAATAACCAAAGGCATTCCTTCACTAATAGAAGAGAGCGTTTGCAGAGCAGAGTGTGGCAAAATTTCTTTGATATTGCTATGTCCAAAGAGCTTGATTTGCTCAGGACTTGCGATGATTTCTGCTTGTGTCATATCACTTTTATTGCCATCAAAAACCTGTATCTTCTCTTTCATTTTCAAAGAGAGTGCCATTTGCTGACACTCTTCAACATACTCTTTATCTTCATCTACAGCCCCAACAATCCAGCCTTCAATCTCAGGAATACTTTCAGAAGCAATTTTAATAGCACGAATAAATGTTTTTATATCTTTAATAGGCACAACCCGACCAATCAGTGTTACAATCGGTTTTGGTACCGCTGCTCTATACTGTATAGTTGCCATCAGAGTATCTACATCCACACCATTGGGAATAACTTTGGTACGTTTTGCATCTGCACCAAAATTGATTTGAATTTTTTGCGCACCTGCAAAAAGAGAAAGTACATAATTTGAACGATGATAACAAAAGACACCAATTTTATCAAAGAAATTTACCCACATTCTTTTAATGTAATTATACTCCTCAGGTTGCTGTAAAAGTGCTGGTTTTTTATACTCTACCCAGTCCGCAGAAAGCATATCAATCTTGCGTTCTCGTGTGTAAATCCCATGCTCGGTTAAGATAAAAGGTCGCCCTGTTGTGTAGGAAGCCAAAGCACCTAAAAATCCTGCATACCCTGTTGAGGGTGCATGATAAATTTTTGTTTTTGGAAGACTCTCTACAATCTGTGCTAAAATCCAAATGGGTTTATGGATGTTACGGAGTGTCCAAAAGTAATCCACAAAAGGAATATCTGGACAGTTCTTCATATAAATATCATTGATAAAATTCCAAGCTCTCTCAGAGTGTAAGAAGTCATCAAAGGTCACATCTTTCGTATAAAACTCAATCTTTTGAAGCATCTCTGGGATGGATTTATCTTCAGACTTAAATGAGTTATAAAGTTTTGCAACCGCTTCAAAACCCTTTTTACTCCCTTTCTTGCGTTTTACTTTTGTCTCTTCACCTTTGTCAAAAAGATAATGTACTTCTAAATGTTTCAAGTTTGGGGGAAATTCATAACTTATCTCAAGCTTCTTCCCATCCATGACCTCCTGTGCACCTACAAAACAAACACCAAAAGTAAACTCTGGTAAACCCTTCATAAGTTGCAAAATCCAACTCGAGACGCCCCCCTTTACATAAGGGTATGTCCCCTCTGAAAAAAGCATAATGTCAACACTATCACTCTTAGGAAAATCTATACTCATGAAGCCACCTTCCATTGGTCTACTATGGGGTAAAGTGTTGCATTCAACTCTAGTCCCTTTGCACTTTTTAAAACTGATTGCACAATATTGTATCGACCCGTATCATAATAGACTTCCGCAAGATAGGGGATGAGAAAAGTATCTTCACCAGCTACAAGTTCTTGAGCGATTGTAAACTCCTTCTTTGCTTCTTTATAGTTCTTTCTTTGCATATAAACACGTCCCATTAACATATAGAGATTAGAACATGTTTTATAAAGGATTTGCAATTCATGCTCCTTTATAGCGAGTTTATCTGTTCCATCTTGTTCTTGAACATAATCCTTTTGCATTCTTTCTAATTCGATTGAAAGGGTATCTATCTGAGGTAAATAGTACTCTTTTGCTTCATTGATATATAAAATCACGGAGTTTAAAAAGTTCCCCTTTAAACTTTCATGAGAGAGTTCTGTATAAATCATTTCCCAGTACAAAAATGCCAGTTCCTTCTGTGAATTTGCTACAAGCGCCGCATCTTGATTGAGACCTTTTTGCGATTGAGTATAAATAATATCAAGATGAAAGTTAATCTTTTGATTGAGGGCTTTTTCGGCCTTGTTAATAATCGCATAACCAAACATTCTTACCTCATCATCGGTACTTGCTAAAGTTTGTCGAATGATTTTGAGATTTGCAGGAGAGAGATTTGCAGCTAAAGAAGAGAGTGCTTTAAGCTTTTTTGATTTGGAGGCATATGCACTCAACATCAAATCATTCATAGAACCTTCACCAAAAGTTCTCTCAACTTTTAAAAAAGACATATTAAATTCATCAAGATTGAGCATATTGGTTGTAACGGTCTTTTTTTTATATTTTACATTGACAAGATACCAAGTTACCCAAAGTGTAAAAAAGTAGCCTATAAATGGGATAGCAATATTGAAAAGGAGCATAAATATAAAAATGGCAATTTGATTATTTTTATGCAGAGATATTTGAAAAAAGAGACGATTAATACGTGGCTTCAAAGCATTTTCTTCGAGTCTCTTTTTATCTTCTAAATCTACCTTTTTATTTTTTTTGACAAATCTTTTTAAAATAACTTTTGAGACAAAAAAAGACAATACCATGCTTATAAGAAGATGCAAAGCTAAAACAACAAAGATATGCTCTTCCATCAAACTAAAAAGCTCATTCACTGTAATCTTCTTTGAGATATTTATCAAGCACTCTTGCATCTTTTATGTTAAAACTCATATGCTCAAACACTTTATCTCTTTCATCTTGTAACATTCCAAGAAGTCTGTTTATGTAGCCTACCGCTGAAGATTTATCATGTAAAGGGAACAAATTCACAATATAATAGTGATTCTTACTATGAAGGGTTGTTGTAAACTCTAAAGCGCGTAACATTTTTTGTACAAAACTATTGACTTTCAGAGTTTGGAGTTCATTATCTATTTTTAAAACCAAGACCGTTGATTCTACTCCATATTTATCATAAAGATGTTTCAAGCGTATATACTCATTTCTAAATGCTTTATCTTCAATGATTTCTAAATCTCTACTAAGATAAAGTCTATCTTCCTTCGCAATGGAGATGGAAAGGTACTCAAGTAAAAGGGTAATAGAAGTAAGATTTTCTCTGTTAAACGCCATAAATGGCATCATCTCTATGGCTAAGACACTCACAACTTGATCATCACGCACCGCAGGAATTGCGGCAACAAATTTTGTCTCACTTCTTTTTACTAAACTCGGATTCCCTTGCTCATCACTAATAAAAACCGCTTGTTTTCTCGAGACTGCCTTATCAACAAGATAATTATCGAAAATATCTTCGATTTTTTTCGCATCACAAGTACTACTACATATTTGTAAAGCATTTTTTTCTGATAAAAGGCTTGTGTCTTGCGACTTTTTATAGACGATAAGACTCTTGTTTACACTAAAAGATTTTTCGAGTAAAATCATAAAGTTTTTATAGTACTCTTGTGAGCGTTCATCAAGATTTATCTCACTATTCTTATCAACTACTTGTTTGTGCTTCATAATTTCACCGATAGAGTTACGAATACTCATCGGCTTGACGATATAGTTTTTTTCAAGTTGATCATGTGAAATTTTTAAGGCATAAAAAGATTTTGAGAGTTCATTAAGCTTTAATCCTCTGTAGTTTGCATCAATCTCCGCTTTTTTGATTTTTTTTGTCCAAAAGTAATGAAACTCACTATAAATCATCGTCATCATCAAAACGACTAAAAACTCAGTATAGTCAAAAATTGGGTAAAAAAGCCACATTGCAAGGGCTAAAAGGGCTAAAGCGAAAAGTCCATTTTCAAAACCATGAAAAAGTGTAATAACAGAAAGGAGAATAAGAAGAAAAGATATTTCAGAGTGGAGCATACAGACATCTTGAGGATTTATCAAATACCCTATACCTAAAAAAACTACCACTAGAGCAAATGTTTCCGCAAATGCATAATCCTGTAACATCCCGAGAATTACATCAAGCTTCTCTTGTCTTCTTTTATCTTCCTTTCTCATCTATTGGACTACTTCATCATCGTTTCGAGCAGTTCTTGTGCTGTTGTCCCTATAGAATCAGTTCCCCAGTCACTATCAGCAGCCGTGGCACTCCACTCTATCTTCCCACTCTTGGTATTATACATAGTGAGTTGCAGGCTTACCGCAGGTTCACCATCTATCCCCGTTTTATAACGCCATTCGCTCACACCACCAATGATAAAAGATTCCGTCTTATCTTTTTTTGCAACTTTTTGTGCTTGTGAAAAAGTCTTTGCATCTTCTGACACATGACTTTTCACAGGAAAGCCTTTCGCAAGGAGTATCCCTTCAACTATGTTTGCGGCACGCATCCCTGCTCGTGGTGTATCAGTGTAATTTTTTAGTTGAAAGAGAGAAACACTCGCAGTTTTTCCAAGTCTTTGTTCACTATGTACTAAAGATGTTGTCGAGCATCCAGCTAAAAACAACAGAGTGAGTGACAAAATAATTTTTTGTAGAGTAGCCATTCCTACCCTCCTTTGTGGGGTTAAATATATAACTATTCTACATGACTTTTTCTAACAGCTGACTGAATTACCTCTATATTTCTCGCTATCTTTTATCCCAGCTTACCATTCCCCATTTTTCTAAATCACTTTGTAATGTTTTCATACTGCGTTTGTTGTTTGCTGTGTTATGACAAGCAAAACAAGCATTGGTCTCTTTTGGCATATTATATTTGAGTGTTTCATCAGGTGTCACAAATCCAAATAAGTGTGTTCTTACAGTTAGTGGAGATTTTCCCGTGTGACGTCCTACTTTTGGCATATGACACTCGACACAAAGACTCCCTTTTGAGTTGGCTTTATGATGTGTATGTGCTTCTAAACTTCCTTGATGGGGACCTATTGGAGAACCAAAAGTATGACACTTCATACAGAGTTTATTGCCTGTATTATGCTGTGCAGTTGGTTCCAATGTGTGTGGAGAGTGACAGTTGATACAAGTAATGCCATGTTTTCCCATCATAGAATGTACAAATTCATTCCCTTGTGTACGGTTCTTTTTTCCCATACCATTGGCATAAAACTCTTTAGTCTCTACCCCTTTAAAAGGGGCAACAAGTTTGTATTTTGCCAGTGATTTTCCTGCTTCATATCCAAAAGGATAATCTCTCGCATCGCCTGCAATTGTACTTAGGTTATGGTCTCTTAGTCGTATATCACGGTTTCTCATATGACACTGCAAACAGACTTCATTTTGTCGCACGGGGTCACTTAAAGAAGCAAGATAGACTTTCGATTTTGGTTCTTTGACATGCTCCGAAGCAGGTCCGTGGCAGGCTTCACATGAGATTCCTGTCTCCACTCTTTTTTCTCTTGACATAAAACCGGTGAAGTGACATCCATCACAAGCTCTTGATGTTGGAAGGGCATGGTTATCATGAGGATAAGCCCCTTTATACCAGTATTTCCATGGTTTAAAATGTTGCCATTTTTGTGTTTGCACATTCCACTGGTAATTTCCTAAGATATAATCCTCTTTACCATCTCTATCTTTACGCATCATAAAACGTTGTTTAAACTTACTACCTACTGTGTAGACCGCATCTTCAAGTTTAAAATCAGCATCTGCAGGGAGTTTTAAAAAGTCAGCAACCACCACAGAAGGGTCTTTTTTGATATCTTGAATCATTTTAGGGTGTTGCGAATGACTCCAATGCTCATAATTCTTTTTATGGCACTCTTTACATTTTGCAGAACCAACATAGTGAGCATCTTTTTGCTCAACTCTTTGTAAATCTACTTCTGTTCCAACATGAGGTTGCGTAAGTTGTTCATAAAAAGGCAAAATTTTTGCAGCTTTGTCATAAGCGATAAAACCTGCTACTGCAAGTAAAACTATCATTAAGAGGGTTATATATTTTTTCATGGATTACTACTCTTTACATTAAATTATGTTGAGATTATAGCGTAAGTGGGATTTGTTTAAAAGATTATAAATCGAGGTACCCTTCTCCAGATACCTGCGGCACATAATCATTTAAGGTGTGCTGCTGTATTCCTACCCTGACACATTGTCTCAAATGACCATTGCACAGGTCTAAAGAAGAGCGATGAAATTATAGCTACTTTTTCTTAAAAATGCTATAATTTTGTCATGATTTATATAATTACTGCACTCAAACCTGAAGCACAGGCTTTTGTAGAGTTCTACAAACTCAAAAAAAGCAAACTCAGTAACTTTACCTTTTTTTCCAATGAAAGTATAAAACTTATCATCAGTGGTCTAGGTGTCACAAACGCAAGAGCCGCCACACAAACCCTCATCAATCATTTTGACATTACAGATGAAGATATATACTTAAATGTTGGCATTTGTGGTGCAGACAAAAGCTTTGCTCTAGGTAAAGTCCTTGAAGTGGGTGAAATTATATACGACGAGACACCCTACCGTTTTAAGCCAAATAAGCAAAAGATTTTGTGTTCTGATACTCCCGTCGATAGAGAAGGTGAAAATCTTGCAGATATGGAATCTTTTGGAGTATATGATGCGGTTATCCACTCCCCTGCTATCAAGAATTTTTATATCATAAAAGTGGTTAGTGACCATTTTTCACCCCATATAGTAACAAAAGAGACAACAAAATCCCTACTGTTTAACGCCATTAACGAGATTCACACTATAATACAAAACTAAAAAAATCGAAGGATCTCGTTTGAAAGTATTATTACTCTTTTTTACACTTGTGTTTGCACTTTATGCAAAAGATGTCACGGAAGCTGACATTAAAAAAATGATTGGGCATATGCTCATTGTTGGTTTTGACGGCACTACAGTCAATCAAAAATCGCAAATTGTAAAAGACATAAAAAAGTACAACTTAGGAGGTGTCATTTTATTTGATAAAGATTATAAAAGTAAAAAGACCAAAAATATTGCCAATCCTAAGCAGTTAAAAAGACTCACAAAATCCCTGCAATCTGTCTCAAAAGAACCCCTTTTTATCAGTATAGACCAAGAAGGTGGCAAAGTTGCACGACTCAACCCTCAAGATGGTTTTGCTAAAATCCCATCTGCAGCCACTGTTTCAAAGTACAACTACAAAGATACAGTCGCAATCTACAAAAAACAAGCACAAATGCTCCAAAGTGCGGGCATCAACATGAATTTTGCTCCTGTTGTTGACCTTGCCATCAACCCAAAAAACAAAGTCATCGTCGGGATGGGACGCTCCTTTGGAAGTGACCCTCGTCAAGTGGTTGAGTATGCAAAAGTTGTGATTGACGAACAATCAAACGAACATATCGTTTCAGTTGTCAAGCATTTTCCAGGGCATGGCTCTTCAAATGCAGATTCACACGAGGGTTTTGTCGATGTGAGTGAGACATGGTCGCCTGAAGAACTCAAACCTTACTATGGACTTTTAGAATCACAGCATGTCGATGCGATTATGACCGCACATGTTTTTAACAAACACATTGACAAAAAGTACCCTGCAACACTCTCTTACAGATTTAACACCCTTTTACTCCGTAACAACATGAAGTTCACTGGAGTGATTATCAGTGATGATATGCAAATGGGGGCTATTGCTAAAAAATACACACTCAAAGAGCGTATTACTTTAGCTATCAATGCGGGGGTAGATATGCTCCTCTTTGCTAACCAATTAGATAACGTTAGTGTCAAACAGTTAGTCGATGTTATTATGAACCAACTCAAAGCAGGAGCTATCCCTATTAGTCGTATTGTTGAAGCAAATATGCGTATAGAAAACCTCCATACAAAGAACAGTATCATTCAAAAACCTATCAAGTTTACGAAAAAACGTGAAGATTTAACCAAAGAGTATATCAAAAAGCATTATGGATTAAGTGTCAAAGATATAAAAATAGAACCTATCGCTATTGTTTTACACTGGACGGCTGTACCGACATTTAACAAATCTTTTGCACGACTCTACCCTGAAACACTGCCAAACGATAGAGCCGACATTGCTAAAGCTTCTGCCTTAAATGTTTCTGCACACTATCTTGTCAAACGCGATGGAACAATCTACCAGCTCATGCCAGATAATGTCATGGCTCGTCATGTCATCGGTCTTAACTACTCTAGTATCGGCATAGAAAATGTTGGAGGTAAAAACAACAAAAAAGAGGACCTTACTCACGCACAAGTGATAGCTAACGCTAAGCTTATTAAGTACCTGCGTTTTAAATACCCTAAGATAGAATTTCTCATCGGTCATTACGAGTACACAGCTATGCAAAAAACAGGTCTTTGGCTCGAAAAAGATACAAACTACCGAACAAAGAAGGTAGACCCTGGGAAAAAGTTTATGAAAGAAGTTCGCAAAGAAGTTGCGATATTAGGACTAAAATCTTCTCATGAATAGTGGATTTTCTTCACTTGATTGGGGTGTCTTTAGTGCTTACTTTTTTGTTTTAGCACTCACTTCTTACCTCTTTTCTCGTGAGAAAATTAGCTCATCCCGTGAGTACTTCACAAGCTCCAACCAAATGCCACTTTTTGCTGTAGCACTCTCCATTCTTGCTACCTCCCAATCTGCAGCAACTTTTTTAGGGGTTCCTGAGTTTGCTTATGCCCACGACTTTACGTTTATTGGGTTTTATTTTTCAGCCCTCTTAGCCGTTTTTTTCATCGCTCGTGTTTTTGTACCAAAATTTTATGAGTACAAGGTCATTACCGTTTACGAACTTTTAGAGCATCGTTACGGAGCAAGTGCAAAAAGACAAGCAGGTATCATGTTTCTTGTCGGTCGTATTATGGCAAGTGGTGCGAGACTTTACATCGGTGCTTTAGCCATAAGTATGATTCTCTTTTTGGACATTAGTTTTATACATATGTTCCTCTCTATCTTGATTTTAGTTTTTGGTGCTTTAATATACACTTATTTTGGTGGGGTAAAATCTGTTATACTGAGTGATATCATTCAAGCGATAACCTATGTTGGTGCAGGTGTTATTGTTCTTTTTTATCTTTACACTTCTTTGGGGCATGGTGATATTTTAGCAATACTCCAAGCCAATCACAAACTCACTTTTTTTGACACATCTTTTGATGGTAAATTTAACATCATCGGACTGCTCAGCGGTTGGTTTTTACTTAACATTGCCGCATTTGGACTCGACCAAGATATGACACAACGCGTCCTTTCTTGTAAAAACCAAAAGGAGGCATCTTCTTCTCTCATTCTCTCTATCGTTATGACTATCCCTGTTGTACTGCTCTTTTTAGCCATCGGAGCTTTACTATTTGTGCATTATCAAAGTACCAATATTACGCAAAGTTTTAGTGGAGAAAAGATTACTGTGTTTATGTACTACATCTTGCATGAGCTTCCAGAGGGGATTCGAGCTATAGTCACAGTAGGTGCTATAGCAGCCGCCCTCTCCAGTACAAATTCAGTTTTAGGTGCAATGGCATCCGTTGCCATCGAAGACATTTATAAACCCTATAAGCTCCAACATGAACCGCAAACAAGTGAAGCATATTTTGTAAAACAATCTAAAAAAGCCGTATTGTTTTTCGCATTTCTACTCATACTTATGGCGATACTTAGTTACTTTTGGCAAAAGTACAGTGACCTCTCACTCATCAGTTTTGCCTTAGGCATTATGGCATTTGCCTATACAGGGTTATTAGGGGTGTTTTTCTCAGCACTCTTTACTTCTCGAGGCAGTGCGAAAAATGTTCCTTTTGCCTTAGCAGGAGGATTTTTCACAGTACTTGCCCTCCAACCTTATACCTTCGGACTCAGTATCGGTTTTTCATGGCAAATAGTTCTAGGGACATTGCTAGCGTTTGTGATTATGCAGATTTAGTGGAATAACTCACTTTTTGTTTTACTTAAATTTAGATACAATTTCATCTCAATAATTTATAAAAAAAGGCTTTACAATGAACTTTTTAGATGTTAAAACAGATTATACTTTATGAAAAATGCGGGAAGTTTAGAATATATCCCTAAAGATTTAGATATCCACATAAAACAAGCACTTGAAAGTGCCAATGAAGCCAACCTCACA
>JALUWV010000009.1 GCA_027019335.1 Sulfurimonas sp. | reverse complement strand
CATGAAACTGAAACTGAAAAACGTAAGAAATTCAAAATAGCTTCTCGTAAAAAGATGTTAAAACGTCTTTATATGATGAGACGTTATGAATCACGCCTGTAACAATCTATTCTAAGCCTTTTGGCTTAGAATATTTTTCTCTTCATTAACTCAAACAATCAAATACAACCATCTAAAGATACAAATATTTTTTTAGAAGTCTTTCTAACTCATTCGCATCAATAGGCTTTGAAAGATAGTCATTCATACCAGCTGAGAGAAAAATCTCTTTATCTCCTTTCAAGGCATTTGCTGTAACGGCGATGATAGGAGTCTGAGAACCATTTTCATGTTCTCTGATAATTGCTGTTGCTTCTGTGCCATTCATTACGGGCATATTTTCATCCATTAAGATAAGGTCATAGTTTCTCTGCTCAACGGCTTCCACAGCTTTTAATCCATTTTCAGCAACATCATATTTTAACTCTAAATCTTCAAGAAGCATACCTAAAAGCATCTGGTTTGTTTTATTGTCTTCAACTATCAAAAGATATTTAGATGTATCAAGTGTCAGTGTATCTTCTTTTGGACTTACTTTTTTCTCCTCTATAACACTTTGTAGTGGCAGTGTAAAATAAAAGTTACTTCCCTTACCAATACCACTCGTAACTTCTAAAGTTCCGCCCATAAGCCCTATAAGCTCTTTAGAGATAGAGAGTCCTAGCCCTGTCCCTCCATACTTTCTTGTTGTGGAGCTATCTTCTTGTTCAAAGGAATTAAAAATATTTTTGAGTTTATTTTCAGCGATACCAATCCCTTGGTCTATGACTTCACATTTATAGGCATTTTCTGCTTGGAGATACACTACATTTACAAAAATTGTGTCTTGCATATCAGAAAATTTAATTGCATTACTAAGTAAATTTGAGAGAACTTGTTTGATTCTTGTGGTATCCCCTTGTGTTCGTTGTGGTAAATCTTCATCAATATGAAGTTTAATGCTAATCTGTCGCTCTTTGGCTTTGGAGAAGAAAAGTTCTACAACGAGAGAGAAGGTTTCTTGAATCTCAAAAGGATGATTTTCTATAAGCAATTTATGCTGTTCTATCTTAGAAAAATCGAGGATATCATTGATTACAGATAAAAGTGAACTTGCGGCATTTTTAACAGTTTTAAGCTGTAATCTCTTTTCTTCTGCCGTTTCATATTTATAGAGCCTATCAATGAAGCCGACGATAGCATTCAAAGGGGTACGAATTTCATGCGACATATTTGCTAAAAATTCAGACTTTGCATTTGTAGCATTTTGAAGTTCTATGGTTCTTTTTGCAACTTCTTTTTCTATATGTACAGCAGTAGATTTCATATTGGTATTGATGGATGCTGCAAGATGTGCAAACTCGTCTTTTCCTTCTATTTGTAAGAGCTCATATTTGTTTGTTTTATTGGTAAGATAGTCTAAAAACCTGATAAGTCCTCTTTCGATGAGAAAGAGTTTATACGAGATATTTTTATATAAACCTATAGATAAGAGGACGACTAACAAAAACATGAGACTCATAGAAAATTTAAGGATATTGAGAGAATCATTTGTTGTATTTTCAAGTGTGCTAATGTTTTGATGAAGTTTTAAGAGGATTCTATTTTCAAGGGTATATAAATTATTAATCCATGCTGTAGAAGCAAAAAACCACTCTTTAATGTTAACGCCAATAATGTTCTCTGATAATACTTTAAAAGCATATATCGCTTGTGTATCATCAATTTTTACTTGTTTATCCAGTAGCATAACCGTTGGTTTTTTATCCAATGTGTGTATATATTCTAAATTTTCTTTATATTGTGCAAATGTTGTTTGAATTTGGGTCAAATAGCTTATTTCTGTACGACTAACCTTGAGTTGCTTATACTGCTGTATCAATTTTATAAATTGTATATAATGATTTTGAAATCTAGTAAAATATTTTTCATCTCCACGAAGTAAATAGTTTTTAAAATCATGAATGAGTCCTCCATAACCAGAAAGTTCTTTCATTTTTGAGAGAAGATTATTTTTTTTCATTTTGACATCAATAAATGATTCAAAATTTTCAACTTTTTTGTAAAGTCTACTTTTTTCTAAGTGCAAAAAGTATTGTTTATTCGCTGGATAGGCATAATGTTGAAAATTTGCTATACTTGTTGTATAGAGTGTATTGTAGGTGTAAAATTCACTTAAATCTTCTGGTTTATACTCGTTTTCCCCAAAAGCACTACTAATAAGTGCTCGTTTTATCCCCGTATACTCCTTCGCTTGCATAAAATTTATATAGGAGTAAAGTAACTGTGAGAGTTTAAAATCACTACTTAAAAGCGAAATTTCAGAGATAATATCTAAGGATTTTTTAATCAATGTATTGTAATGATGGATAGAATTAAGAGAAGAGTAGTTCAGTCTATCAACATTTTGTCTGATCGTCTCTAAAGTAGAAAAATCCATGAGTGTCAATGGGGCTATATATTGATGTAAATCTTTATACTGCTGTAGTGATTTTGGTAGTTTTTTGAGTTCAGTATCAACTCTTTTTCTTTCTTGTATTAAATTATCATGAAATTTGAGACCATCACTGCCAATATAGGCACTTGAGAGTCCTCTTTCAACTTGTAATTCATGAATAATTTTGCCAATCTCTTGAGAATATTGTAGGGCATTTTGTATTCTCTCGAGTTTTTCTACCTTTTTTTCTTTTTCTAAAATTGTGAGCATCGAACTCACAAGTAAAACACTTAAAGGAATTAAAACGACAATAATTAACTTTTTCTTGATGGATAAATTTATCATTGCATATTGTAACAGACTATAGTTTATAAATCAAATTTTCTTATCTAAAAAACAACTCCCAGACCCATAATCATCTGAAAATCATTTTTGAGTGGTATCACACCATCGCTTGAGGCCGTTGGGCTTTGGACATAATCCCAAATCCCTGAAATATCAAACTTTAACCATGAGAGTAAACTATTGGATAAAACAAGTACCATGTGATGCTTGTATATTCCCGCTTCACGTGTTGTATATGTGAGTTTATAATCATATGCTAGCTTTGTCATCGATGTGATTTTGAGGGCATATTTTGTACTTGCTTCGAGTGCAGGTGAAAAAGAGTTCTGCCTTGTTGTTGTGTCTACCGTTGAATGGCGAGTATAGACAAATGCAGGACCTCCTGAAAAACTCCATCGTTCTTTTGATGTATCTAGCAGTGTGTACCCAAGCCCTACACCAGCAGTGAATTGTGCATTGATATTTTTAAATTTATCTATATAAAGCTCTGAAAAGAGGGGTGTCCAAAAGAAGTTTCTGCTCAAAAAGACATCATACTTTTCATTGAAGCGATGGTCATTGGATATTTGGACTTTATCCTTAGAAGAGACCCGTCCCAAATAACTCAAGGCAAGATGTGACTCAGAACTTCTTCTTTGGAGTTTGAGGTTGGCACTGAAATCTTGCTGGTCACTATTGCCACTACGTATATCAAAGCCTAAACTTGCCTTACCACTCCATAAGTTGCGCTCGTTTGAGCCATCTTGAGCAAAAGAGACAATTTGTTTTTTTGCAAAGTTATACTTGTTTTCACCTTGTATAATGGTTAGTTTATTGTCCTTTAAACGCAGTATGCCTTTAATAGATGCACGATTTTCAATATTGACACGCATTAAATGATAACTTTTTATCTGTTTTATATCGGAGAGTTTGAAGGTGTATAAACCGATGGAATTACTTGCAAATTCTAGTTTGCCATCATAGAGTGCTTTTATCGTGCCTTTGAACCACTCTCCTGATTTTGTTTGTACCCAATCCTGTTTTTTAGGAGTAGGAGAGAGTTTTTCCCATTTTGCTTCTAGTTTTGCTAAATCAACTCTCCCATGACTATCTGTCGCGGCTATTACATCTTTGATATCTAAAGTTCTTTTGACTTTTTTATCTGTAGCTTCGGCCTTTTTTCTAATGGCATTTTCACTTAAACCAGAACTGTCTTTTACTACTGTAAGTGTTTCTTGTGCCTGCAATAAAAGAACACTTAACAAAAAGAGAATGATTATTTTCATACTATAATTTCCCATACATTTCATTATAAAATTTGAGTGCATATCTATCACTCATTGAAGCGATATAATCAGCTACTATTCTATGTTTATTGTGGCTTCCTAGCTGTTTATAGTAAAAAGCAGGAAGCATTTGCTCTTCTTCCATAAGACCTTTATAGAGTCCTATAATTGCTTGTTTTCCCGCATACATTTTTCGGACAATACTCTTGTGTTGGTACATTTTTTGAAAAAGTATTTTTTTGAGCTTTTTGAGTTTTGTTTCAAGTGTTTTCTCCATTCCTATAGGCATAAGATTCTCTTTATCTTGGAGTCTTGGGGTCGAGTAATCAAGTAAGGAGTAAACTAAATGATTGATAAGATGGGAGCTAAAACGGTAGCGAAACATCTCCTCTTCTTCCTCTGATACCCCTTCACCTTTTACCTTTTGGAGTATCTCTTGTGCAAGTTCACTCTCCTTTAAATCTTCAAAGGTAATAATTCCAGAGTTGATACCATCATCAATATCATGGCTAGTGTAAGCAATCTCATCCGCTCTATCAACAATCATTGCTTCAAAAGAGGGGTGTTTATCAAGATTGAATTGTTCATGAATTTTTGCAGGTAAAAAAGACTTGTGATAGGGGTAAGAGTGTTTTAAAATGCCCTCTAAGGTAGCAAAGGTCAGATTGAGTCCATCAAAACCTTGGTAGCGTTTCTCAAGTGCCGTCACGACCCGAAAACTCTGAAAATTATGCTCAAAGCCATTCCTGAAACCATCATTTTTTAGACAC
Source organism: Sulfurimonas sp. (assembly GCA_027019335.1). GTDB lineage: Bacteria > Campylobacterota > Campylobacteria > Campylobacterales > Sulfurimonadaceae > Sulfurimonas. Next base: position 17,384 of record JALUWV010000009.1, on the reverse strand, counting down.
TTATCAAGGGTGTCTCCACCCACATGACCAAAAGGAGTATGTCCTAAATCATGCGCCAAAGCAATGGCTTCTGCTAAAGATTCATTGAGTCCAAGTTGCGAGGTTATCGAGCGGGCAATTTGAGAAACTTCGATAGAGTGGGTAAGACGCGTACGAAAAAAATCGCCTTCATGGTTTAAAAAAACTTGTGTTTTATACTCGAGTTTACGAAAAGAACCCGAGTGGATGATGCGGTCTCTGTCTCTAGCATAAGGATTACGAAAATCCTTATCTATTTTATGAAATCTATCGCTTGCTTGCATTAGGCTTTTTTGATAAACTCTGTTTTTAAGTAGATTTTTGTTCCATTGACACGACCCTCTACATGGTCATCCATATCATTTGGAAGGGCAATTCTTGTGACTGTTGTTCCCCGTTTTGCAGTGAAACCAGCCCCTTTAACATCAAGGTCTTTGAGGATTATAATGCTGTCTCCTGCAAGAAGTTCTACTCCATTCGCATCACGAAAAGTTACTTTGTTTGCTTCTGCATTGAGTGCTTTGTCAAACCATGCTTGTTCTGCTTCTTCAAAGTACATCATCTCTAACAAATCTTGACGACCAAGTTTGTTGAGTAAGAGTGCTGACATTACTTTTACAGCAGGAACTTCACTCCACATAGAGTCATTTAAGCAGTTGAAATGTGTTTCATCCAATTCACCTGATTCTATCTGTGTTTTACAATTTACACAGACACAAACAGCACCATCTTCACCTTCAACACCTTGTGGTACTGCTAACTCATTGACATCTTCACTACTTCCACATAACTCACATACTTCACTTCTTGCCATACTTTTTTCCTTATATTTAATGTCTATATTATACCACGAAACAAATTAAAAGTTCTCACTACAGCAAGTATTATAGCTCCTAAAATCAGAGCTATAAAAAACTCAAATGCTAACAAGGGCATTAGAGTGAAATAGGCTTCATACATATGATGTAGAAATGAAAGATGATGTACGATGAGTCCTCCAGCTACTAAAAGCATGGCAATTGTTCCAACAAAAGAGAGAACTTTGATAACTTTAGGAAGGGATTTTACAAGTAATGCTCCAAAGCTTTTTTGTATGCCATCTGCCGTGCTTTTTTCTATGAGATAGTATCCAACATCATCCATGCGTACCAAAAGTGCGACAATTCCATAAACACCAACAGTAGCAACAACAGCAATCAATGAGACAACTGCAATTTGGATGATAAAGGGTTGTTCAATAACTGTCCCCAATGCGACAACAATTATCTCAATAGAGAGAATGAAGTCAGTCACTATGGCAGATTTTATTTTCTGTGCTTCACTGAGCTCTTTTTTCTTGTGATGCTCTGGAGTACTTCGAGCAAATTTTGCATGAAGATAATGATAAATAACTTCGGCACCTTCAAAGGAGAGATAGAGTCCTCCTAAAATTAAGATAGGCGCAATAAGCCATGGAGCCATAGCACTCAAAATAAATGCAATAGGCAAAATAATAAGCTTGTTACGAAAAGACCCTTTGGTGATTTTCCAGAGAACTGGCAATTCTCTTGATGCTTTATACCCTGAGGCTTTTTCTGCATTTACTGCTAAATCATCACCTAAAAGAGGTACTGTATTTTTAACAGATATTTTTGTAACGGCTGCCATGTCATCCATGAGCATTGCAATATCATCGAGTATTGCAAAAAATCCACCTACCATTTTGAATCCTTATATTTTAATATTTACATTATATCACGCAATAAATAAAAAATATTTTCTCCAAAGAAGAACACTTGTTCACTAGTGTATATTAATATATGAACGATTGTTCTTCTTTTATAAGCTAGTATTAACAAGTGTTCATATATAATACATTTATGATTAACAAGTGTTCACACTAAAAAAGGAGCTATGATGGCTAAAAGAAGCAAAACGAAAGAGAAGATACTCAAAGTATCAACTACTTTCTTTTCAGAGTTAGGATACAAGGGTACAAGTGTCCGTAAGATTGCGAAGGAGGTGGGTATAAGGGAGAGTGCTATCTATAATCACTATACCAATAAAGAGGAGATATTTCTTGAGGTTGCAAAGGGAATCTTTTCATCCCCTCTTACTATTTCTACTACACAGATGCAAGAATCAGCACTCAAGGGAAAAGCTTTTTTAAGTACATTTGCTATGCAATATAAGATGCTTACATTTGATAAAACGAACGAGAAGATGTTTCGATTATTGATGATTGAATTGATGCAAAGTAAAGATTTACGCGAGCAGTTTCAAAGTGAGTTTCATGATAAAAACATTAAGTTACTGTCTGAAGGATTTTTTATAATGATGCAGAGTTCTATGATTAAGTCTAGTGACCCGATGCTTCTTGCATATGAGTTTATAAGCACTCTGTTTTATATTCGCTTACAGGTAACACTCCTGCATTTTGATGCACATGCAACAGATGCACTCGCTATGCAATTTGAAAAGCATGTAGATTTTTTTTGGGAAAGTATAAAAGTTTAGAAAACACAGCAAAGATTTAACGAGTACTCATCCAATCTTTGCTGCATAATTATTTAGTAAGCAATCCCTTCTTTTTCTTGAAGCATTGTAATGAGTGATTGTTTGTACTCGTCTATATCTACTTGTAGTCTTGCTACACCACTTTGCATTGCTGCATTTGCTACAGCGACACTGAGGTCAACAAAGACACGTCTATCAAATGGTTTTGGGAGGACATACTCTTTTCCAAAGCTTAAACTCTCAAGTTTGTAAGTGTCTAAAACATACTGTGGTACAGGTTTTTTGGTAATCTCTGCAAGTGCATGACATGCAGCAATCTTCATCTCCATATTGACAGCGGTTGCACGGACATCAAGTGCTCCACGAAAGACAAAAGGAAAGCCTAAAACATTGTTAATTTGGTTTGGATAGTCACTTCTTCCTGTCCCTATGATGAGGTCGTCACGAACTTCAAGTGCGAGTTCAGGTTTTATCTCTGGGTCTGGGTTTGCCATGACAAAAAGCATTGCGTTTGGTGCAAGTGTTTTGACCATATCTTGTGTGATAGAGTTTGCTTGTGAGTTACCCACGACGGCATCTGCATTGACAAGTGCATCTGCTAATGTTGTGACATCCTCATCTGTTGCCCATGGTTGTTTGTACTTGTTGAGGTCATTTCTTTTTGTTGTGATAGCCCCTTTGGAATCACAAATGATGATATGTTTTGCTCCAAGTGCTTCGTACATTTTCGCCGCAGAAAGCCCAGCAGCCCCCGCTCCAATGATGACGATTTTAATCTCTTCGATTTTTTTATCTGTAATTTCACAGCCATTTAAAATACCAGCAGCAGAGATGATAGCTGTCCCGTGTTGGTCATCATGAAAGATAGGAATGTCACAAATCTCTTGCGCTTTTGTTTCTATCTCAAAACATTCCGGGGCTTTTATATCTTCAAGATTTATCCCTCCAAATGTAGGTGAAACGGCTTTAACAAACTCTACCATCTTATCTATATCGTGTAAATCTACTTCTAAGTCAAAAGAGTTTATATGTGCAAACTTCTTAAAAAGTACTCCTTTTCCTTCCATCACAGGTTTTCCTGCAAGCGCACCAATGTCTCCAAGCCCTAAAACAGCCGTTCCATTACTAATAACGGCAACAAGATTACCTTTTGAGGTGTAGTCATAAGCTAAATTTGCATCTTTTTCGATTTCTAAACAGGGTTCAGCAACTCCCGGTGAGTAGGCTAAAGCTAAGTCCATAGCATTTTCAACAGGTTTTGTAACACATATTTCTACTTTTCCTGCTGTGGGGTATGAGTGGTATTTGAGTGATTTTTCTCGCATTTTTATCCTTTTATTTTTTCAAGCCACTCTTTCATTTTCATCTCAAATCCAATCTTTTTTAAAGAGACAAAATGGAGTTCTTGAGTAAGATATGCTTGTTTTACATACCCACCAAAGTCATGAGGATAAAGATACCCCTCAGCATTTGGTTTGATATGATTTGGCACATTTAAAAGTGTATCGTTTTTTACATACGATAATGCTTTATTGATGGCTTCGTAGGCAGCATTAGATTTGGGTGAAGCACAAAGATAGATGACGGCTTGAGCTAAGATGATACGGGCTTCAGGAAAGCCAATTTTACTCACACTTGTGAGGGTTGAGGTTGTGAGAGTGAGAGCTTGAGGATTGGCATTGCCAACATCTTCACTTGCAAGTACAACGAGTCTTCGAGCGATAAAATCGGCACTTTCACCTCCCTCAATCAAGCGAGCGAGATAGTAAATCGCTGCATTTTCATCACTCCCTCGAATCGACTTTATAAGTGCTGATATTAGTTCATAATGCACTCCTGCTTCGCTACTTCCTGCTTGGAGTGCTTGCGGTCTTAAAGACTTAAGTATTTCTAAGGTAATGTGAGAAGAGATATTGGAAGCAAATTCAAGGAGTTTTAACATCGCTCGTGCATCTCCCCCACCAGTGAGGACAAGATACTCTTGCGTTTGTGTATCGAGTGTGAGATTTTCTTTTTTCTTTGCTTTATTCACCAAAGTGTGTAATGCAGTAGTATCAATCGCTTTGAGTTCAAAGAGCATAGAGCGAGAACGTATAGCAGAAGTGAGGGAGAAGAAAGGGTTTTCAGTAGATGCACCGATGACGAGTACTGTGTTGTTTTCCATTACTGGGAGTAAAACTTCTTGTTGATTTTTTGCTAAACGGTGGACTTCATCAATGAAAATAAGAGGTTTTTGTAGGGCATTTTTATACTGTTCAAAAATTTTACGCAGTTGTTCAACTTTGAGAGAAGTGGCATTAAACTCATAAAATGGTAATGCCATCTCTTTGGCAATAATCCGTGCTAAAGATGTCTTTCCACACCCAGCAGGACCATATAAAAAGCTATGCCCTAAGGCATTTTTTTCACATAAAATGCGTAAGGGAGCATTAGAAGCACTTAGATGTTCTTGTCCTACCATCTCATCAAAACTGTTTGGGCGGAGGAGTTGGGTAAAATCAGACAATTATTTTTTGCCTTTTGCCTTGTTCCCCGCTTTTTCACGAGCTAATTTTTCTTCAGCTTTTAAAAATGTAAAAAGTGCTGAGTATTCACTTCGAGTGAGGTATCTTGATTTGCCTGTTGGTAAGTTGTTGAGTTCTATTTCTGCAAAGCTAATGCGTTTGAGGTCGGCAATATCTGTCCCAAAATGTGCAAAAAAGCGACGGAGTTCACGGTTTTTCCCTTCACTAATCGCTACTTTAAGAATGGAGTAGTTGTGGGCATTTTTTTGGATTTGATAGCCTAAAAAAGGTTTGAACTCCATGGAAGTGATTTTAGAGTGTGAATGACCACCTGCTGTGGCATCTTCTATGAACATCCCATTGAGCATGGCGTCTTCCATCTCAGAAGTGACTTCACCTTTGATTTTAAGTTTATATCGGCGTTCGAGGTTGGATTCCATAAGTGCCGTAGCCACCCGAGAGGCATCGGTTAAGAGCAGTACTCCCTCACTTGCAAAGTCAAGACGCCCTACAGGAACAAAATGTTTATACTTGTTGTCTAAGCCATCGTAAATGGTTCTACGCCCTTTTGGGTCAGACTTTGTGACAAGTTCGCCTTTTGGTTTGTTGTAAACAATGACTGTGTACTTCTCTTGTGGGGAGATTTGTCTTCCACTAATGTAAACAACATCAAGTTTTTCATCGACTTGTGTTGCTGGGTTTTCTTCTATTTCACCATTGACACGAACATACCCATCTTGGATGGCTTTATCTGCTTCACGGCGTGAATAGCTGGAGTTATGTGCTATGTATTTGTTGAGTCTCATCATTTAGGAGATTCCTTTTTCTATAAGTGTGTGAATATGTAACACACCTTGAATATTTTTTTCTTTATCTGTAATTACAAGGAGTTGTATTTTTTTCTTTTCTATGAGAACAAGTGCATCAGAGGCGAGCATATCGGGATTGTTAAGTGTCATTGGCTTGCGTGTGGCGTATTTTAAGACATTATCTTCAAGTGAAAAATCCTCACTCAGTAAAGCACGACGAATATCGCCATCGCTTAAAAGAGCCACAAGTTTATTTTCGGTATCTGTGATAAGTACTGTGCCTAAACGCCCTTGACTAATGGCAATGATAGCATCTTTGATTTTTGTTTCTTGCGATACTGTCGGAATATTTTCACTCTGCATAAGATTGGAGACCTTAACAAAAAGCTGTTTGCCTAAGGCACCACCAGGGTGAAAAGAGGCAAAATCAGTTTTTTGAAAATCGCGAGCTTTCATAAGGCAAACTGCCAAAGCATCCCCTAGAGCGAGTGTGAGAGTGGTTGAACTCGTGGGTGCGATGTCAAGAGGACACGCCTCTTTTTCAACAGCCACTTCGATAATCATATCGCTATACTTTCCAAGTGTGGAGTTGCGATTTTTTGTCATCCCGATAAGGGGTACTTCAAAACGCTTTACATGGGGTAAGATAGCCCCTAACTCTTCACTTTCACCAGAGTAACTAATGGCAATCACAACATCTTCTTTACTTATCATTCCCAAATCGCCATGTAAGGCTTCTGTCGGATGTAAAAAGAAGCTCGGTGTGCCAGTAGAGGCAAAAGTCGCTGCCATTTTTGCCCCAATAAGACCACTTTTCCCAACACCAGTGACAATTAATTTTCCTTTACAATTGAGGACTAACTCTACCGCTTTTTCAAAAACATCATCAATGCTTTTTGCCGCTTCAAGGAGTGTATTTGCTTCAATATTTAAAGTTTCTTGTGCAATTTTTTTGTAATTCATAGGGTTATTATACTATAATTAACAAAATAGGAGTCTGTATGCAAAAATTATTTGATGAAGTGCGTTCTTTAGATAAGCGATGTTATGATGAATTTGCCTTGAGCGAAGATTTGTTGATGGAGCATGCCGCACAGGGTATGGAGAAATTTATACGAGGGAAGTTCCCTAAAAAATCGAAGATTTTGATTGTTTGCGGGAGTGGAAATAATGGGGGCGACGGGATGGCATTGGCACGTTTACTCGCTTATGATTACAAAGTAAAACTTTTTTATGTCAAAGATTCTAAATCCCCTATGGCAATTTTACAGCATAAACGCGCACAGGCTATGGGGGTAAAAACCACCTTTGAACTCAATCGTTGTGATGTTGTTGTCGATGCTGTACTTGGGACAGGGTTTGATGGAATATTTAGTAGTGAAGTCGATGCTGTCATCCGAACTATCAATCAACTCGATGCCTATAAACTCGCTTGTGATATTCCCTCTGGACTCAAAAGTGATGGACAGTGCGATAAAAGAACTTTTGTTGCGGATGCAACATTGACAATGGGTGCTTTGAAAAAATCTATGTATAGCGATGAGGCAAAAAACTTTCTAGGTTTTGTTAAAGTACTCAATTTGGGGATTGCTAGAGAGATTTATGAAGGCGATACGAACTGGTATTTACTTGATTTAGAAGACTTACAACTCCCGCATAGAAAAGCGGCGAACACACATAAGGGAAGCTACGGACACCTCGCTATTGCTTGTGGAGAGAAAGCAGGTGCCAGTATCTTGAGTGCTTTGAGTGCTTTGCGCTTTGGAACGGGACTTGTCACACTTGTGGGCTATGAAAATGCTCAAACATTGCATATCCCATACTCCATTATGTATAACAGTGAACTCCCGAAAAGTACAACGGCTTTAGCCTGTGGAATGGGCTTAGGAAAGGAGTTTAGTGACCGTGAGTTATCAGAATTTTTAGAAAATTCTCATCCCCTTATAGTAGATGCAGATATTTTTCATATGCCTATCATTACAAAGCTTTTAAAACGTGAGCATCTAGTACTAACACCCCATCCAAAAGAGTTTATCTCTTTACTCAAACGAACAAAGATTGCAGAGATAGATGTGAAAGAGTTACAAAAAAATCGTTTCAAGTATGCAGAAGCATTTTGTAGTAAATACCCCCATGTTACACTCCTTTTAAAAGGGGCAAATGTGATTATTGGGCAAGCTGATAAGTTTTACATCAACCCGCATGGAACACCTATCTTAGCAAAAGGTGGTAGTGGAGACATTTTAAGTGGACTTATCGGGGCGCTGTTAGCACAAGGCTATACCCCTTTAGATGCAGCGATACATGCTTCTTTGGCACATACAAAATTGGCACATAGTTACACAGGTGCTGATTTTTCTCTTACACCAGATGATTTAATAGAAGGAATAGGTAATCTATAAGATAAAATCAATATAATACGAAAAAGTAAGATTTAGGAAAAATAGATGGATAATATACTAAAAATTGGAAAATATTCCCTTGGATCACGTTTAATCGTAGGGAGTGGAAAATATGACTCGTTTGAGATGACAAAAGAGGCAACACTTGCTTCAGGAAGTGAACTTATCACAGTAGCTGTGCGTCGTTTAAACATTACAGACCCAGATAAAGAAAATTTACGGGATACTTTTGCAGGAACGAATGTAAAGTTTTTGCCAAACTCAGCGGGATGTACAACGGCAGAAGAGGCAATCACGACTTTTCGTTTAACACGCGAAGCAACGGGGATAGACCTTATTAAGCTTGAAGTGATTGGCGATACGGCAAAAACACTTTACCCTGATGTACTTGAAACCATCAAGGCTTGTGAAGTACTTTCAAAAGAGGGTTTTACCATTATGGCATATACTTCAGATGACCCGATTATGGCAAAACGTTTGGAAGATGCAGGGGCAAATGCAATTATGCCTTTGGCTGCACCTATTGGGAGTGGACTTGGGATTCAAAACCCTTATAATGTTGTATTTATCAAAGAAGCAGTCAATCTTCCTATCATCGTAGATGCTGGTATAGGGTGTGCGAGTGATGCTGCCTATGCGATGGAACTCGGGGCAGATGGAGTACTTACCAATACAGCTATAGCACAAGCACAAAACCCTATGGTTATGGCAGAAGCGATGAAGCATGCTGTAAGAGCAGGGCGCATGAGTTACTTAGCGGGAAGAATCCCTAAAAAACCCTATGCAACTGCAAGCTCACCAGTAAACGGGATGATTCAGTTCTAATGATAACACAAGAACAACTTCCAATGGTGGCTATGCCATCAATGAATGACACACATTTAGAAGATATTTTGATTATTAATCGTCTTTTAGCGGCTATATCTGCCCAAAATAGTGATGAGGTCGCTGCGATTTTAGATGAACTTGTTACACATACTATTGGACACTTTAGCGGTGAAGAGAAAATGATGCGAGAAAAAATGTTTCCTCCCTATCCTGTGCATAAAGGAGAGCATGATAGAGCTTTAAATGAACTCAAGCTCGTAGCACAAAAATTTCATGAGAGTAAAGATTTGGCTTTTGCTCAAAACTATGTAGAAAGGACTTTAGTTCCATGGTTAATGAACCATATAGAGACCTTAGACACAGTGACAGCAATGTTTCTCACACAAGGCATTTCACCGTGTTCTTCAGGGGCTTGTTAAGTTTTATAAAATACCAAGTAGAGAGAGTATAACGATGAACATTGCGACAGGTGTAATGTAGCGTAAGCTAAAATACCAAGCATCAAATGCCCATTTGAGTTGCGGTCGCATGAGGGCTTCGACTCTCTCTTTCTCTATCACAAAACCAACAAAAACCGCCATTGTTAAGCCACCTAAAGGAAGCATGATAGCGGCTGTTACATAATCAACCCAGTCAAAAAAGCTTTTTCCTCCCCAAGTAAGTAACTCTTTGTATCCATCGATATTTGATAAAATGGCAAAAAGACCAAAGAACCAAAAGAAAATCCCCATTGCAATAGATGCTTTGAGTCTACTCCATCCAAATCTATCTATAAAGTACTGTACCATTGGCTCAACAAGGGAGACAGAGGATGTAAGACCTGCAAATGCAAGGGCAATGAAAAACAAAACAGCAAAGAGATTTCCCAATGTTCCAAGCTCATAAAATGCAGCAGGTAGAGAGATGAAAACAAGCCCTGGACCTTGTGCAGGACCAGAACCATACTCATAAAGAAAAGTAAAAAGCATTAATCCTGCAACAATAGCGATAGTAGTATCTAAAAAGACAACCCAAAAAGCATTTTTTACAAGGTTGGAGTCTTTTTCCATAGAAGCAGAGTAGGTCATAATGGCACCCATCCCAAGGCTAAGTGTGAAAAATGCATGCCCTACAGCTACAACAAAAGCATTTGAATTTATCTTTGACCAATCAGGTGCAAACATAAAAGTAACTGCTTGAGAGAAGGTATCTAAAGTAGTTGCATAGAGAAACATTCCTCCTAAAATAAGCATAAGTGCAGGCATGAGAAAATAGTTCATTTTTTCTATACCACCCTTAATTCCTTTCGTGAGGACATAGGTTATCCAGATAAATGCAGTAGTATGGTAAAAGATTTGTGTGAGTGCATCAGTATGGAGCATCGCATTGAAAGTTGTTTCGGCTTCTTTTACATTGGCTGGAAGTGCGGTAATAGAAGTTACGATGTAGTTAAAAATCCATCCAATAACAACCGAGTAAAAAATCATGATAAAAAGACCTGCTAAACCTTGAAAACCAGCAAATTTCCATCTTTCTTTATGGGTAGGTGCTAACTCTTCAAAAGAGGTAACCGTGTCTTTTCTTCCCAAGTACCCAATAAGCATTTCAGCAATCATGATAGAAAAGCCAATGAGTAGAACCGTTAAAAGATATACGAGAACAAAAGCACCTCCGCCATACTCTCCTGCGATGTAAGGAAACTTCCATATATTTCCAAGTCCAACAGCACTCCCTGCCGCGGCTAAAATAAAACCAACTCTACTAAATCTTGCTATTTTCATACTACTTCTTTTTGAATTTAATAAGGAATTATACAGGAATTTAGAAATATATAAAAGAATTTCACAAATACTATTGACATTTTCTTATGTGTTGGCTATAATTCCGGCTCATTAATTGGCATATATGCCTAATTAGTGTGTAGGTCGGGGTGTAGCTCAGTATGGTTAGAGTACCTGGTTTGGGACCAGGGGGCCGAAGGTTCGAGTCCTTTCACCCCGACCACTTTTTAAAATACCAAGATTTATATTTAAGATTCAGATATGGTGGGATTAGCTCAGCTGGTTAGAGCACTGGTTTGTGGTGCCGGGGGTCACGGGTTCGAATCCCGCATCCCACCCCATAAATTTTAAAATATAAAACTTAATAACAATCAATAACTAATAAAGTAGTAGCGTTCGTGGCTCAACTGGATAGAGTTTCGGATTTCGGCTCCGAGGGTTATAGGTTCGAATCCTATCGAGCGTACCACCTTTAAAAATGCCTCCTTAGCTCAGCTGGATAGAGCAACGCCCTTCTAAGGCGTAGGCCAGACGTTCGAATCGTCTAGGGGGTACCACTTTAGTATGATGATGTCAGAAGTGACAAAAAATACTTATTCCACGCGGATGTGGTGAAATTGGTAGACACGCCAGACTTAGGATCTGGTGCCGCAAGGTGTGAAGGTTCAAGTCCTTTCATCCGCACCATTAAAATATATTCCGGATTAGCTCAGCGGTAGAGTAGGTGACTGTTAATCACTTGGTCGCTGGTTCGAATCCAGCATCCGGAGCCACTCAATAACCCCCTCTTAAAACACTTTTAAAAATCACTGTAAATTTCAAAAAATAGCCTATAGTCCGTGCAATAATATTATTTTTGATACTTTAGCTACACCTTCCATCTTTGCAGGTAATCCCCATTTATAACCCTCTCCCCATTTTTTCCCATCATAACTCTCATTAGCATCTCTTCTGTCTTCAAAAGCTTTTATGCTGAGGAGTGCTTTGCCACTGCTGAGCAATGGTGTCTGCATTTGCAAAGCTTGTAAGGAGGAGTATGAGTAGGTAATTTTTAAAGTATAATATTTTTACCCTCTAAAATAGAACTAAAATACTTTTCTATTGTATCATCTGTTTGCTTATTTATGTCTAGTAAATCTTTTGTATTGAGTATTTCCATAATGTACGAAACACCTACTCTATTTTCATACTCTTCTACTTCCTCTTCGTTCTTCCAGCATGTAAAAAGCTCCAAGTCATATTCTTTTTTGATGTATTCATTTAGTCTGTTGATAGCTTTAAAAGTTTTGAGGTAGTTTTTGTGGTTTTTATCAAGTATGAGCTGTTTTTCCTCTGCACAAAATACCAGATAGTTATCAACTATTTTAAACTCCATACTTTCCTTTACAAAATCGATCTCATAACTCTCTATCTTGCTTTGTAGTTTTTTAGCCAAATACTCATTTGAACTCCCAAGCTCTCGCAAGATAAACTTTGCCTCTTCTACATAAGATTTGCGTTTGTTTTTATTCCAAAAGAGAGGTGCAGGAGCTAGATTTGTGATACGATCGGCTAGTTTTACCATCTGCACAGAGTGTGGCATCTGCTTTAATCGCGTTAAGCTATCTCTCATCTGTTTTTGTTTTGATGGAAGTGTTTCATCTTTTGTAAGTGCTGCAACACCATTTACCACTACATCTATATTGTTCTTTGGGAACTCTATGCTTCTGCTATCTACCCTCTCTTGTGTGTCTTCATTGACATCATGAAGCAATGCACATGCGATGGCGACATTCGCTTCATCATAAGAGATAGGATTTATTGAGAGCGAGTTTATAATCTCATTTGCTACACTTACAATGTGAAAAGAGTAAGGCAGTCCTTCAGGTGTTTTTTACTCTTTATGAGCCTTCAGTGCAAATGCTAGAGTATCTTTGTATATCTTTGTGCTGTATATCTCCTGTACTTTTGTAGTAGATTTAACTTCAAAAAATGCCCTTATGCTTTCAAAGTATCGCTCAATCCCATCAAAACTATGGCTACCACCATCTTCTACTACGATAACTTCTGCTTCCCCATACTTCTCTTTGGCATCTCTATAGTCTAAAAGCTCATCCCCTTTTTGCAGTAAGACAAAAAACTGCTGCAGTTCCCATGAGTCATGAGGTAGATAGTAGTCATACTTCTCTAACATTTTAAGATGCTCTTGCTTCCATGAAAAACTATTATCATCGTAAAAATTAGGAGCATCACCTAAAGCTCTTCTTAGCGTCTCCATAGGTTTCGTAGCTGGATTTATAAGCACTATTTTTTTCACCTCTGGTAATTGTGAGAGATAAGTAGAGTAAAACCCACCAAGAGAAGAGCCTATAAGATAAATATCCCCCTGATAAGATTTTATGAGTTCTTCTAAAGTTTGAATTGCGAGTTCAGGAACATAAGAGAGGGAAGGTGCTATAAAATCCTCTTCTATAGAAGTAAAATACTCACGAAAAACTTTTGCCTTACTCCCATAACCATGACTTCCAAAGCCGTGTATATAAATTATCATTTTATAAATCCTCCATATCAAGTAAATAATTCAAAAGAATCAGCTTACTTTTGACACCATCCTTATCAAACACCTTGTTATCTTGTGGCTTGTCATTTGCTAAAATGATATTTATCATCTCTTTTAGTTCCATGATTTTTGAGTAGCTAAGTATGTCGTAGAGCTTTGGTAACGCTATAAATATCTCCAAAAATCTATTGGCATTATCTACACTTATCTCTTTTAATGCTACACTTTTCATCAACTCTTCTAAGGCATACAAGAAAGAGTCACTAAGGTATGGATAAAACTTCATAAGCTCTTTTACGACCTCTATCATAGAACTTATATAACTATTGTCATCTTCTTGAATGATGGAAGCAAAGGTATTCATCATGTAAAATATAAGTATGTCATCACTTAATATCTCATACCCATCTACTTTTTTTATCTCCTCCACAAAACTACTCAAGAACCACTCCAGTCCATCGAAAGGTTCATCTTGATACTTCTGAATCACATGTAGAGAGTTTACAAGTAGTCCAAATCTTCTGGCTAGATGCAGTGCTACCTTTTGGTGTTCTTTATTTTCTTCATCATACAAGTCTCTAAATTGAGCCAAAACTTGGTTGAAATAATCAGGAACAAACTTCATAGGCTCACTATAGAGTGTCTTAAAGAGATGTCCCTCAAACTGCATAATCACATCTTCTTCTTTATATGGATAATATTTTGCTCTTATAAATTCTTTGAAATCATTTGCTTGATGGTGAATATGTTTTGCATAGTTTACAAACAGTGGTATCTCTAAAGTAGCCCTAGCCTTAACTTCATCATCTATATCATCTACTATTTGACTGTTTAACATATGTTCAAACTGCTCTTTTGCACTTGGTGCTTCTATATTTTCATCAAGTTTTACATCTTCAAGATAGAGAAAAAACTCTGCTAGTTCTATCGCATCTAATGTTTTTAGAAAAATAAGCAGCATATTTATATTGTCGTTACCTAGAAGTGATACAAATTCATTGAACTCATCACTACTAAGGGCTATGATATCATCTACACGATTGTTTGAGTAGTCAACATTACTCAACTCTTGTTTTTTGATTTGTAGCCATGAAGGAAGCTTCGTGTCATGAAGTTGAGTAGCTTTTTGTGGAGGTAAGACTACATCATTTAAAACGGTTCTATCTTCTAAAACTATATCTTCATGTTTAATGCCGAGTGTGACATACTCCCCATCTCTCTTTTTAAACATTACAGGCAGTTCTATCTCCATGTCAAAGATATCAGGATTGATAGGGTTTTCCCATTTAATCATGCCATTACTATCTTCTATGAGACCTCTGTAAGCACTAGGTATCTCAAGGACTCCAACTTTAGCATCCCATAAACTCATTTTAACTAGGTCTTGCTCATCTCTAGCAGTGTTAAAGAGTGGTACATAATCTTCCATATCTACCTTAGAAAGATTTAACCTACTTCTTAGTTTATCACTTATGAGTGGTAATGTTTTTTTGGAACTTTTTTGTATACTTTCATCTGTATCAAGATTAATTATCTCATAATTTTCACCATCTTTACAAAGCTCAGCAAGATTTCCAAAGAGTTCAATACTCTTATACTCAAAAGCTACCTTTAAGCTGTCACTATCTATGTCATAAACACCTTGCAAGCCATTTTTATGATAGACCACTATATAACCATATCTGTAAGGATTGTCTACTGCATAATCTTTTGGGTAGATATACTTGCCATCTTTAAGAACAAAGTGCATTAAAACACCTACACTATAGAGCCATACAACTTCACTTTTCTTTGGAATAGACTTCAAATCACTATGAGAGTAACTCGTAACTCTGGTTAATCTCTCAATCAAATAGAGAGGATATGTTTCTGAGTCTAACACTTTTTGGATGCTAAGAGCCTTAACCTCTTTGCCTAATGCCATTGCTTCTTCTTGCGTGAGGTAGAACTCTCCAAACTCCCCTTGGTAAACAAGCTTATCTTTTATAGTTTTGAGTTTCTCTTTTAACTCATCTATTGTATTAAAATCTTGGTCTAAAAAATCCGTCCAAAAAAGATACTGTTTTATAATCTCTTTTGCTTCGTTTTTAAAAAATTTATCTAGCATGAATGTAACCTTATATTTGGAATTTTACTATCACAATTTACTAGTTTGACCTCTTCTGAGGTTGAAGCTCTTTTGTTTTATCTCCTCTGCTTTTTGCTCTGCTGATTTCTCTACATCACTTCCCAAAGGACTAGTACACGAAGAACAAAACATTCTCTATCCTAAAATTAAGATAAGCCATATTTTACCTACAAAAACCAAAATTTAATTTAAAGACACAATTTCTAAACCCGACTCATACTAACAACTTCCTGTGTCTGCACACAAAAAGCACTCAGTTCATTGTCATTTTTGAATTGTTTCATCATCTCTGCGTTTTGAGGGAGTTTATCTACGAGAGCTAAGAGGGTGTCAAACTCTCCATGTATATCGCCTATTATATATGTTTTTTTCATCTCAAGATTTTGATATTATCATTTATGCTCAGTAATGCTATCATTAAAAAAGAGACAATGGATATAGAAAATCCATAAGAGTAAAAGAACAGAGATGGTGCATGAATAGGTAAATATCCTGAAGTGGCTAAGATATTTAAAAATAGATCAATACTTATGAAAAGTACTACACCTACACTAAAGAGTTTAGTGCCTTCATTTGAAGAACCTTTTCTAATTATAAAATAGATTAATGCCATAAAAAGTGCAATTATAGTGAGTAGCATAGGCTCGCCTAGACTATTGTATAAAAAGAATAGACTACTTTCATCTAAAAGATTTTTAGAGATTTCTAGGTGGGATGCATCTAACCAACTCTGAAGTCTTGACAATCTATGCGGTGCTGATAATATAAATAGAGTTACTGATGTTATGAAAGCCAAGATAGTTCCAAGAAGAAATTTTGAAAGACCATTGATATAAAAAATGAGAGAGAGTAGGAGCAATTCGATAAGTAAAAACGCAGAATAATCATGAGAGAAATAGCTTATAAATGCAGTAAAAAACATTAAAATTATGATACTTAAATTTGTATTTTTAATGGTTTGTTTTTCATAAATGTAACTAATAAACCATATAGCCCCAAGCATAAAAAAGTAGATAGGTTGTAATGTTATAGAACCAAAACTAATAAAGAGTTTTTTAGCATCTATTAAAGGGGCAAAAGAGTGTGGTACAACCAACATCAAAAGAAGTAATATAACTGAAGATACAAATACAAAAGCTCCAATACAGTTAAAGCATTTGGAAGTCTTTAACGGTGTCACACCGATAAAAGTAACTAAACCTGCTAATAAATATAAAACCTGTTTTTTAAGTAACATGGTTTCATCAGCAAACCCAAACATACTACTAAATTCTACAGAAAAACTAGAGAGTAGGTATACGTATGATACCGATATTATTGTTGCTATTGTCAAGATTTTTGTCATGTTTTTTATCCTTAAATGTATTCGTTGTTTCGTAAATTTTTAATCATCTTCCAGCTCCAACCATTACCCAATAATATCTTTTTCACATCATCGGTAACAGTAGACTCTGTACTCTTCCAGTAGAGTTCATTGACTTTAAATCTATTTTATTAAGAATTAATTTTTGATTTTTTTATTGAAGTTTTTCAAGAATCTCTTGAAATGGTGCGCAGAGGGGGATTTGAACCCCCACACCCGAAGGCACAACGACCTCAACGTTGCGTGTCTACCGTTCCACCACCTGCGCATATAAAGAGTGGTATAAAGTTGACTTAACTCAAAAAGAGTTAAGTCTGAGGTTACTTAATTGTATCTAGTTAAAGATTAACCTAAGTAAGGGTTAGCGTAAAGTGCGATTAACGCAATTACAAGTGCATAAATAACTTGTGCTTCGATCATTGCAAGAGCGATGAACATTGTAGTCATAAGTTTAGCACCTAAACCTGGGTTACGTGCAGTACCAGCGATAGTTGCAGCAGCAGTACTACCCATACCAATTGCTCCACCTAGTGCAGC
>JALUWV010000008.1 GCA_027019335.1 Sulfurimonas sp. | reverse complement strand
TCTCCTTAAACTCTACGACGCTTAGGTGCGCGACAACCGTTGTGTGGTAATGGAGTAACATCTTTCATAAATGTAACACGAATACCTTCAATAGCACCAACAGCTTTAGTTGCAGTCTCACGACCAGAACCAGGACCTTGAACTTTAATACCAAGTTCTTTAATACCATGTACTTGTGCTTTCGCAACTGCATCTTCAACAGCAGCTTGTGCAGCAAATGGAGTTGATTTTTTAGAACCTTTAAATCCTAAAGAACCAGCAGAACTCCAAGCAATCATGTTACCCATCTCATCTGTAATTGTTACAAGTGTATTGTTAAATGATGCAGCAATGTGGCAGATACCACGTGCAACGTTTTTCTTTACTACTTTTTTTCTAACAGCTTTTCTTTTTGCCATCTATAAATCCTTACGCAGCGCCGACAGTTTTACGTTTACCCTTACGAGTACGCGCATTTGTCTTAGTTTTTTGACCACGACATGGAAGACCACGACGGTGACGAAGACCTCTGTATGAACCTAAATCCATAAGAGCTTTAATATCCATAGCTACTTTCTTACGTAAATCACCTTCAACCATATGGTTTGCACGGATTTCCGCAGTTATTGCAGCTACATCAGCTTCATTGAGTTCAAAAACTCTTTTATTATAGTCAATGCCTGTTGCGTCTAAAATAAGACGAGAAGCATGAAGACCAATACCATAGACATACGTTAAACCGTACTCTACTCTTTTCTTTTTAGGTAAATCAACACCAGATATACGAGCCATGGTTATCCTTGTCTCTGTTTATGTTTTTTAACTTTGCAGATTACTCTTACAATGCCTTTTCTTTTGACAACTTTGCAGTCATCACACATCTTCTTAACTGAAGCTCTTACTTTCATTGAAAGTCCTTTAGTCTATGTCTTTACTGTTTTTAGGCGAGTAAAACTACTTGCCAATACTTTTGTCTCTATATCTTATATAAAGATAGAAATACTCTTTCATTTTGTTAAAACAGTAAAGCGGATGAGAATTATACTCAAATCTTATTAAAAGTTTTATTAATCCCACAACACACTGACACCATACTCTTGATTTAACACAATATTTTTATGATAATAAATCTTTTTTCCATACTTTTTACTTAACAATTCAACTTCGATACTCTCTTGGCTTAAAAGTTCTCTTACTTCCTTATAGTTGAGCCATTTACCATACCTTGCTAAAGAGTTTTGCCAGAGTCTATAATCACAAGTAGCATCTTCAGTGAGTTCATACATTTCACCATCTTCTGTTTTCCAGTGAGCATTTGTACAAGCATAAAGTTTCACCTTTTTACCATTGACCTCTTTATCTCTCACCTCAATCTGACCATCTTCACAGTACGGACATTTTCCCAAAAGCATTAAAATTCCTTTTGTTTTTTATAATCCTAACCTAAAATTACTTTCTATTTTAAAAATATTGCATATTGACATATAACACTACTTTAATTAACATATAATTATAATCAAGATAAGATTCTAAAGATTGTTATTTAAGGAGAAATTTTGCTGACAAAACAATACTCGGTAAAGGTATTTGAAGTTACTTTAGAAGATGAAAATGAATTTATTGCTTTTTTTGATAAAAATTATGTAATGTTTACGAATCATCTTATCAGTATTTATGGAGATGTAAGTACAAAGATAGATAAGTATCTTCAGGAAAAAAATTTAAAATATATTGTCAATACCCAATTACCAAAAAAAAGAGCAAGTAAAAATACTCTAAAATTACAAGAAGTCGAAGAAGAGAAAAAAGAAGTTCCAGAGAAAGAGATAAAAAAACCAGTAGAAAAAATTCAAGATAATCTCAAAGTAATCGATAAACTTGTTCGGAGTGGACAAGAGCTTAAAATAAGAGGAGATTTACTTTTACTCAACCGTGTAAATAGCGGAGGGAGTATCGTCATTGAGGGGAATCTCATCATCACACAGATTGTTGAAGGTGACATCCGCTGTAATGGTAACTTTATGATGCTACAAGCCTCACATAAAGCAAACATTGTTTTTCATGAAGTAGAAGTAGATAACAAATATTTACAAGATAAACTCAACCGTGTAGAACTTATAAATAATGAAATCAGGATAACACCCGTATTAAAGGAGACAAAGTGGGCATAATAATTGCAGTAATTAGTGGAAAAGGTGGTGTTGGTAAGACAACGACTACCGCAAATTTAGGGTTAGGAATCGCTCTTAATGATAAAAAATGTGTCGTTGTTGATTTTGACATCGGTCAGCGTAACTTAGATATGATTTTAGGACTTGAAAACCGTGTTGTTTTTGATATGGTGCAAGTAATGGATGGTGAAGCCAACATGAAACAAGCACTTATAAAAAGTAAAATGAGTCCAAACCTTCAGTTTTTAGCAGCTTCACAAACAAAAGATAAATCTGTTTTAGACTCCCAAAAGATTCATAAGCTTGTGACTGATTTGAGTGCAGAGTTTGATTATGTCATTTTAGATGCACCTGCAGGAATCGAATCAGGATATGAGCATACCATAGAATTTGCAGACCGTGCCATCGTGGTTGTCAATCCTGAGGTTTCTTCTATCCGTGATGCTGATCGTGCCATAGGAATTTTAGATTCAAAAAGTCAAAAAGTCAAAGATGGAAGTGAGGTAATGAAGTATCTCATCATTAACAGAATCAATCCTAAAATGGTACAGAGTGGTGAAATGCTTGCAAGTGAAGATATCTTAGATATTTTAAATGTGCCTTTAATTGGGAAAATTCCTGAAGACAAGGGAATTATCGATGCATCTAATCAAGGGAAACCTATCATTTTAGATACAAATTCAGCTGCTGGAAAAGCATATGCAAGAATAGCAGCGAGACTTTGTGGTCAAGAAGTTCCCCTAGAAAATGTAGAAGAACCAGAGAGTGGTTTAATGCAAAAAATCAAAGAGATGTTTGTATAATGTTTTCATTTTTCAACAAAAAAAGCAGTGCAAAAACTGCTAAGGACAGACTTACAATCGCCATCATGTCAGATAGACAAAACACTGATGCCTTTCCATTTATGGATGCAATGAAAGCAGAAATCATTGAGGTTGTGAAAAAATATATGGGTGTTAAAACCATCGATATAAAAAAAGAAGTTGAAGATGGAGTAGAAGCACTCTCCATAGATGTTCAACTTGAAAACAACTAGTATTTTTGTAAAAAACTATTTAACTGATCTGCAAACTCTTTTGCATTTTTTTGAGAAAATGGTTGAGGACCTTTGGTTATCTCACCCATATCTCGAATACTCTCCATCAGATTCCGCATAGCAAGGTACTGTTTAATGTTATCTTTACTGTAAAGTTCACCTCTGTGGTCTATGGCATGTGCATTTTTACTGATGACCCTATCTGCCAATGGTATATCTGCCGTAATGACTAAATCACCCGCTTGTACAACTTCTACTATCGCATCATCTGCCTTATCTGCTCCAGCTGAAACAATTTTATAATGCAGTGAAGGTGCTTTTCCTAAGGTAACTTTTTTGTTAGAAAAGAGATATGTTTGGATATTGTGTTTGTTAATCTGCTTGAGAATAATGGGTTTTAAAAGATTTGGAAATGCATCACCATCAATATATATTTTCACTTCATTTTCCTTTAGCTTTCTTTTACTTTGATTATATCCAAGCTTCACTGATTTTTGTTATACTTCTATGTATATAAACTCTAGGAAAAATCTATGAAACTTAAAAAACTCCCAATAGGTATATCAACCCTACAAGAT
Source organism: Sulfurimonas sp. (assembly GCA_027019335.1). Lineage (GTDB taxonomy): Bacteria > Campylobacterota > Campylobacteria > Campylobacterales > Sulfurimonadaceae > Sulfurimonas. Next base: position 18,484 of record JALUWV010000008.1, on the reverse strand, counting down.
ATACTCCAAGAAGATTATCTCTATATAGATAAAACTGCTTTAGCCCAAAAACTTATAGAAGATGGAAGGTACTACTTCCTATCCCGCCCTAGAAGATTTGGAAAGTCTCTTTTTTTGGATACCTTACGAACTATATTTGATGGGAATAAGGAGCTTTTTAAGGGTTTGCATATCTACGAGAATGGCTATGAGTTTGTAAAACACCCTATTATTAGAATCTCATTTAACAGTGGTGATTTTAGTTCTAAAGAGGCGTTTCATCAAAGAATTTATCAGATTCTCGATTTTAACCAAAGAGCCTTAAAAATAGCATGTCCAAAAGAATTTACAAGCTCTGGATGTTTTGAGAGACTTATTGAAGAAGCCTACCTCAAATACAACAAAAAAGTAGTCATCCTCGTAGATGAATATGATAAGCCCATTTTAGACAATATTGAAAACCCTGAAGTAGCAAGAGTAATACAAGAGGAGTTAAAAAACTTCTATAGTGTTATTAAAGGGGCTGATGAGTTTTTAAAGTTTGTTTTTATAACAGGAGTAAGTAAGTTCTCTAAAGTGAGTCTTTTTAGTGGACTCAACAATATTCAAGACATTACCCTCAATCCTAACTATGCTACTATCTGTGGCTATAGACAAGAAGATGTTGAAACAGTGTTTGCTAAACATCTCAAGGGTCAAGACTTTGCCAAGATACAAAAGTGGTACAATGGATATAAGTTCTTAGGAGAAGGAGTTTACAATCCTTTTGATATACTCCTTTTTATCTCCAATAACTTTACTTATAGAAACTACTGGTTCTCAACAGCAACACCAACTTTTCTGCTGAAGCTCATAGAAAAAAATAACTACTTTTTGCCAAACTTAGAGAATATTATCAAAGATGATAAGATGCTTGATAGCTTCGATGTAGATTACATAGAACTTGAAACTTTGATGTGGCAGACTGGGTATTTGACTATTATTGAGAGTTACGAAAACTTTGATGGTATGGAGTATCTTTTAAGTATACCAAATCAAGAGGTAAAGATATCTTTACTAGGAAGTATAGCTGACTTTATGAGCAAAGTACAAAACTCTAAGCCTGTAAGAAACAATTTACTCAAAGCATTAAACTCTCATGATTTTACTCTCTTTGAAAATACCTTCAAATCCCTCTTTGCCTCCATTCCCTACAATCTTTTTACAAACAATAAAATGTATGAGTATGAGGGCTACTATGCAAGTCTATTTTATGCGTATCTCAAAGCACTAGGCTTAGAAATAGTTGGTGAAGATGTGACCAATAGAGGTCGTATAGATTTAACTATAAAGATGCCAAATTCTATCATCATCATAGAGTTTAAAGTAGATGGGAGCCATGCTCTTGCTCAGATAAAAGAGAAAAAGTACCATGAGAAGTATCTTGATAGTAAACTCCCTATCTATCTTGTTGGGGTATCGTTTGATACGAAGGAGAGAAATATTTCTTTAGTAGAATCTGAAAAGGTAGTAATAAAATGAATAAAGAAGAAAAACAAGAACTTAAAAAAATAATTGAAAAAGAGATACAAACACTTACAGCGGAAATAGCAAATATTGAAGCAGGACTCAAGCCAATTAAAAAAGATTGTTCGCTTGATAGCATTGATCACAAAATGCTCAAACAAGATCAAAATATTAACATCCAAAGATATGAAGTAGCTAAGATACGATTGAACAGACTCAAAACTGCTTATCTCAATGTTGATAACAAAGAGTATGGAGTTTGTCAAGAGTGTGAAGAAGACATAAACCTTGAACGTTTAAAACTCATACCAGAATCAAAGTATTGTGTAGATTGTATGAATGAACTTGGATTATAGGGTCTTTTCACTCACAAAGACACCACAAATTTTGTATATACTTGCACTATAAACATTCAAAGGATACAAAATGAAAATGTTCACAAAAATATTTTTAGCTCTACTTTTAGGAGCAGGATTAGCACAGGCAGCTGCATTTAGTAAAGATGCAAAATTTAGAAATGCAACAGCACATATAACTGCTGAAAAACCTTTAACAAAAGGGAGTAATGTTCTTGTTGTAAAACTCAAAAAAAGTGGTAAAATCATTACAGATGCTCAGGTAATACTCAAAAGTTTTATGCCAGCAATGCCAGGGATGCCAGCTATGAGTTCAAAAGTCAAAGCAAAAAATTTAGGGAATGGAGAGTATGAAGGAAAATTAAACCTTCCTATGAGTGGGACTTGGCAACTTCATATCTTAATCACACCAAAACAAGGAAAAAGGTCTCGTATAAAAACGATACTCAATATTTAATTTACAGAAGGTAATACATCTGTAAATGTATCACGAATTTCTAAAAAAGATTCAAGATTATTGATAAATAAGTCAACAAGTTTTGGATCAAAATGTTTGCCTTTTTCTTCTTTAAAAAGAGTTAAAATTTTATCTAGTTTCCAAGCTTTTTTATAGATTCTTTCACTTCCTAAGGCATCAAAAACATCTGCAACAGCGGTTATACGTCCATATATATGAATGCTTTCACCACTCTTTGCATTTGGATACCCAGAGCCATCCCATTTCTCATGATGTTCACCTGCAACGATTGCTGCTGCTTTTAAAATGGTTTTATCGGAGTGTTTGAGCATATTGTAACCGAGTTGGGCATGTGTTTTCATGATTTGGAACTCTTCTTTACTTAGTTTTCGAGGAGCATTTAAAATAGCATCAGGAATACCCACTTTTCCAATATCATGCATAGGACTTGCCATATGTAGAATATTGGCTTCATTGTTTGACAAACCATACAAGAGTGCTAGCTTTTTAGAGTATAAAGCAACACGTTTTACATGATTTCCTGTCTCTTTTGAACGTGTTTCCCCTATTTCACCCATTGCATAAATAATCTCTTTTTGTGTTTCTTCAATAGCATCGTTAAGTTCAAGCGCTTCTGTAATATCTATAAAATAAGCAAGTGTTAAATGTTCTTCTCTAACTTCTACGAGTTCTATTTGAAAATATTTTTGATTACTTTTATAGACGATATTATTATTTTCTTTAAAATTAAGTGTTGTTGCTTGATTATATTTTAACAAATCATCATACTTTTCAATATCTTTTACCAAATATTTTGCTGGGTCATTTTGAAAAAGTATATTTCCCTCATTATTAAAAATAAAAACAGGAGATGTACGGTGTTTTGGAAGTAATGATAAATAGTAGTTATTTTTACTAAAACGATTATTTATTTTAAAAGCAAAATATACAAAACAAAATTTTGTATAAGCAGTGTAAGAAATGATAAAAGAAACAATTGCCAATAAAAATGAATTTGTTACAAAAGCAGAAATCATAATAAGAGAAGCAATGAAAGCTCTTATATATGAATCCCTATTTGTCATATTGCAGTGTGTTTTTTTAAACATTAATGATACTTTTTTACTATGTTTAAATAACTATTGGCATAACAATAGTTTTGAAATTTTCATCACTTAAAACAAATGGGAGATTTCCCTCATTAAGTCCTATTGTAAATTCTGAATTGTTGATAGAATTTAAAAAATCGAGTAAATATCTTGAATTAACGGCTAAAGATAATGCTGTATCCATTCCTGTAGAAAAGCTTATTTCGGTTTTAGCTTCTATGTTGTCGTCACTTAAACTTTCAAAAGTAATGACTTCATTTAAAAAGGTAATTTTTACATCTGAAGAGATAGTAGTAATCTGTTTTAAAGAATCAATCATAATTGCTTTAGGAAGGTGAAGTTGTGTTTTTATCTCCTTTGGAATAATTCGAGTATATTCTGGAAATTTACCATTGATAAGTTTTGTAAAAAAGGTATATTGTTCAGAACGAATAAGAAGAGTTGTTTCATCATAATAAAGTTCTATATTGTCAAAGAAAAGTTTTTGAATCTCTATAATTGCTTTTTTAGGAATAATTAAAGAGAGTTCATTGTCACTTTGGTTCTCTACATAGACTAGAGCGAGTCTTCTTGTATCAGTTGAGACAAAGTTAATAAAATCTTTTTTTATGTCTATAAGTGCACCGTTGAGTTCAAATTTGGGGTTATTTGTATCTATGGCAGGTGTGATTTTCTTTAAAGACTCTATGAGAGTATGGGATTCTATGGAAATTCTTGCTTTATCTTCATAAGATGGAAATTCTGGAAATTCATTGGATGCAAATGTAGGTAGTTTAAAATTAGATTGTGCTTGGTGAATATGAAGGATATTATTTCTTACTTCTAATTCAATATCACCCTCTTTTAAAATTCTAACAATATCTAAAAATTTTTTACCATTTGCAGTTATTTCACCATCTTGAGTTATATTTACTTCTTGTGTTGTTACTAAAAAGCCTATTTCATAATCTGTAGCTTTGAGTGTTAATGTAGCATTAGAAGCATTTATGTACACATGGGATGTTATTTGTGAAGTATCTTTTTTTTCTAAGAAAGGTCCTGAATGGATAAGGATGTTTTCTAGTATAGATTTTGATATTGTGAGTATCATATAAATTTCCTAATATAATATAATTTTAGTAAGTAGTAGTAGGGGGTTGTGAAAGCGTGAAAACCAGCTTTTTATGCCTACTACAGCACTTTTTAAAGCGTGATGAAGCTTAAAAGATTCATTCACGCTTGTTCACTTTTACAATTATATCTTTTTTTTACCGATTTCATGAGTAAAATTAAGATGCCGATGTTATTTTGTTTGTTAATTCTTCTATTTTGAGTCTAAAGTCTTCATCTTCTTCTATTAAAGAGTTGATTTTTTTGATAGTATGTGAAATCGCAGTATGGTCTTTCATCCCAAAATATTGGGCAAGTTGCGGCATAGTATTTTGAGTGAGTTCACGGCAGATATAGATACTAATACGTCGTGCATAAACAAGATTTTTACTTCTACCTTTACTTTTTATCTCACTTGGTTTGATGTTTAAATCTTTTGCAACAGTTTGGGTAATCATATCCATATCAATATTTTCACGATTTTCACGCATTTGGTCTTTGAGGACATTTTTTGTAAATGCAAGGTCTATATCTATGTGCATGAGCTGTGAGTAAGCATGGAGTTTCGATAAAATCCCCTCTATTTCACGGACATTGCTATCGATGACGGTTGCAATGTAGTTGACAATGTCTTTTGAGAGTTTGACCTTGTTAATTTCGCATTTTTTCTCAATAATCGCTATTTTTGTCTCTAACTCAGGGGGTTGAATATCTGCAACAAGTCCCCATTCAAAACGCGATTGTAAACGCTCTTCAAGTCCCCCTATCTTTTTAGGGTGTTTGTCAGCGGTGAATATAATCTGCTTTCCATCGCCTTTAAGAGCTTCAAAAGTATGGAAAAATTCCTCTTGAATCCCCTCTTTGTTGGACAAAAACTGTACATCATCTATAAGCAATACATCACATTTTCTATACTTTTCACGAAAACGCTCCATAGTGTTGTTACGGATACTACGGGTAAAATCATTTAAAAACTGTTCTACTGTTGTATAAATAACCACTTTGCCTTCATTGTAGTAAACATTACCAGCCGCTTGCATGAGGTGAGTTTTCCCTAGACCAACACCGCCATAAATAAAGAGAGGATTATAAACATTTCCTGCATTTTCACTTACACTTTTGACAGCAGCATAGGCAAACTGGTTTGACCCACCTACCATAAAGTTAGAAAAGGAGTGTGAAGGGTTTAAAAGGGAACTTCCCTGCTTTACTTCTACCACTTTTTTTGTTTTTTGCTTTTCTATTGTATTTTTAAGGCTAATTTGGACTCTTGCTTTTATACCACTTTTGATTTCAAAAAGATGTGCGATTTTATCGCTGTATTTGTTCTTAATCCAGTTGATGACAATGGCATTGGGGGCATAATAAATGGCTAAATCATTGGTAGAATTTTTTACATCATAGACAAGATGCTGAATATAGCGTTTATACTCAACTTCTGTAATCTCTTCTTTTAAAATTTCTAAGACCTCTTTTCCTATATTCACATTAAATCCTGATTGTGTATTAATATGTGAATAATATCCTATTAATCCCTAATTATGGGTTAAGAAATGTGAATAGTCAAAAACTTACTCGCGTGAGTACTTGTGATAAGCTTAAAAGATAGCTTCACCATAAATCAGAAAATCGTTACTATAGTGCTGATTTTTAACTTGTTATGCTAAAATTTTGGAAAAAGAAAAGTCTATGCAACACAATGAAGAAAGTATTAAAAACCTAGCAAAAGATATAAAAGAAATCCGAAAAAAAGGCTTTAAAACACAGGAGTTATTTGCCCAGCATATAGGGATGAATTACAACAAGTATGCACGTTTTGAGAAAACTGGACAGATTGCTTTAGAGGGTTTTTTAGAAATTTTACAAGGTTTAGGAAAATTGGAGGACTTTTTTGCACTTTTTGGTGAAAAAAATCTTTTTGTCGAGACGAAACCTGTGGTAGTTACACAAAAAAAAGAAGTGGCAGTTCCTGTGAAGAGTGATAATGATGAGATAAAAAGAGTCGTCACTCTTTTTGACCATGAAAGAAAAAAATTACAGTCCAATTATGTGCGAAGAGAGTATAAAAACTTTGACGGTGAATATCTTTTACGATTGCATTTAAAAGAATCAAAACGCACCCCTCAAATGTTTTTTGATGCTATACGGTGGCTCTTTTCAAACAATCCAAAGGCTGCATTTCATAGACAGTACATCATGAATATAGGCAAACTTATAGAACATTTCAATGCACTCGAACACCAAGCGATGTACTCAGAAGAGGCAGTGGCATTTAATGATGAAGCCAAAGCATGGTACAATGTTTACAAGAAACAGGGACTCCCTGAAGCAGAGATACTACAGATTTTAAAAGATGGTGGGTATATACAATGAGCATAAAAGAGGCAAATGTAATTATAGATGAGTATGGACTCTCTCCTAATGAGCATACCATAGAGATAGTGTTAGAGGCTATCAACAAGTTTGGTAATGCTCGTAATGTTTTACTCGAAGGTCTCAAACCAGAATACCAGTATCTAAAAAAACTCTCTAAACTTTTAGCGATGTTAGATACCAAGCCAAGTTATGATGCAGATAGCGAAGCAATAGCGAGTTTAATGCATGACATCTACAAGGTAGTAAGTCGTGATAGTGAAGATAGAGGTGAAGATTTCTTTGATTTGTTGAAAAAAATAAATGTAAGAAAAACATTTCACCCCACACATTTGCAATTATGGGTAATGGAGTATTTGGGTGGAAGAAAATTTATAGCAGAGATAAATTTTCAAGAACCAAATACCCTCCATAGAAAAATTCAAAATGCCATTAAAAAGTATGAAAAGATGCCAGAAATTGAAATGAAACTGCTGTTAAATTAATCATAAATCTGATTTAATAAGTGGAATTATATTTTGGATAGGGACATATCTTATTGGTATTGCACTGATTAATTATGCACAAAGGAAACAATAAAATGAGTAGTATTGGAATAATATTAAGTATTATTGGCATTATTAATATGATAGGTGCCTATATTCTTTATCGCAACACACCAAAGATAAATCATCACTAATAATAGTTGATGACTTATTCTTCTGTTAAAATAATTTTTCGCAAATTAAATGAACATCTTTTTTGTTATAGATGCCTTCTATATTGCTAGACTCTTTGATGTGATTTACTAGTTTAAAATCATCTTCTGCTGAGATGATGTAAACAGGAGTTTCGATTTTGTTTAATTCCATAAATGAGAGCAGTTCTGAACTTATGCCATCTATTAAAAAGAAGTCTAAAATGACTTTATAGTATGTGTGTTCTTTGAGTAATTCTTTTGCTTTTGCTATAGAATTAGTCGCTGTAATATGGAACTTTTCTTTGAGTTTATTTGTTAAAATTTCGACATATTCAGGGCTATCTTCAACGATTAAAATATTTCTCGCATTTTCATCTGGATTATTAAATATTTCTAATTTTTCAAGTGTATTGTTGACGGGAAGTGTTATATAAAAGCAACTTCCTTTATTTTCTTCACTCTCAACCCAAATACGACCCCCATGTAAATCTTCAATAATCTGCTTGGCGATGATTAAGCCTAGCCCTGTTCCTTTTGAATTTTTCTGCTGGTCATTATCTAACTGTGTAAAGGGAGTAAAAAGTTTGCTAATCTCTTTTTTACTGATACCTATACCCGTGTCACAAATAGAGATAAGGTACTCTTTTTTTGTCTCATCAAAGAGTATATTCATAGTAACACACCCATCATTTGGGGTAAATTTTATGGCATTAGAGATTATATTAATCAAGACTTGTTTTATAAGTTGTGCATCAATATAAAGTGCCAAAGAGATATCATTTGGAAAAGTAAGTTCGATGTTTTTTGCATCAGAGAGTTGAGACATTAAAATAGAGACTTCTTTTGTTATGTTGAGAAGTGGTTCCATCTTTGGATGAAAAGACATCTTTCCTGCTTCTAATTTTGCAAAATCTAAAATGGTATTGACAAGATTTAAAAGATTATTGCCAGCAATAGAAATTTTTTCTATGTAAGAACGCATATTTTCTGGTATTTCAGGACGCATTTGTAGTATTTGTGAAAAACCAATGATAGCATTGAGGGGTGTTCGGAGTTCATGACTCATATTGGCTAAAAATATATCTTTTGAACGGTTAGCAGTCTCTGCTTTTTCTGCTAAAGCAACAAGAGAGTACTCTTTTTCTCTGTTGAGTATAGTGGTTCTTAAAATTTCTAAAAATACTTTTATAACATCAAAAATAAAACTTTTATAAGGTATCTTTTTTAAATGAAAGGAGAGATACAGTGTGATGGTATTGAAGTGAATCGCTTCCACTATATCGTACTTTTGTTGCGGCTTTTCAAAAGAGATAGCATAATCTTGGATAATCCATGCTAATGATTTTTGTAAAGATTCTTTGAGTAAATTATCTATAAATTCTAGTAATTTGTTGCTGTTGTTAAAAGGTATAAATTTTGTTTCATTGATGATGGCATTGTATTTTTGTGTAAAACGCATACCAGAATTGATACTTAAAAATGCAAGTGAAGAGGTCTGTTCGTAAGGTTTGCTAATATACTCAAAAAGTTGTTCAGAGGTTTTTTTGATGGTATCAATCTGTGATTTTTGTTCTGCTTGACTTGCTTTGTTTTCATGTAAAGTATACAAAGTTTTGATTTCTTTGTGATACTCATTATGAAACATCTCTATATTTTTTATGTCGAGACTCAGTACTTTGAGATTAGCTGTCTCTTTTTTTAGTTTTTCAATACCTAAAGAAAAAGAACATTCTGAAGCTTCACCTTGGGGTAAGTCAGTTTTATTGTCAAGTTGAGAATTTTCCCATCTTTGGAGTAAAAGTTCACTTTTACTGCGATGTGTTGAAAGGACTTCATAAAGAGTTTCTAAGACAAAGATTAAGTTTGTTTGTTCTTTGTTTGTACTTGTTTTGTTTTGATTATAATCTTCTTGGACAATTAGCTCTGCTATAGCTAAAAACTTTAAAATAATTTTTAAATCTTTAGCTATTTGTGTGTTTACGGAGGCAATATCTAAAATGGTTTCTTGCATAGTGTGAAATAAAAAAGCAATGACATAAGTATCGAGTTTGATAGGAAACTGATGAAAAGAAAAAATAATTTTTTCAAATAAATCTTCATTAAAGTCATCACAAAAAAGAGCAATAAACATTTCAGAATGTATTTTTTTGAGTAAAGGGATTTGAGAAATGTCTATCTTTTGTTCAAATTGATTCTTTGCTAAAATATAGTCATAATATCTATCTAAAATGATAGCTGTGAGCGATTCTATGTAGAGTGATACCCCTTTTCTCTCTTCTAACACAATGTCTGAAATAGCAAAGTGAGCTATTATTTTTTCTTTATTAATCATTTTTTTATACCTGATATTTTTTGAGTACTTCTTCTAAGAGAGTCATATCAATAGGTTTTGAAAGGTAGTCATCAAAACCTGCTAAAAGAATTTTCTCTTTATCACCTGTAACAGCAAATGCTGTGACGGCAATGGCTGGAGTTGCAAGTTCTAACTCTTGTTTCACTTTGCTTATGAGTTCATAGCCATCCATTACAGGCATACTAATATCGCTCAAAATCAAATCAAATGCTTCTTCTTGTAGCATTTCATAAGCAATTTGTCCATTTGAAGCACTTTTTATCTCTGTGTCTGGATAGAAAATATAAATCATCTCTTCAAGGACTGTGATATTAAAAGGTTCATCTTCTACAATTAAAATTTTCATTTACACTCCTCGATAAGATTGAGTATATGCGGTGTTTCATCACTATCTGGATATGCTTCTTTGACTTCTAAAAATTTATCAATATTATCTAAAAAGAGATTGACAAGATGTGCATCAAAATGGCTTCCTTTTCCCTCTTTTATAATGGCTAAGGTTTTTTCTAAAGGAAAGGCATCCTTATAAATACGTTTTGAAGAGAGTGCATCAAAGACATCAGCAATAGCGACAATCTTTGCATATAAATGAATCTCTTCACCTTCTAAGCCTTTTGGATAGCCTGACCCATCGACTTTTTCATGGTGCTGTTCGGCTATGATTTTCCCTGCTTTAATGATTGGGTATTTATCTCCATCAGCAAGCATTAAACCACCAATAGCAGCATGCTGTTGCATAAGTTTAAATTCTGCTTCATCGAGTTTTCCAGGTTTGAGTAAAATAGCATCAGGAATCCCAATCTTACCAATGTCATGCAGAGGTGAAGCATATAACAAGAGTTCTTCTTCTTCTTTATCCATTCCATACAGTTTTCCTAACAGGGCTGAGTAACGGCTCATACGTTTAATGTGCATTCCCGTTTCAAGGTCTCTATATTCACTAGCTTTACCTAAACGCAAAGAAATTTCATATTCTGTTTCACGGGCAAAGTCCGCTTTTTTTTGAATCTCTTTTGTTTGTTTTTCTACTTCACTTTGTAGATTTGCATTGAGTGTATCTATCTCTTTTTGAATTTTGTAGAGTTTTACTTGGTTATAAGTTCGTAGTTTTAATTCGGTATCATCATAAGGTTTGACGAGAAAGTCATCAGCCCCTTTTTTTAAAGCACCATATTTATGTTCATCATCATTGTTAGCAGTCACAACAATAACAGGAATTTTTGCGAGTTCAGAATCTTTTTTTAAGATTTCAAGTGTTTGGAGACCATCCATAACAGGCATTCTTAAATCTAAAAGAATAACATCTGGATGGGCTTGAGGTAGTTTATCCAGAGCATCTTGTCCATTAATTGCTTCTGTTATATGGACGTTTGTGTCATCCATAAACATAAATTTTATGAGGTCTAAGTTAAAAGGTTCATCATCAACAGCGAGAATATTTATAGTATCCATACTCTTCCTTTAAAATGTTTACTGTATTGTACTATAATTATTTAATATTGACTAAAATAAAGGTATCTGTTTTGATTATACTAGGTATAGACCCCGGAACACGGAACATGGGATTTGCATTGATACGGCTTGAAAATGGAAAAATCTCTTTGGTGGAGGCTGGACTTATCAAAATGAAAGCAGAAAATCTACAGTTTCAAATACCTCAAATGGTAGAAGGCTTAGATAGAATTTTTCAAAACCATACGGTAGATGAAGTAGCCATGGAAGACATCTTTTTTGCACATAATCCTGCCACAACCATTAAACTTGCACAATTTCGTGGTGCAATTATGCTAAAATTACTTCAAGAGTTTGGACAGTTTCATGAGTACACTGCACTGCAGGTGAAAAAAGCCTTAACAGGAAAGGGAAAAGCAGCTAAAGAGCAGGTTGCATTTATGGTGAAGCGTTTACTCAACATTAAAAAAGAGATAAAACCTTTAGATATTAGTGATGCTATGGCTGTAGCGATTACTCATTCACAAAGAGTTCGATTAGAAAAAGGAAAAAAATAGATGGAAAAATTTGAAAATGTAACTGCTGTAAAAAAAGCAAATATTTACTATGATGGGAAAGTAACAAGTAGAACTTTAGAGTTTGAAGATGGGAGCATAAAGTCTTTAGGTATTATGCTAGAGGGTGATTATACTTTTGCAACAAACGACAAAGAGATTATGGAGATTTTGAGTGGTGAATTGGATGTGAGACTTCCTAATGAAGAGTGGAAAACATTGACAACACCAACAACTTTTGAAGTTGCAGCCAATGCATCTTTTGATTTAAAAATCAAATCTGTCACTGATTATTGTTGTTCATACATTAAGTAGCTTTTGATGAAAACAAACAATAATTTTCATATACTTATTGTTGATGATGAAAAGTTTAACATTGAGTTAGCGGCCGTATATCTTAAAGAAGAAGGGTATCAACTCTCCTTTGCTCTCAATGCGAAAGGCACGATAGAACAGGTAATGACAAAAGAGATTAATCTTATTTTACTTGATATTAATATGCCTGGTAAAGATGGTTTTGCTGTATGTGAAATGTTAAAGTCTGATTATAAAACGCGGGATATTCCCATCATTTTTTTAACAGCACAAACAGATATAGAGTATATTTCGCGTGCGTTTGAAGTGGGTGGTGTAGATTATATTTCAAAACCTTTCAATGGTGTCGAGTTGGTTTCTCGTGTAAAAACACACTTACAAAATGTTGCTTATTTGGAGCAAATCAAAGAGAGACAGTCTAAACTCGCACAGTTAAGTGTCACAGACCCTCTCACAAAGTTGTATAATGCACTCTATTTTGATTCTCAAATCAAATCTTTTCAAGCCCATAATGAAAATTTTTGGGTTATATATCTCAAGATGAATAGATTTGAAAAAATCAATACTGTTTATGGTTTTTATGGTGCGAACAAAGCAATACGTATTTTTTCAAAAATCTTAAAAAACACAGCTTATGCAAACAGTAAAGTGGCAAGATTATATGGGATTAGTTTTGGTGTTTTACTCAAAGATTATGATATAAAAGAGATTAAAAAACTTTATGAAACGATAGCAGTAGCCGTTATGAAAGATAAAGACATAGGTAAAGTTATCACTTTTTCTGCCGTTTTATATCACGGGAAAGATAGAGATATTACAGTTCCCGATATATATAAAAAAATTCAAAATGCGACTGCCACACTTGAGACATCAAGTAACGAAAATTATATTATTGTTGAATAATTTTCTCTACTTGTTCTTTTAAATCTTTCAGGTGTGAAAGAGTGATGTTTTTTTGCTTCTTGTGCATTACTTCATCCCAATCCTCTATATTTTCTTCTTGTTTTTGCATCAACTTATAAATTTTGTTGAGTCTGAGGTTACCTGTGACACCTTTGATATTGTGAACAATATCAGGAGTGAGGTTTTGAGACTCTAGTTTGAGAAGTATCTCTTGGAGGGTTTCTAAAAAGCTTTGCAAAAGTTTGAGGATTATAGCCTTGTTGTCAATGTGTAAATTTTTACTGATGATGTCAATGTCTATGATGTCAAAACTTAAAACATTTGCTAAGATAGTGTCTAAATGTTCAGGAACAACAGGTTTGTTGAGAGTATCATTTACTCCTGCTTCTAAAAAGAGTTTTATATCTGATTCTATTACATTAGCAGAAAGCGAAACAATAGGTTTGTTATAGTTCATTTCACGGAGTTTTTTTGTAGCGGAGATACCATCAAGTATAGGCATATTGATATCCATTAAAATGAGGTCATACTCTTGTTTGAGTGCTTCGTCAATAGCCTCTTGACCATTGGCGACAAGAGAGAAAGATAAGCCCCGCTCTTCAAGCATAATGCTTATGAGCATTTGGTTTGTTTGATTGTCTTCTGCAACGAGAATATTTCCATGGAACTGTTGTTGACTCTCTTTGGGTGCTTTATTTTGTGTTTGCTTAAGACCATGATTTTGGAATGTTATGAGATTATCAAAAAGCTTAGAACCAGTAAGAGGCTGTTCTATGAGGTGAAATCTTTCATGGGAACAGTTAAACTTTTCTTCTATGCCTTCTATGTAAATTAAATGCAGTTTTTCAGAATTTTCAAGGGCTTCTATGCAGTTTTTATTTTCAAATAATTTGGCACAAATAATAAGCACCTCTGTATTTTCATCCATCTCTTCTAAATCATCTATATCTTGATATGCATACTCCCAGCTATCGAGATAGGTATAGATAATGTCGTTGATGGCACAATTTATTTGGGAGTCTGATTTTAAAACAGCGATGTGAAGTTTCGAGGTTTTGGCACTGCTTTGGAGGGACTGAGTTTTATCTAATACTGGAAGATTGATATCAAAGTAAAATTCACTTCCCTTCCCTTCTTCACTCTTCACCTTGATAGAAGAACCCATCATCTTAATGTATTGATTACTGATAGAAAGCCCCAAACCTGTGCCTCCAAACTCTCTACTTGTTGAGTTGTCTGCTTGTAAAAATGCTTGAAAAATGGTTTCAACTTTATCTTGAGCGATACCTATACCACTATCTTTGATGCTGAAGTGTAAACTTGCTTGTTTGTTTGTGAGTTTGTTTAATCGTATATCAACTTTAATTTCACCATGTGAAGGTGTAAACTTCACAGCATTACTCACAAGATTATTGAGTACTTGTTTTAAACGCTGTATATCACACTTGAGCGATATGGGAATCTGTGAGTCTATATAGGTATAGTAATAAATCTGTTTTGTTTTACAGAGTGATGAAAAGGTAGAGACAGCAGCCTCCATTTCAGCAAAGAGATTACTCGGTGCTTCATATAAAGTAAGTTCTCCACTCTCGAGTTTAGAAAAATCTAAAATGTCATTGACAACACTTAAAAGTGTTTGACCACTTTTGTGAATAATGTCAATGTAATGTTTTACCTCTTTATCTAAATCACGGCGTGTTAAGATGTCGGTAAATCCTAAAATTCCATTGAGGGGTGTTCTAATCTCATGGGACATATTGGAAAGAAATGTTGATTTTGCTTGTTCAGAAGCATGTGCTTTTAAAAGGGCATTTTCGAGTTGTGTAATGTCGTAAAGGTTAATGATGTAGTTATCTTCAATCTGTTTGACCATCACATTAAAAGTTCTTACAACACCATCTTTTGTAAGCATTTTTGCTTTTTTATCTTTGTCGGATTTATCATGGGCTGTATCGTCTATCCAGTTTGGATATTTTGAAGGGTAAATGTAGCCCTCTTCTTCGATGAAAAAATTACAAATACAGTCATTTTCACTTTTAAACTCTTCAAAATTTGCATAATCAAGATAATAAAATAACTTTTTATTTGCATTGAGCATCCCTTTCTCTTTAGAAGAAAAAAGGACGATACTGTCTTGATTATCGAAGATAGCTTTAATGAGTTTCTCTTTTTCTTGGATGCGTTTTTTTGATTCTATCTGTTTTGTAATATCTTGACGAATAGCAATAAACTCTTTTATCTGTCGCTCTTCATCAAAGATAGGCATGATTGTTGCATCGACAAAGTATGTAGAACCATCTTTTGCTTTGTTTGAGAGGATTCCACTCCAAACTTTTCCTTGATGTATCGTCTTCCACATTTTTTTGAAAATAAAGTGAGACATCTTGTCATCACGGATAATATTATGCTTCTTTCCTATAAGTTCTTCTTGTGAATACTGGCTGACTCTACAAAAATTTTCATTGGCATAGGTAATGACACCATTGATGTCTGCTTTTGAAACGAGAGAGGATTTATCGACAACATCTTTATACTCATGAAGGAGTTGCATATTTTCTTTAAGTTCTTTGGATGTACGTTTGACGAAATGTGTAAGGGCATTAAAGGTAACATTGTCTAAGCTGTTGGTCTCTTTTTTTGGTATATGAACTTTTTTAGCAGATACTTTTGACTCTGAGAGTACTAAGATAGTTGTTGTACAGTTGAGCAGTGCATTGTCACCTGTGGTACTATAAAACTCTCCATAGGTAAAGAAACCAGCAGTCGGAGCAATCGCCTCAAAAGAGTTAAATTCATGTTCAAGCATTTTGCCTAAGAGTGTTTTTCTTGCGATACAAGAGTAGATAAAGATGGCTTCTGCTGGATTTTTTTTAAGACTTTCACCAATGATATGGGAACCTGAGATGACATTTGAGGCATTGGAAAAACCAAACTGTACTTTTTGTCCCTCTTTTAAGGGTCCTGCAAAAACTAAAGCATCCCCATCAACGGCCATCGGTGTACGCGATACTGTTGTCGTTCCTTCTTTGTAGAGAAGTTGAAAATCAGGTAATGCAGCTGCATTGTTGGAAAAAGGTTCTTCACCCAAATATTTTTTAAAAACACTCACAGCACTTTGTGAATCTATTTCTTTGACAATGTTGTTTTGAGCAGAGGTAATGGTAAACTCTTTGCCTATAGGTGTCCAGTTGAGATTGTACTTGTTGTTTGCAAAAAGATTTTTTCCAGAGAAAGAAACAGCGACTGCACCTTGCGTGTAGATTGTGTTGTTGAGAAAGACAAAGGTTCTTTTGAGTACAAAGTTATCTCCAGCAAGTCCTCCAGCGATGAGTAAAGCAGGATTGGCTTTTTTAATCCCCTTAATAAACCCTTCATAATCCTCTCCTTGCAAACCTTCACTTAAAACAATCGCTGCCTTTGTGTGTTTGGAACAAAGTTTTGCAGAGAGTTTCTGTCCCTCTTTTTTGTTGATTGCTTGGATGTAGTCTGTTTTGAGTTTTGTTTGTTTGAAGAGAGAGAGACTAATGACAGTTTGTTTGTCATACATCTTTGCATGCGATATTTCACCTGCTGTCGTTGTCCCCATAATCTGTGCATTTGGAAAATCTTTTGCAAGTTTTTTTAAGAGCTTTTGAATCTCTTTTTTCTTAGTGAGTGCGGTAAACACCTGAATGAGTTGTGCGCTAAAAGTCGTTTTTAAAGCCGTTTTTTTTGCTTTTTTGTACTCTTTACTTGTCGTGTCATATAAGAAGCTGAGATGTTTCATGAGAATTGTGCAACAAGATTTGTAAGTGCTGTTTCATCTAAAGCACCAGAGACTCTATGCACCTCTTTGCCCTCTTTAAAAAGAATGAGAGTTGGAATACTTCTGATGTTAAGTCTTGCTCCAAGGGAAGATTCATTTTCAGTGTTTACTTTTGCAAAAAGTGTTTTGAGTGGAAATTTACTTGCAGCTTTTTCAAAGTTTGGTGCCATCATTTTACATGGTCCACACCACGGCGCCCAACAATCTACGATAACAGGAATGTCACTATTTACAAGGACTTCATCAAAGTTTGTCGTATTGAGTTCTATAGGACTTGTTTCTAAAAGAGATTTTTTACATTTGCCACAGTTGGCTTTTTTGTAATGCTCTTTTTGGGGAATGTTATTGACACTTAAACAGTGGGGACAGATGACTCTCATTGTTGTTTCTCCTGTAGTGGTAATGTTATTGTAGCTAATGTTTGATTATCTTTAGTTGATATTTGTAGACTACCATGTAGACGTTCTTGTGTAATTTTTTGGCTCATATAGAGACCCAATCCTGTACCATTTTTACTTTTTGTAGAAAAATAGGGGTCAAAAATTTGGTTGAGTATGTTTGGCTCTATGCCTCCAGCATTATCAAGGATACTGAGTTGAAGTTCTTTGTTTTGTATATGTGCGTCAATTTGTATAAACTTATTTTGATTTTTTTTATCTTGAAAAGAATCAATAGAATTTTTTATCAGATTGATAATGACTTGTAAAAACTCATTTTTGTATAGGAGTATTTCATGCTCCACATCTACATTGAGGATATATTTTATATTGAGATTTTCCATCTCTATTTGTAAAAAATCGATAGAATTGTTGAGTAAAGTAGGCAAATGAACGAGTGTTTGTTGTTTGTTTGGTTTGAAATAATCTCTAAAATCATTAATGGTTTCAGAGAGATGCACAACAGTATTTTCGATTCTTTCTAAGATTCTATTAAAGCTCTCTTCATTGAGGATGTCGAGTGTTTTTTTCACCTGTATTGTGGCGATAGAAGTACTAATGATGGAGAGTGGTTGTCTCCATTGATGTGCTATCATACTAATCATTTCACCCATGGCTGCATTTCTTGAAGAGATAAGGAGTTGTTGGTGTTGTTTTTGTGTCAGTTCTTTTTCTTGTAAGAGTGCTTGATTTAATTTTTTTACTTGTAAGATATTTTCTTCTAAAAGAGCATTTGTATTTGCCATGCCTGTTTGGTCAGTTATGATGAGGGCGACTTGCTTATTTTGTTTATCATAAGGAACAATACTCACATCTTGCTGCATATACTCAAATTTTGAGTTTTGAATTTGATTGATTTTTATAGGGATAAGATAGCCTGATGTACTGGCTGTATAGTAGGTAGCACTCTGCATAAGGAGTGTTGTTTTGATTTTACGTTGTAATACTTTTGTGTTAATGTTTGGAAATATGTCTGTTATTTTTTTTGATAAAACTGCATTTTCTTTAGGTAAATCCGATGAGAAATAGGATCAGAAATTGCTAGTAGATTTAAAAAGTCACAAGTATGAAACTAAAACAGAAAAAGCTACTTTTAGAAGAGTTAAAAACAGTAAAA
>JALUWV010000007.1 GCA_027019335.1 Sulfurimonas sp. | reverse complement strand
AGCAAAAAATTATGTTAATAACTTGATTAAATGGGCAAAATCTAAACAAAATGGCTTTATAGTAGATAAAGACAAGGTTATTGAAGAACTAGCTAAAAAACTGACTGTTTTAAAGCAAGAATCACTAGAAAATGAGACAATCCCCAAGCATTTTCAAGATATGCTCCTAAAAAACAAAAAGCTCTCTTTTAGTGTCGCTACCCAAGAAGAAGATTTAAAGGCTTATCAATCAATTTTAATTAAGAGAGAAAAACAGCTTACTATTTTATCTCAAAAGTACCAAAACCTAGAATCTCAGAACATAGACTTGGCAGTACTCATTGAACAGTATGAGCAAAAAAAGCTCAATATGCCTGATATGCAAATTAGTTAATTTTTATTGTTCAGCCTAAGTAATATAGCTTATATGTATTTATTGCAGTGAGGATACCAATAACTGCTATAAGCATATTACTTAGGCTAAATATATCATTTTTACTTTTCTTTATATTTTCTAATTTCTCTTCTAATGAATCTATCTCTCTTCCAACTACACATTCAGCATTTAAATTATTTATTCCTTTATTTTCTATCTTTTTTATCCATATTTTTCCAACTTTATTCATCTCATTTTTTTCATATAAAATACTATTAGTTACTTCCTTCATACCAATAGCTAAATGCTTTGTCATAGTGTCTATCTCTTCAAGTAGTGTTAATTTGTCTTCCAACCCTTTAAAATCAAAATATTTAATCTTTTGTAGCAAACTACTATTTACCATTTTTTCATACTGTGCTAAAATGTCTTTTATTTCTGCTAACTCCTGAGGAAATACTTTACATACAGCATTTGACACTGCTTTTTTTATTTTTGCTTCACTTAGCATATTTAACTCTTTCACTGTTTCTGCTTCTTCTCTTATATCTTCTAATCCATTGTATAAATTGTTCATAACTATCCTTTAAGAGATAATTATAAGTCTAATTCTATTTAGATGAAAAAAATTTAACAAAAAAAACACAACCTTTGTGTTATAATTGTAAAAAAGGATTTAATGATGGTTGCTCAAAAAATCAGAACAAATGTATATTTAGATTCAGATATGAAAGAACAGGCTAAAAATATATTTAAAAAATATGGTGTTAGTTTAAGTGATGCTATCAATATGTTCTTAACTCAATCAGTAATGGAAAGAGGTTTACCTTTTGAAATGAAAATTCCAAATGCTGAAACAATCCAAGCTATTGAAGATGCAAGAAATGGTATTAATGCAGACACAGTAACTTTGGAAAACTTAGAAAAAGAATCTAAACAGTGCTTACAATAAGAAGACAAAAATCTTTCTCCAAAGATTTACTAAAAGTTAAAATGAGTAATCAACATTACTCAAAATATATTTTATTTTTAGCTACCCTATTAAAAGAGGAAGCACTTCCTATTGAAGCAAAAGACCACCCTTTAAGTGGTCAATATCAAGACACAAGAGAATTTCATATTAGTGGAGATTTACTTGTAATATATTTCACTACTCAAACAGAACTGGTATTAATTAGGATTGGCTCACATTCTCAACTTTTTGACTAAAAACACCCCTACAATTATAATCAATTTTCCTAAATAATTTAAACTATCATAATTTTAATTAGATTCAGAATGTCTTAACTGGTTTTATTTTATACTATGCAACAAATAGGCAACAACTAAGCAACAAATTAAAAAGGATAAAAAGTGAGTAAAACCCCTATAATAAGGGAGTTTCAAGGGTATTTTGGTTATTGGTGTGGAATCTCTGAGGGTCCACCACTTCAAACCCCTAAAATAAGTACTTCCAAGCGATATAAATCATAAAAACATCTAACTGCAACTTAACTGTAACCAGAAATTAACTTTTTTCACGATACATAAAATCAACTTTCTTCATCATTCTCATAAACCTGCAACCATTCCATAGCAATTTGCCATACTTTTAATACCTATAATTTTTTTACTCTATACTGCTAAAATGAATACTAAACTACAACTGGAAAAAATCAGTGATGCTTGTTCTATAATGTCCCCAAGAAAAATAATCAATTTCAAAAATATTTATATTCCTAAATGGTAAAATAATATAAGATAAATTGGAGATATTACAATCACCAGAAAAAGAACAACATATAGTGCAGACTTCAAAGACAAGAGAGTAATTGAAGTTTTAGAAGGTAAAAAGACACTTAATTGAGATAGCAACTAAACATGAGTTATTGCCTAAAAATCTACAAAATTGTTGTTTGATTTTTATAGGGTAGGAGAAAATTCCTATGTGACTTTTAAGCAATAATACTACACATAACTTTGCCTCGTGATTCAATTCAATCTAGTTTTTTCTCACCATTGCAATAGTGAAATAATAAAAACCGATCCACTCGCCACTCAAATTTAAAGTGTAATTATCCGACTAGCCCACAAGCTAGATACAACTGCTTTGTATAAATTCCGATATATTACTTCTAACGAAAACTCAGTATTAGTATAGAATAAAAAATTCTAAAAAAAGAACATACGAGTATACTTAGTCGCTCCATAATTTTTTAAATAACTTAATTCTTTTAATATTTCTTCTTCTTTTATCATGGACTTTTTATAGCAATTATTAGTCCAGTATTGAAATTATATTTGTCTTTCTACTTAAGATGCAAAAGGAGTAAAATCGTTACCCTTTGTATCATAAAGAGGTGAAATTAAAATATTTGATTTACTGGTCTTGATTTTGGGGTGCATTATAGGATGAACCCTAAGCTTTTTTCATTATAATATCATCAAATAAATATTATTAGGAAGAGATTGTGCCAACATATACAGATTACAAAGATGTAGACCAAGCAGAGTTGCAAAAAGACATTGATGAAATTAAGAAAACAATACAAGTAGGAGAAGAAGATTTTCAACATCTTCTCAAACTCGAACGATGGGGACGATTTGCTACATTCTCTGGTTTTGCCATCATTGCATTAGTTGTTATCCTCAGCTCTTATGACTCAGGTATCAACAGTTTTGACTTTTGGTTTTTTGGTCTCATAGGTGCTTTTCTCATAGGCACAGGAAATGTTGCTCGTTGGGCAAATGTTACACACCCTATTTTACATGGAGCATACGACAAGGTACCAAATATCCCTTTTCGATACACAAAAAAAGGGTTTGCAGCAGGTAATCGTCGCTGGGTTGATTGGTTGGATTGGATAAAACCTGATGCATGGGCATTTGAACATAACATCATGCACCATTACCACTTAGGTGAAGAAGATGACCCTGATAATGTAGAAAAAAATTTAGAGTGGTTGCATAAAAAAGAGATACCAATGTTTTTAAAATATGCTATCGTTTATAGTTTTGCCGCGTTTTGGAAGATAGCTTACTATGCACCAAACACACTTAGAATTTTAGAGAACAAAGAGAATCAAGGGACAGATAATCCTCGTTCCCAAGACTATGAGTTCAATCCTTTCACAAAACGCGGAAAAGAACTTTGGCTACAGTACTACCTACCGTATGGTCTTTTTCAGTTTGTTTTTTTACCACTTCTTTTTTTACCTCTTGGTTCAACAGCAGTTTTAACGGCATTGATGTTTTTAGTGATAGCAGAACTTTCAGCCAATCTACACTCATTTTTAGTGATAGTTCCAAATCACTCAGCAGAAGACATTTACCAGTTTTTAACACCACATAAAACACAAGGTGAATACTACCTACGCCAAATTATGGGAAGTGTAAACTACAACACAGGAACTGATTTAGTAGATTTTTTACATGGCTTTTTAAACTACCAAATTGAACATCATCTTTTTCCAAATATGCCTCACAGTTACTACCAAAAGATGCAACCGATTGTCAAAGAGATTTGTAAAAAGCACAACTTAGAATACCGTCAAGACTCTGTTTTTAAACGAGCGCTGATGACTATTGATTTAATGGTTGGAAAAACAAAACTTCTTACTGTAGAAGGAGTGTAAAATCTTCATCTAATCTTCATTAAATTGTCTTATCATTTCAAATAGATGAAAAAAATAATTCTAAATTTAAGGAGTACATTATGAATGTAAATAACAATAGTCTTGCACAAATGAGTTATGCTCAAATGCAAAACAACTCACCCCTCCAAGCACAAAGCGCCCAAAGTGGTTTTTCCCCAGAGAGACTAGAGGGAAGTGAAGCAAATGGAGGCAATGATAATGATGGAGATGATGGTGGTGGTGCTAAAAATTCATTGGCTCAAAATACACAAGCACTCAATCAATTATTGACTAAACAGCAAAACAGTGTGTTTCCAACAACACAACAAGCAACACAAACACAAAGTAAAGACCTTCAATCTCTTTTGATGAAAAGCATTGAGTCCATGTATGCTTCTTCTTCTAAAACATATGCTAACAATACACTCAGCGGGCTTACAAATGGGATAAATCTAAAAGCATAAAATTGTATAACTATAATTTTAAAATTTTCAATTCTCCCTGTCAGTTAATATTGAGTGCCACAACAAAAGCATTTGCAGATGAAGTTTCTGAGATTATTTATCAAAATGCGAAAAGATTAGAGCAAAAATATGGTTTTTTCAATGAAGCATCAGAACTTTATTTTCTCAATAAGAGAAGAAAAAATCGTGTCATTGTAAGTGATGAATTAGCTGGCTTCTTAGCGATTTCATCATTTTATTATGAAAAGACATCTCACTCTTTTGATATTGCCTATGCTGGTACAATGTATAGCTGTTTTCAAACAACATCGCTTAAAGAGTATCAAGAAAAGAAAAAAGCATTATTACCATATGCCTCATTTATGCATATTCATCTAGATGGTAATAGTGTGGAATTTTCCAATGAGTACACACAACTTGATCTTGGTGGTTTAGTAAAAGAGTATGCTGTCGATCAATCTATTTTATTACTCAAAGAGTACAAAATCCAATCTGCTCTAGTAGATTTTGGTGGGGATGTTGCTGCTTTTGGTAACTGTGATGGTGAAAAATGGAATATCGGCATACAAGACCCCCATCAAAATGAAAATAACTTAATGAGTATCAACTTAGATACGGCTGCAGTCTGTACATCAGGGCATTCCAAAAGTTTTTATATGATTGATGACACAAAAATATCACACATTATTTCAAAGCAAAAAAATCCTCATAAACAAATAAGTGTTCTTGCCCCAACCGCTTTAGATGCAGGTGTATGGAGTACAAGTTTGCTAGTGAATGAATATCTTCAAACACCTTATCATGTAAAAGTAATTTCTTGTGTTTAAAGAGTAAGGAGTACATTTTTTAGCTATTGAACACCATAATAGTGTTCAATCATCGCACTTTCATATGCATCTGGTTTTAATTTCGCCTGATTTTTAATATATCCCATCATTCTTTTCATCATACATCCAGATAGCCCAAAAGTTATCACTAAAGTCATAGTGAGTGTTATAATATTTTTCATTGTTTCTACCTCTTATCATCTTGATTTGTATTTTATCGATTTTTTGTGAGGTGTTTGTGAATCCTTCAATACTTCCATATGCATTCAGTTTTTTTAGATATAATTCAGCGACAAACTACTTTAGGAGTGCATTATAATGTCTGCTAACAACTGCACAGTTCACCATTTCACCAAAGATATACGACTTCTCTTTGTTGAAAATGATGCTTCCACTCGTGAACTGATGCTCCTCATTTTACAAGATTTTTTTGACACGATTATAGTAGCCAAAGATGGATTAGAGGGTTTACATCGCTTTTATGAAGGCAATATTGACTTAATTATTACCGATATTAGTATGCCACAAATGGATGGAATTGAGATGATTCAAAACATCAGGGAGAACAATCCCACGATTTCTATTATCGTTTTTTCTGCCTATCATGACCCCCTCTATTTTATGAGTACAATGCAGTATAAGCTTACGGGCTACATTCTAAAGCCTGTACATATAGACCAAGTTAAACGTGAGATTAGAAAAGCAATCAAGTTGATTCGTTTTGAAAAAGAACTTGAAGAGAGTCGCTTGATACTACACGAGTATCAAGCATTTCAAAAAAAGTTGGTAAACAAAGAGGCTTTAACAACAAGTAAGAGTACCCCACAACTTATTAACACCCTCAAAACAATAGCTAATCCGCTCATTATCCGTTTCACCATGAATGCAACATACATCGAAAAAGAACTTTTTATGCAGGGTATCATTCAAGAGAGGAAAATACTTGATGAGCGATTACACACTATGATTTCTAATTATCTCCATCCAAAGTACTACACAGATGTTATTTTCAAGCAAGCAGAGTTTGAGTATGCTGTTGTTGCCGAAAACAGTGTTTATTTAGAGAATGAAAAGAAATTTTTTCAAGCAATGTGCAGAATGCAAACACTCTTTTATGAGCAGTTTGATGTGATACTCTCTGTAAACATTAACTGTGTACAAGAAAAAATGCCGATTAGTACTCTTTACACACAACAAGAGGTGCAAGAGCTAAAAAGAAAAGTTTCTTCTATCAATAGAAACTTCATAAAAGAAAATACTAAACTTCAAAAGAGTATCAATAATCTTTTAAAGCCTCATTAATCTGTACATATGCCTCAATCGGTGTTGTCTCAAAGTAAACAATATTATGTTTTTTTGCAAATTCTCTTGTGAGTTCTTGTACACGGATGAGATTAAAACGTGGTGCTTTTGGAAAGAGGTGATGTTCTATTTGTGTATTGAGTCCACCATAAAACCAATGGACTAATTTGCCACCTGTTAATGAACGAGATGTTCGCATCTGTAACTCCATCCAAGAAAACTTTTTTCCCTCTTCATAATCAAAAACTTCACAGCCTAAATGATTCGTAATAAAACCAAATGCAAGCCAAGGAGAGAGTGTGAAGTTAAGGGTTAAAAGTACGATAATCGCATCACTCAATGGTAAAAAATAAAAAATAGTTCCCCATACTAAAGGCCAATGCATCAACATAAGGAAAAGTTCACCCCAAAGCTTACGTTTAATCGCAAAATTATAAGACTGTGCAATAAACGCAGGGTACATAAAGAACATTGCGCCCCAAAAGATGATATGTTTATACTTTTTTATAAAAGGACTATTGCCCATGTGTGTTTTTGTAAATGCACCATCCAAAGCCCAAATATCTTCATCTTTTTCTAAAACATTACACCAAGTATGATGATTAATATTATGCTTAAAATCCCACCATGAAGAAGAGTTTGATATGATAAAGGCAGAGAATGGATAAGAGAGTTTAAAAGAGAGGGACTTATTTTTAAAATACTGTAAATGTAAAATGTCATGTGAGACGAACACTGCACGAGTGAAGATAATACTCATATATAGACCAAGTCCTATTGCCGTCCAAGGAGAATAAGCGGCAAAAAACTCCCACTGTGATGCAATATAAAAAACAAGAGCCATACTCAAAAGTATAGCAATCATTTCAACAGTTCCCCTTACAGGAACTCGCTCAAGTAACCCCTCCGCACGAACCGCTGATTTGAGTTCGTCGAAGATATCTGGATAACGTTCTTTTATCATTATAATTTCCTAATTTATATAAGAGAATTATAACATTTATAGTCTAAAATTATAGATTTATTTTAGAATTTCACTTCTGCTGTCATCATATATGCAGTACCATTGTTATTTTCTTTTGCACTACCAGCTTCGTTATCTGTAATGATTACATTTCCTACCCACTGAACATTTTTATTTTGTTCCCATGCTGCACCTAGTATGTAACCTGTATCTTCTTTTGTAGAAGTTGCACCTGTTGGAATTTGTTCTGGAGTCCAAGAATCATAACGAGCTAATAATCTGTATTGATAGTCATTTCCTAAACGGTACTCAGCATTGGCACTATAACCTTTTCCAGATTGTGCTGAAACATTATTTGCTATATTTGAAGTATCTTGAGACTTGACATACTGAGCAGATAGTAAATAAGATGGTGTGTTAAATACAGTATGCAATCCACCAAAAATTAAATCTTGTGTTTCATTAACCGCATCACCATTCGCTATAGATAAAGTTTTATGCCCTTGGTTATACTGTCCAAAGAAAGAAGCATCCCAGTATGTTTTTTTCGTTTGTTTATCTTTACCGCTTACACCTAGTATGTGTGCAGTTGTTCTCCACTCAAAACTCATACCATTCCCATTACTAGCAGAATGGTACCCTTCACCATTAAAGATTCCATAATCTGCATCAAAGTACTTTGTTCTTGTCTTCAACATCGCACCAAAGTCAGCAGAGTTTGAAAGGTCAGGACCGTGGTCTTTATCTTCTATGAGAACTTTAGAGATATTACGATAGTACCAAGAATTATGCTCTTCATAATCATGCCATGGACGGTGAACAAGACCAAGTTCTACACCAGTTGCTGGTAAAACATTATTTAAGTAAAGGTAAGCATATTTTGCACGAACTTTTTCATCGCCTGTTACATCTTTGGAGATATCAAATGTTATGCGGTAATATGATTTAGGGTCATCTAAAAGATATGCTTTGAGTTGAAAGTATGCACGACGGATTTCAAAATCTGATGTATCTTTTGTAGGATTGATAGTTCCATTTGCAAGTTTTGCATCAGAATCTTTATACTTGTAACCCAAGTAAGTTAAAGCACTAAATTTTAACTTTGATGATTTTGTAAAAATAGGTGTTGCTTTAGAATTTTTCTCAATCTTTGCAATAGTTGCATTCTGCTTTTTAACAGTCTTTGCAACTGTTTTCGCTTCTACAAAATCTCCAAGTTTAGTTCGTCCTTCACCTGCCGTTGTAAATACTTGTCCTGTACTGTTTGTATAAAGAGTCAATGCTGATGCTGCTGTTGAGCCAAGTGCTAAAGCTGTAAATGCTGATAAAACGATTTTGTTCATTTTGTGATGTCCTTGTTTTGTTTGTTGAGCGAATTATAGAAACTCTTGGTTACATAACGATTACAATCAAGATTATCAATGTAACCAAGTTGCAACCAAAGCAGATTATAATTTCGCCATCTTAAATCACACAAGGTAAAAAAATGACAAAAGTAATTAAAATCGCTCTTGCGACTTCGCTCTTAGTATCAGGATTAGCTGCAAATGATGTAATCAAAGGAAGTGGTGCTTCTTTTCCTTATAGTGTTTATCAAAAATGGACAAAAGCTTACAACAAAGATACTGGTATCAAAGTGGATTACATCTCTAAAGGTTCTTCCAAAGGTATCAAAGATGCCAAAGCACGTCAAGTTGATTTTGCAGGAACAGATAAACCATTAAGCCCAAAAGTTTTAAAGAAAAATGGTCTTTACCAATTTCCAGGTGTTGTGGGTGCAATCACAATGGGTTACAACCTTCCTCATGTGAAAAACTTGAAACTCTCTCGTGCAGCTATAGTTAGTATTGCCAATGGAAGTGTGAAGTACTGGGATGATTCTGTCATTGCAAATGCAAACAAAGGTGTCAAACTACCTCATAAAAAACTGACTTTCGTCCACCGTGCAGATGGTTCTGGAACTACATTTAACTTTACTTACTACCTGTCAAAAGTTTCAAAAAAGTGGAGACACACTTATGGTGCAAAAAAATCACTCAACTGGCCAGGAAATCATCATATCGGTGGAAACAAGAATACAGGTGTTGCAAGCCTTATCAAGCAAACTCCTTTTGCAGTAGGTTACATCGACTATGCAGATGCACAAAAAAATGGTATCGTTATGGCAACTCTTGAAAACAGAGCTGGTAACTATATCAAACCAGAACTTAAAGCTTTTCAAGCAGCAGCTGCAAAAGCAAATTTGAATCCGAAAAAAGATTTTTACTCTGTCATCGCTGACCCTAAGGGAGCAAACTCTTACCCAATCGTAGCAGCAACTTTCATCCTTGTGCCGAAAGAAAACCTAGCAATGGATAAAAAAGTCACTGCTTTTTATGACTGGTCTTATAAAAATGGTCAAGAGATTGCGAAAAGTTTAGGATTTGTCCCATTACCAGAGAGCTTGATAAATAAAATCCGTGGATACTGGAAAGAAAAAGGTATAAACTAAATTTCACATACCGCACAACTCTCCTTGTGTGGTACCCTCTTCAATTTTGTAATCGACTTGTAATCAACTTTCACTATAATATCGCCATTAATTTCAATTAGGTTCAAATATGGAAAAACTCTTTCAAAAGATTTCATTTAGTAGTGCAACATTAGTATTAATCCTACTCCTTGGTATCTTTACAACACTCTTTATATCCGCTAAACCTGCCATTGCAGAGTTTGGTCTTGAGTTTATCACTGATAAACGATGGAATCAAGAAGTCTCACTCCCCCAAACTAAAACACCAGCACAAGTAGCTACACCCGCACAAAATCTCGAAGATGACGATGCAATCGCTGATGAAGACGATATGATTTTAGATGAAGATGACGAAGATGATAGTATGACAAAAACGGTCTTTGGTGGTCTTGTTCCCATTGTAGGGACACTGCTTTCAACACTTATCGCCTTAGTTTTTGCGATGCCTATCGCTATGGGAATTGCAGTCTTTTTGGCTGAGATTGCTTCTAAAAACATCTCAAAATATGTAGGCATAGCGATTGAACTTTTAGCGGCTATTCCGAGTATCATCTTTGGTATGTGGGGGCTTTACTATTTTGCACCTATTATTTCAGATACTTTTGGTGGCTATCAAGTCTCACTTCTGACCGCAGGTCTTGTTTTGGGTGTAATGATATTACCTTTTATGGCGGCTGTGACTCGTGACTCCATGAACACAACACCTGATGTTTTAAAAGAATCAGCCTATGCCTTAGGTGCTACAAAATTTGAAGTGGTGAAAGATGTTATATTTCCATTCTCAAAAGTAGGGATTATCGGTTCTATCATCTTAGCTCTGGGTCGTGCCTTGGGCGAAACTATGGCTGTAGCATTTCTTATCGGGGCTGTTTATTCACTCCCTGAGACGATTACAGACCCTACCATATCTATTCCTGTTGCCATGGCTGTAAACTTTGGTGAAGCAAGTGGATTAGGAGAGAGTTCACTCTTTTATCTCGGTCTTATACTCTTTATTTTGAGTTTTGCAGTCATCTCCTTTGCAAAATTTTACTTTCTTAAAAGGACTAAAGTATGAGACTTACACTCAACAAAATCTTTTTAGCATTTTCCGTCATTTCTGCACTTATTGGTCTTGGATTTCTAGCTTGGATTTTAGTTACACTTTTTATCAAAGGCTTTTCGTCTTTGCATCTCTCTCTTTTCCTCAATGACCTTGTAGATGGAGGTCTGAGAAACCTCATCGTAGGTCAGCTTGTTTTAGCACTCCTCGCAGCTCTCATTGGGATTCCACTTGGGATGGTTGCTGGGATATATATCCGTGAATATGGTCGTGGAAAATACCCTGAACTCATTAGAGATTTAAGTGATATTATGGTTTCTGCACCTTCTATCGTCATTGGAGCATTTGTCTACTCCTTTGCTGTTGCCCCTTTTGGTGGAGCGAATGGTTTTGCAGGAGTCATCGCACTCTCCATCATGATGATACCTATCATCATCAACACAACAGACTCTATGCTTTCACTCGTTCCAAAAGAGTTACGTGAAGCAGGTATGGCACTGGGTGCATCCAAATACAGAGTTATTTTAGATGTTGTCATTAAAGCAGCAAAAGTGGGAATTATGACAGGTATTTTACTTGCATTTGCTCGCATTGCAGGAGAGACTGCTCCCCTACTCTTTACATCAGAAACAAGTAACTACTTTAGCCTAGACTTAACAGATAGTTTTCCATCTTTGACTGTAAGTATCTATAACCTTGCCAATGAACCTGAAAAGTCAAGCCGTGATTTAGCATGGGCCGCTTCATTTATACTTACCGTTATGGTTTTAGTCATCAACCTCTTTGGTAGATATCTTACAAGAAATAAAAAATAAAGGACACAATACAATGCCAGTAATGAATATAAAAAAGTTTTCATTTACCTATGCCGGAGCAGAAATCCCTTCACTTCACAATATAAGCTTGCCAATCCAAAAAAATAAAATCACGGCACTCATTGGACCAAGTGGCTGTGGAAAATCAACCCTCCTTCGTTCTATGAATAGGATTCATGATTTGTACCCTGGGAATAAATATGATGGAAAAATCGAGCTATTGGACCTTGAAACTGAAAAATTTAAAAATATTTTAGAGATTAAAAAAGAGAATGAGTTTATAGAGTTACGTCAAAAAGTGGGGATGATTTTTCAAAAACCAACACCTTTTCCGATGAGTATTTTTGATAATGTTGCTTATGGACTCAAAATTGCAGGTATCAAAAACAAAACAGAACTCGCAGATAGAGTAGAAGCTTCACTCAAAGGCTCTGCCCTTTGGAAAGAGGTACATGATAGACTCGGCAAATCTGCCATGGGACTCTCAGGAGGACAACAACAGCGTTTATGTATCGCTCGTGCGGTTGCTGTAAAACCAGAAGTACTCCTCTTTGATGAGCCAACATCTGCCCTAGACCCTATCTCTACGGGTGCGATTGAAGAGCTTATTGTGGAGCTGAAAAAAGATGTCAGTATCGCCATTGTTACGCATAATATGCAACAAGCATCACGTATTAGTGACTTTACTGCATTTATGTATCTCGGTGATTTAATTGAGTATGACAAAACAGAAAACATCTTCTTAAATCCAAAAGAGAAAAAAACCGAAGATTATATTACTGGCCGTTTTGGTTAAAAAAGGAAAACAGAATGCTACCAAACTTTAAAACAAATTTAGATGACATTAAACTCAAGATTACAGATATTGCCAATGGCTTACTTGAAGCCAATACTTTAATACTCGCAGCACTCACAGACTGTGACCAAGAAAAATTTGCACAAGCCCGTGGACATATCAAAAATGTTGGCTCCCGTGCTGATGAAATAGACAATGCAATCATTAAAGTACTTGCACTCTATACTCCAGAGGCAAGAGACTTACGCCAAGTCATTGCCTATCTGAAAATCACAAATGAACTCGCTCGTGCTTGTTCAAACACTCGCAGTTTTATCCGTGGTTTTACAGGTGTATGTAAGGAGTTAGATGGAGTAACCGTCACAGAATATGCCGTTCCTATGCAGACAGCAACGGTAAGTGCCATTACAAATACTCTAAGCATGATTGCTTGTGACGATGAAGATGAAATTCAAGAAATTTATAATGATGTTCTCATTGAAGAGAGTAAAACAGATGACTTGTATGAAATGGTAGAGAGAAAACTTTCAAACCAAGCCAATGACCAACAAAGTTTTGAAAAGTTTCATAAAATGCTGAGAGCTTTAAGAAAAAGTGGCAAGATAGCTTCACGGAGTATCAGCATGGCAAATTTACTTGTTTATGCAAAAATTGGGGGAAATTTCCACAACTAAGTGCTATAATATTTTATGCAAAATACTATACTTATCGTAGAAGACTCAGAAGATATACTTGACTTAATGGAGTACACACTCTCTCAAGAAGGGTATGATGTAATTACTTGTATAGACACTTCTAATGTTAAAGATATGCTTGATGAAGAAGATATTTCACTTATCTTAATGGATAGAAATCTGCCAAATACAGAAGGAAGTCTCTTTATCGCTAAACTCCGTCAAGAGGGTTATAATCAACCTGTTATTTATGTAAGTGCAAAAGAGTCTTCGGATGAGATTTTAGAGGGATTTGAACGAGGTGGCGATGACTACATCACAAAACCTTTTAATCTCAATGAACTCAAAGCGAGAGTCAAAGCCCTACTTAAACGCACACAAAACATCCAAGATATTATCAAACATCGAGATATCATCTATAATACATCGAATAAAACTTTCACTATCGACAAGAAAGAGATAAAACTGACACATCTTGAACATGATTTACTCCTTGAATTTCTTAAAAATAAAGATATACTCCTCTCTAGAGATGTACTTTTAGAACGTGTTTGGGAAGACAGTGTCAACAAGCAAGCAAAGACTGTCAATGTTGCCATTAAGAGACTCAAAGAGCATATTGACCCGACTGGCGAAAAAAATTATATCCAAGCTATTCGAGGTGAAGGGTATATACTGTGTTAAGTTTTCAACAGTTAGTACTGAGAAAATTTTTCTTACTCTTTCTCACTTTTTTTTTACTTATTGGTGCTATCACATACTATTGGGTTAAAGATTTTTACATAGAAGAAGCCAAAGCATCCCTTATAGAAGATATAGAAATCATCTCCTTTGAAATCAACAAAAATACAGACCTAGCAATACTCGCACAAGAAATCAAAACAAAGCTACATACAAGAATCACCATTATAGATGCAGATGGGGAAATCATTGCAGAATCACACAAGAAAAAAGAGAGTATGGACAATCATAAGTACCGTCCAGAAATTATACAATCACGAAAAGAGGCCTATGGCTATATCATAAGATACTCTGCAACACTCCATGAAAATCTTATATACATTGCGAAAAAATATACTATTAACAATCAAACTATCTATATTCGGCTTGCTAAAGAGTTAAAAAACATCAATGCACAAATCTTATCTTTAGGGATAAATATATTTGCTGTCTTAATCGTTTTTTTCATAGGTATTTTCTATATGACCTATAAAATAAATATCCAAATCCAATACGAAACACAAAAGATTGCAAATTTCTTGCGTGATTTAGCAGGCAAAAAAAAGCCAAACTATATCACTTCGGACTTTTCAAAAGAGTTTTCTCTCATAACAGGCTTACTGACTAAAATATCTCAAATTCTCATTAAACGTGAAAAACAAAAATCCAAATACACCCATAAGCTTGAAACAGCAAATAGTCAAAAAGATGATATCATATCTGCAATTTCTCATGAGTTTAAAAATCCTATAGCCGTCATCAATGGCTATTCGCAAACGCTCCTTGATGATACCAACATCAACCAACAAATACGCAATAAATTTCTTCAAAAGATTCTAAATAATGGCAATAAACTCAGCGAACTTATCGATACATTACGACTCTCTATAAAGTTAGACAATGGGCAAATGAAGCTTCATTTTACACAACTAAATCTTTTAGAACTTGTAGAAGATGCTTCTGAAAACCTCAAGCTCAGTTATCCTAAAAAAGAGATTTTCATTCATGCTGAGGAAGCTATCATGATAAAAGCAGATAGGTCACTCTTTTGTGTCCTTATCACGAACCTTATTGAAAATGCTTTTAAATATTCTGAAGATGAAGTGCATATTTACCTTACACAAAAGAGTCTTAAAGTGGTTGATACAGGGATAGGAATTAGTAAAAAGAATTTAGAGAGAATTACTGATAAGTTTTATAGAGTACATGAAAATACTTGGAATAATTCTTTAGGATTGGGACTATTTATTGTAAATAATATTATTGCTTTACATCAATATAAACTGCAAATAGAAAGTCAGGAACATCAAGGTTCAACTTTTACAATAGAGTTTTCTTAAAATAAAGAGAGAAACTCTCTTTATTTGTATCTATAAGTGATACGACCTTTATCTAATGAGTATGGAGTTAACTCAAGTTTCACTTTATCACCTGGAAGAATTTTAATGTAGTGCATTCTCATTTTTCCAGCAATATGACATAAAATAATATGTCCATTATCTAATTCTACACGAAAAGTTGCGTTTGGTAAGGCTTCAATAATCTTGCCATCAACTTCAATAACGTCTGCTTTAGCCATTTTCTAAGTCCTTTTCTCTTAAGCAAGAGATAGTATTTCAGCCTTACCGTTGATAACTGCAACAGTATGCTCGTAGTGTGAACCGCGTAAACCATCGGCACTAACAACATCCCATTTATTGTCTAAGATAACAGGTTTTGCATCTTTTTGACAAATCATAGGTTCTAAACAAAAAACCATTCCATTTTTTATCTTTGGTCCAGCCTTTGGGTTGGAACCTTCAAGATAGTTTGGAATTTCAGGTTCTTCATGTGGTTTTTTTCCAATACCATGCCCACAAAAATTTCTCAAAGGAACATAGCCAGCATCTAAAATAAACTTTTCCATAAGATGAGAAAGTTCTTTAAAACGCATACCCTGTTTGATGTTATCAATTGCATAATACAAAGTATCTTTTGCACATGCAATTAAAGCTTCATCTTCTAGCGAAATTTTGCCTACAGGCATAGTGATTGCAGCATCACCAAACCAACCATCAAGTTTTGTTCCTATATCATACCCGATTACATCACCCTCTTGGAGCTTATAATCTGATGGAATACCATGAATAATAACTTGATTAAGGGAAGTACATACTGCATTTGGAAAACCATAAAGTCCTTTAAAAGAAGGAGTAGCACCATGACTGCGAATATAATCCTCAGCCATAGCATCCATCTCTTTGAGTGTCATTCCCGGTTTTGTATTTTCACGAAGTAGCTCAAGAGCGCCACCAACAATTTTGTTAGCAGCACGTAATTTTTCAATTTCTTGAGGTTTTTTAAGAGAGATAGCCATGTTTAAAGACCGACTGCACTTAATGTTTCGTATTTACTCATATAAACTTGTGCTTCCACTTTTCTCATTGTATCAAGTGCAACTTGAACAACGATTAAAACTGCTGTTCCACCGAAGTAAAATGGAACACCCATACCTTTTATAATCATAAATGGTAAAGTCGCTACTAGACCTAAATATATTGCACCAGTCACAGTTAATCTACTAGCTGTTTCATTTAAGAAACCTTCTGTAGCTTTCCCTGTTCTAATACCTGGGATAAATCCACCTTGTCGTTTAAGATTATCAGAAATATCTTTCGCATTAAATGTAATTGAC
The DNA here is from genome assembly GCA_027019335.1 of Sulfurimonas sp. GTDB lineage: Bacteria > Campylobacterota > Campylobacteria > Campylobacterales > Sulfurimonadaceae > Sulfurimonas. The sequence goes on along the minus strand of JALUWV010000007.1, from coordinate 5,974 downwards.
GCATAAAAGAATGCAAAGAAAATCACAAATGTAAATGTTAAAAAGTTAAAGAAGTAGCTTCCAGGGTGTAAAAAGTCAGTAATAGCCTGAACAGTTGGGTTTGTACTTGTTGATAAAACAGTCATAGGAAACATCAATATCGCTGAAGCAAAGATAACTGGAATAACACCTGCTAAGTTTACTTTGATAGGAATGTAGTTCATAACACGTTTGTTTTGGTTTTGCATCATCGTCTTTTTCGCATAAGTTACTGGAACACGACGCTCACCCAATTCAACATAAATAATAATTGCAACCGTTCCTAACACAAGTACTAAAATACCAAGTACTACGATAAAACTCATAGCTCCAGTGTTAAGCATTGTCACAGTCTGACCAATAGCACGAGGGATAGCCGAAACGATACCTGCAAAGATAATAAGTGAAATACCATTACCGATACCACTTTGAGTAATCTGTTCACCAATCCACATCAATAACATTGTACCTGCAAGCATTGAAACTGCAGAAAGAAGTATAAATGTGTTATGATCAGCCAAGATAGCACTATTACCAGTTGGTCCCGTTAAACTTTGTAATCCAACACTTACACCAATCGCTTGAATAATAGTAATAACAATCGTCGCATAACGAATAATTTGCATATACTTAACCATACCATCACGTTCTTTTTTCATTTGTCCTAATGGTGCAAAAGTTGCAGCAAGAAGTTCCATGATAATAGAAGCAGTAATGTAAGGCATAATACCAAGTGAAATAATAGACATTCTTTGAATAGCATTTCCGCTAAACATATTAAATAGGCCTAAAGAATCTGATTGATGTGAGTCGAAGAAGGAAGCAATAACTGAAGTATCTACCCCTGGTACTGGCACATAAGCCAGTAGGCGGTAGATAAATAAAAAACCAATAGTAATAAGAATCTTATTTACTAGATTTTTATTCACAACTAGTTACCTGTTGTAGTAACGTTTTCGTCTTTAATTTTCGATGCTAAATCTTTTGCAGATGCACCTACTAGTTTAATCTTAGCTACTGAGTTTGCAACTTTATGAACACTACGGATACTTTCCATAGTAATTTCTTCAAGCTCTGCAACGGCTTTGATTTTTTCTACATTAATAACATATGGTTTTACAAGTCTAGAAGTAAACCCGATTTTAGGCATACGTTTTGCAAGTGGTTGTTGTCCACCCTCAAAGTTTCTTTTTCTCTTGTAACCTGTACGAGATTTTTGACCTTTTTGCCCGCGAGCAGAAGTCTTACCAGTACCTGAACCTTGTCCACGTCCAACACGTTTACGATTAGCAGTAGAACCTTCAGAAGGTGTTAAATTTTCAATACCCATCATCTATCCTTTTAATCTACCAAGTGCTTCAACTGTAGCGCGAACTACTGTACCTGGATTGTTTGAACCAATACTCTTAGTAAGAATATCTTGTACACCTGCTAACTCAAGAACTGGACGCATAGCACCACCGGCGATAACACCTGTACCTTCAGATGCTGGTTTCAATAAAACACGAGAAGCGTTATATTTATGCTCAATATCATGTGCTATTGTTGTACCTTTAATACTTACAGTTGTAAGATTTTTAAATGCATTATCAACAGCTTTACGGATAGCATCAGGAACTTCTTTCGCTTTTCCCATACCATAACCGATAGTACCATTTTTGTCACCAACTACGATAAGAGCAGTAAAACGGAAACGTCTACCACCTTTTACAACTTTCGTAACACGACCAATATTTACGATTGATTCTTCAAAATCATCTCTGTTAATTTCCATTAGTCTTCCTTAAAACTTTATTTCGTTAGCACGAAGTGCATCACCAAATGCAGCGATAACGCCGTGGTATTGGTAACCATTACGGTCAAATACTATCTTAGTAATGTTCGCAGCTTTAAGTGTTGCAGCAAATGCTTCACCTAATGCAATAGCGCCCTCTTTATTACCACTTTTTGCAAGTGTTTTAGAGTTTGCAGCACATAGAGTAGTTGCAGTTACATCATCAATAGCTTGTACACTAATATAACGATTTGACTTAAATACAGAAACACGAGGAAGTGTAGCACTACCAGATATTTTTGCACGAATACGTTGCTTACGCTTTAGACGATTAGCTACTTTGCTTTTTAATACTTTTGCATTCATTTTCTAATATCCTCCCTTACTTCTTAGCAGTTTTACCGGCTTTACGCACGATATGCTCTTCCATGTATTTCACACCTTTACCTTTGTACGGTTCTGGTGGACGGAAACTTCTGATTTTTGCAGCGGCTGCACCGAGAAGTTGTTTGTCATGACTTTTTAAAGTAATCACATTTTTCTCAACACTTGCTTCAAGACCATCAACTAAATCAAAGTTAATATCGTGAGAGTGACCAAGTTGAAGATTAAGTACTTTACCTTTAACAGCAGCTCTATAACCAACACCATTAATCTCAAGTTGTTTTGTGTAACCTGTAGTAAGACCAATCACAATATTATTTGCTAATGCTCTATAAGTTCCCCAAAATGCTCTATGTTCACGAGACTCTGATAAATTTTTGAAAGTTAAAGTAGTTCCTTCTAGTGAAAAACCTACATTTCCTTTTGTATCTAAATCCATAGATACTTTCCCTTTTGTAAAAGTAATAACATTGCCCTCTGTAGTCACTTTGATGTCGCCACCAAAATCTACTGGTAATTTTCCAATTCTTGACATGCTATACTCCTACCATACCGTACACATAACTTCACCACCAATGCCAAGCTCAAAAGCTTTGTCATTAGAAAGAACGCCATGTGATGTACTTACTATAATAGTTCCATAACCATTTTTGAAACGTTTGATATCTTCTTTACCTTTGTAAACACGACGTCCAGGTTTAGAAACTCTTTTCATTTCATTGATTACAGTTTTACCTTCATCATTGTATTTCAATACAACTTTGATTGTTTTTTTAACACCGTCTTCAACGATATTAGCAGATTCAAGGTAACCTTTTTCTACTAAGATATTTGCTACAGCTTCAACACTCTTAGAGTGTACTAAAGTAGTAACAGGTAATCTTCTCATACCTGCATTACGAACACGTGTTAACGCATCTGATACTAGATCATTAATTGCCATTATTTTTCCTTAATGTGGGTGCTTTAAAAGCACCTGCTATTGTTAGGAGTTTCTACATGGAGAGGCTTATGCCTACCAAGAAGACTTTCTAACACCTGGGATTAATCCCTCGTTTGCCATTTTTCTAAAACATACACGACAGATTCCGAAGTCACGAAGTACTGAGTGTGGGCGACCACAGATTTGACATCTTGTGTAACCACGTACTTTAAACTTAGGTTCTCTTGCCGCTTTTGCGATCATAGACTTCTTAGCCATTAGTTGCTCCCTTTAGTAAAAGGCATACCCATTTTCTCTAAAAGAGCAAATGCAGCCTTGTCTGAATCAGCAGTTGTTACCATAGTAATATTCATACCATGAATTTGCATGATTGAATCATAGCTAATCTCTGGGAAGATAAGTTGTTCTTGAAGACCAAAACTATAGTTACCACGACCATCAAAACCATTTCTAGCAACACCACGGAAATCTTTCACACGTGGAAGTGCAATAGAAACTAAACGGTCAAGAAAGTTATACATATTTTCACCACGAAGTGTTACACGAATACCAACTGGCATACCTTCACGTACTTTAAAACCTGCAACAGATTTTTTCGTGATTACTGTCGTTGCTTTTTGACCAGCAATTTTAGTAATTGTATCTTCAATGTTCTGAATAAGTTTGTTATCTTTCATCGCAAAACCAGCACCAACAGAGATAATTATTTTCTCTACTTTTGGAGTTTGCATAGGATTTTTGATTCCTAATTCAGCTTGTAATTCAGATTTAAAACCTAAATATTTATCTTTTAAGCGTGCCATCTAATTATGCCTCCACTTTACGTACATTTGAAGCATCGATTGGCATCTCTTTATTGATATGCCCACCTTTAGCGTTCTCTTCAGTTGGTTTAATCGCTTTTTTAGCGATTTTACAACCCTCAACGATAACCTTGTTTTTCTTAGGCATAACTTCTAAAACAGTTGCCTTCGTTCCACGGTCATCTCCAGCGATAATTTCTACAGTATCGCCTTTTTTGAAATTAAATTTTGCCATTAAACAACCTCCGGTGCAAGAGATACAATTTTCATGAAACCAGCATAACGTACTTCACGACCAACAGGGCCAAAAATACGAGTACCGATTGGTTCTCTCTTGTCATCAAGGATTACAGCTGCATTGTCATCAAAACGAATAAGAGAACCGTTTTCACGTTGAATCTCTTTATGTGTTCTTACAACAACAGCTTTAACCACTTTACCTTTTTTAACTTTAGCAGTTGGAGTCGCTTTCTTCACAGAAGCAACGATAACATCGCCTACTGAAGCATAACGACGTTTAGAACCACCAAGCACTTTGATACACATAATCTCTTTAGCACCTGTATTATCAGCTACATTTAAACGAGTAAAACCTTGAATCATACTACGCTCCTTTTACAACTGTTTTAAGTCTAAAAGATTTAGTCTTAGAAAGTGGGCGACATTCAACTGCAACAATCTCGTCCCCTACTTTTACTTCATTACGTTCATCATGTACTAAGTACTTTTTGAAACGTTTAACAACTTTGTGGTAACGTGGGTGCATTACACGACGTTCAACAAGTAAAGTTACTGTTTTATCGCCTGCAATTTTAATTACGTTACCTTGAATTTCACGCTTATTAGCCATTACTCGCCCCTACTTTGCTACTGCAGTAAGTGCAGTATTGATTTTTGCAATATCTTTCTTAGCGACTTTAAGTTCACTAGTGTTTTGAAGTTGCATCATCTTTTGTTTAATCTTAAGAGTAAACAGTTCAGTCTTTTTTTCTTTGAGCATAGCATTAAGCTCTGCTGCTGTTTTATCTGCTAAATCAGAATATTTCATTGCTCATCTCCGCAGTGATAATTTTACATTTGAATGGTAACTTGTGCATAGCAAGAGTTAAAGCTTCACGAGCGATATCTTCTGGAATACCAGCTATTTCAAAAATGATACGACCTGGTTTAATGTTCATTACCCATTGATCAACTGCCCCTTTACCTTTACCCATACGAGTTTCAAGCGGTTTTGCAGTTAATGGTTTCGCAGGGAAAACACGAATCCACATTTTACCTTGACGTTTAATATGACGTGTTGCAGAGATACGTGCTGACTCAATTTGACGAGAGTTAATACGACCAGCTTCAACAGCTTTAAATGCGATGTCACCAAATGCTAATTTGTAACCTGAACGAGCGTAACCACGGTTACGACCTTTCATTACTTTACGATATTTTGTTCTTTTTGGCATTAACATAACTATTCAGCCTTTTCACTATTTTCACGACGTGGAGCACGTTTTGGACGACGCTCTTTTTTCTCTTCAGCAACTTCAGCAGGAATTCCTTTCGTAAGAACTTCTCCTTTGAATATCCATACTTTTACACCGATAATTCCGTATGTAGTATGTGCTTCAGCGAAACCGTAATCAATCTTAGCACGAAGAGTATGAAGTGGAACACGTCCCTCTAAATACCACTCAGTACGAGCCATTTCAGCACCACCAAGACGACCAGCAACTGCAACTTTAATTCCTTTTGCACCAGAACGTTGTGCGCCTTGCATAACTTTCTTCATAGCACGTCTAAATGCTATACGACGCTCAAGTTGAGTTGCAACATTTTCAGCAACAAGTTGTGCTGATGTTTGTGCTTTTTTCTCTTCTTTGATGTTTACAGAAATTGTTTTACCAATAAGCTTTTGAAGATTAGTTTTAAGTTTTTCAATGTCCGCACCTTTCTTCCCGATAATAATACCAGGACGAGCAGCAACGATAGTAACACGAAGTCTTTTAACTGTTCTTTCAATGATGATGTTAGCAACACCAGCATAATAAAGCTCTTTTTTCA
>JALUWV010000006.1 GCA_027019335.1 Sulfurimonas sp. | reverse complement strand
GGACAATTCTTCCAAAAGATGGTAAATATACCCTTCAACAATATATTGATGAAGTTAATAAAATAACAAATCAATACTACTTTATGTATATACAAATTAGTCAATTTGAAGCTTTTTTAAGAACTTATATAAATCATAAAATGATTAAGGCATATGGCAACAAATGCCATCAACACTCTATTATGCAGGATTTAACTGAGTTTCAAACAAAAACAATGAAACAAATAGATAAACCATCCAAAGCATTAAATAGTATCTCGTTTGGAACTTTAGAACTTGTGTATCTTAATGGTTCAAGGTTTGGAAATGTATTTCAAGCAAAGATTCATTCTACTGCCATCTTGACAAAAGATGGTAAGCCAAAGTATCATAATAAAGGTTTAGTTAAAGGACTCTTTTCAATAGTTAGAAATGCTCGTAATGATATATGCCATCATAGAAGAATAGGCGAAAGTATCAAATCTAATCCAAAATACTCAAAAAAGAAAATGTCTCGCTCCGATGTAATAAAATCACTCAATGACTTAAAAATACTTTTGGGTTATGATGACCAATTTGATGTAAAGTCAGTACATTTAGAATATAAGAAATTTTAGGAGAACCAACTATGAACAAATCAGCACTTAAAAAATTCGCAACATCTATGAGACTTGAACTCATCTCTATGACAAAGACTAAGATAGATTTTTTACTCACTGATGCTTATAAAGAGAACTTAGCTCTTTATAACACTAACAAAGTGTCTATTCAGCAGATAGAAGAGAGATACTCAAAAGATAGTGAAGATTTCATAGAAGAAGTTGCTTATACTTGGTTCAACCGTCTTGTAGCTCTTAGGTTTATGGATGTTAATGAGATAACTTCAAGTGCTGTTATCTCTACATCTGATGAACAACCAATACCTCAAATGTTCATAGAAGCAAAATCAGGCAACATTGAAGATACTCTAAACATAAACAGAGAGCTGTTCTTTGACCTTATAGATAAAAAGGTATCTGGTGTCAAAGATAGTGATAATGAAGCTTATAAAATGCTCTTTATCTCTACTTGTAATGAGTATGCAAACCTTATGCCATCTATGTTTGAAAAGATTAGTGATTATACTGAACTACTGCTTCCAGAGGATATGCTAAGTCCTAACTCTATACGAGCAAAAGTTGTAAGTTCTATGAGTGAAGAAGATTGTCAAGATATTGAAGTGATTGGTTGGTTATATCAGTTTTACATCTCAGAGAAAAAAGATGATGTATTTGCCAAACTAAAAAAAAACCAAAAGATAACTCCAAACAATATTCCAGCAGCCACACAACTCTTTACACCTCATTGGATAGTGAAGTATATGGTTGAAAACTCTCTTGGTAAATTATGGATGTTGAACAATCCAACTTCAAATCTAAAAGAGAGTATGAAGTATTACATAGAGAATGAAGAAGAAACAACTACATTTATAAAAGTAGCAAGTCCAGAAGAGATAACTTTCTTAGACCCTTGTTGTGGTAGTGGTCATACACTTACTTATGCTTTTGACCTACTAACTGCTATCTATGAAGAAGAGGGATACAACAAAAGTGAAATCCCATCTCTCATACTCCAAAACAATCTCTTTGGTTGTGACATAGACAAAAGAGCATCTGTATTGGCTAACTTTGCTCTAACTATGAAAGCAAGACAGTATCATAAAAGATTTTTCAAAAAAGATGTGAAGCCAAATATAGTTGAGCTTGAAGATTATGGTAGTGATGAGTTTGCAGGGATTAAAAACTTTGGTTCTCTTTTAGTGCCTCATAGTAGTGCTTCATTTGATGATGGTATATTTGGTCAATCAACAAGAGAGTATGAGATACAAAAGAAGATACTTTCAAGTGAGTTTCATTGTGTCGTTACAAACCCTCCTTATATGGGTAGTAAGGGTATGAATAAAGAGCTGAGTGATTTTGTAAAGAAGAGATACCCAGATAGTAAATCGGATCTATTTGCTGTTTTTATGGAGAGAACATTAGAGCTTACAAAATCTCACGGTTTTATGAGTATGATAAATCAACACTCTTGGATGTTTTTAAGCAGTTATGAAAAACTTAGAATTAAAATCATCGAGAAGCAAAGAATAGACACTATGGTTCATTTAGGATCAAGAGCATTTGAAGAGATTGGCGGTGAAGTGGTTCAGAGTGTGGCGTTTGTTTTGGAAAAGGGCGAGTAGATGAATGAAGTTGTAATAAATGAACAAAATATTCAAAATAAAATTTATACCATTCGTGGTATTCAAGTGATGTTAGATGAAGATTTAGCAAAACTATACCAAGTAGAATCTAAAAGATTAAATGAGCAAGTTAAAAGAAATATAAAAAGATTTCCAGATAGTTTCAGGTTTCAACTTACACAGGATGAGTATGACTATATAAAAGCTTTAAGGTCACATAATGTGACCTTTGAGAATGATAAAAACTTGAGGTCGCAATTTGCGACCTCAAAACAAAAAGGTGGAAGAAGATATTTACCCTATGTCTTTACAGAGCAAGGTGTATCTATGTTAAGTGCTGTATTAAAGAGTGATATAGCCATAGAGATTAGTATCAAAATTATAGAATCATTTGTAAGTATGCGAAAAATCATCACTTCAAATAGCCTAATGTTTGAGCGATTTGAAAGGATAGAAAACAAACTATCATTGCATGATAAAAATTTTGATGAGATATTTAAAGCTCTTGAAGTAAAACCTAAAATACCAAATCAAAAAATCTTTTACGATGGAGAAGTATTTGATGCCTATGTATTTGTAGCCGACATCATCAAAAGTGCAAAGAGTTCCATAGTTCTTATAGATAACTTTGTAGATGAAACAGTGTTGATGTTACTAAGCAAAAGAGCCTCTAAATGTAAAGCTACTATTTATACCAAAACCATAAGCAAACAGCTCCAACTTGATCTCAAAAAACACAATGAACAATACCTACATGTAGAGATAAAAAAGTTCAATGCTTCTCACGATAGATTTTTAATTATAGATGAAAAAGAGGTGTATCATATAGGTGCATCTTTAAAAGATTTGGGCAAAAAGTGGTTTGGGTTTTCTAAGATGGATAGTGAGAGTTTGAGTGTTTTAGGGAGATTAAAGTGATGAGTGACATAATCATTAATGACTATAATATAAATGATAAAATCTTTACTATTCGTGGCATAACAGTTATGTTAGATAAAGATTTGGCAGAACTTTATGGCGTAAAACCAATACGATTAAGAGAGCAAGTCAAAAGAAATATTAAAAGATTTCCAGAAGATTTTATGTTTCAACTTGATGATAATGAGATAGATTTTATGGTATCGCAAAATGCGATACCTTCAAGACAACATTTAGGTGGTAGTAAACCATATGTCTTTACAGAACAAGGTGTATCAATGCTTAGTGCTGTTTTAAAAACTGATTTTGCAGTTGATATGAGTATTAAAATCATAAGAGCATTTGTAAGTATGAAAACACTTCTTTCACAAAATGCAAATATATTTCAAAAAATAGAACAAGTAGAGAAAAATCATATATCTTATGAGATAAAAACAGATGAGAAGATAGAACAACTTTTTAAAGCTCTTGAAGTAAAACCTAAAATACCAAATCAAAAAATCTTCTATGATGGAGAAGTATTTGATGCCTATGTATTTGTAGCCGACATCATCAAAAGTGCAAAGAGTTCCATAGTTCTTATAGATAACTTCGTAGATGAAACTGTATTGATGTTACTAAGCAAAAGAGCCTCTACATGTAAAGCTACTATTTATACCAGAACTATAAGCAAACAGCTTCAACTTGACCTTAAAAAACACAATGAACAATACTTACATGTAGAGATAAAAAAGTTCAATGCTTCTCACGATAGATTTTTAATCATAGATGAAAAAGAGGTGTATCATATAGGAGCATCTTTAAAAGATTTGGGCAAAAAGTGGTTTGGGTTTTCCAAGATGGATAGTGAGAGTTTTGAGATGATGGGGAGGTTAGAATAATGGAGAGTACAATTAGTAAATTGCTTGATTTTTTTAAGCATATAGCAAGAGATATATTAATATATGTATTAAGTGGCTTAATTGTTATTGGTAATATATTGCTCGTAGATGTTTTATATAATTCAAGTTTAATATTTAATCATTTGAAATATATATCATATTTACCATTATTAATAACACTTACCGCCTATATACTTGGTCATATTATAATGGGAATAATGCTTATTATTGATTTAGCTGAAAAATTATTTTCTATTGATGATATAAATCAAAAAGATGAAATAAAAATATATAATAAAAATAGTAATACTTATGAATTATAATAACATTAGAAAACTCCAAAACAAGATGGATAGAGCTTATTTTAATAACAATAAAAAACTTTATGATAGCTTGAAAAAAGAGATTGTAAGTATACTTGCCGAAGTAATGGTGGATATTGAGCATAT
>JALUWV010000005.1 GCA_027019335.1 Sulfurimonas sp. | reverse complement strand
CAAATGTACCACCTCTATCCATATCCTTGACTATACAGACATCTCCATCATTAGGAGTATCTATATTAACCATATCATCTATTGTTGCTACAGCCTTAGCTAGCTCATCTGTATATAGTGTTTTAGCAGGAGCATCATCTCTATGTGCTATTGTTAATTCACTTTTTATATTATTTTTTAATTTAAATTTACTTGCCATTTACAATCCTTTTATTATATAAGGTAGCATCACTACTAACCCACCTATAACTACTGCTATGGCATCATAGTTATCATAAGTCCCCCATTTAAACACTCTCTGTGATACCTCTATGCCCCACGCTAACACTATGAGTGCTATAACTACTGCAAACATACTAAGTGGTATACAGAGTAGTATAGTTGTAAATATAGAGCCTACAAGGTAGTGCATACGCTTATCGCAGGGTATTGCTTCTGGTAATCTTAATAATTTTGTTATATTCATTTTATTTGTCCTTTTTCTTAATAGGCACTATAAGTAACTATGCCATCTTCTGCACAGTATATCTTGACTGGGTTTGGTACACCACTTGTTGATGAATTATATACAGTTGCTGCATTAGTTACATCATAAACTTGTGATATACCTCCTGATGCAGTAGTATTAACATAGAATACATCACCAGCCTTAAAATTTTCACTATAGCTATATATAGTTTGTGTTCCAGTTGTAGCCTTATTAATCAACATAGTATCTCTTTGTGAAGAAGAAAAATAAATAGTACCAGTAAAATCGTAAGAGTATAAACCTTCACCTGTTAATCTTATATCAGATGTACTATAAGAATTGTCAACAAATCTATGTATCCCTGTTGATACAGAGTCATTAGTTATATTATTCTTTAATACTATATCTTTTAGTGTAGAGTTGCCTCCAGCAAAATATTGGTCTTGTGTTAATCCATTTACATAATTATCTGATATATTAATATGCTGTGAATTAGATATCCATATAGGTTGCCCTGTAGTTATTGATGTAATCTTGTTAGCTAATGCTACTACTTTACTAGACCCTCCAATAACAGATAAAGAATATAAACTACCACCATCAAGCCTATTTGCTACTAAGGAAATTTGTCTACTTCCACTTATTAATAAAGGGATAGGTGCATCGATATTTGTACCTACTGGAAAGCTTGATATATAATTATCTGTAAAGTGCATTGAACTAGCAGATGCTATTGTAACCAAGCCATCAGAGTTTGTAGTCAGCCCTGTGTTATTTATAAAGCCTATGTAATTATTGGTAAATGTTGCATCAGACCATCTAATTTCCATATGTATTACATTCTGAAAGTTGTTGCTTTCTATTAAAATACCCGTAGTAATAAAATCGTAATTAAAAATATTTACAAAATAACACCCTCTAAATGTTCCCCACCCTAATGATACCTTAGAATTAAGCGTCATAAATTGCTGTGTACTTGAGCTACTTCCTTTTATTGTAATATTTTCTAAGTCAAACAATGCGTAAGTCCAATTAGTAGAAGCAGGTAGAACAGAACCAAAAATAGAACTTGCAGTAGAATATATACCTCCACCACCGCCCTCTATCTTAGAGTTGCTTTTCAATCTTATTAGTTGTGGGAGTATTAATTGTGATGTAACTTTACATATAGTATCAAAATATAACTCTTTAGAGGAACAATAGTCAATAGCAGATTGTACAGCTAAAGTATCATTTGTAGCACCATCACCTTTAGCCCCAAACCAACTAACATCAATTGATTCATTATAAAATCTATTTAATACACCAGTACCAGTATTGTTAATATTAAACCAATTATTTTTTAAATTTTCATCATTCCAATCATTAGGAAATATTTTACTAGTATCTATAACAGTACCACCGTTATGGTCTTCTTTGGATCCAACAGATGAGTATACAAATGTACCTTCTCCACCATCGTTTACTTCATGGTATCCCTTTATAAATACAATATCACCATCAACAAGTTTACCATCAAGATCAGATAGATCTTTAATAGTATCTCTTATATATTTCATATCATTTGGGTCTATTACTTTAGACCCAACGAAGTTATCTGTATTTATTATTAATGAACTACTATCATTACCATTTAACACTAATTTACTCATTATTTATATCCTTTAACCTTGACTTACTTTTACATTATTATTAGAGTCTACCCATAACTGCGAAGCAACTATTGGATCAGCAGTAGGTAACTTTGTCATTAATATACTATTTGATATATTAAAATCTTTATTATCTAAGTTAGTAAAATTTACACCTGGTGATATATTATTTAAAAAACAAGAATCTTCAGATATATCATAATTCCATTTTTTAAAAGGTGTAGTTGTAGAACCAGATGCATTAATATTACCTGTAACATTCATAATTAAATTATCTTTTGCATCAACTGATGTTGTATATACAAATCCATAATTAGAATCTAAAGAATTAATTATATTATTGTGAAAATTAAAATATAGTTTATTATCAGCATTATGTAATAATTTTATACAAGGAACAATACCATTTTTACTATTAAATGTATTATTTGTTATATTTACATAACCAAATAAATTTTCCCAATATATAGAAATACCATAAAAATCACAATTATCTATTTTTGTATAAGTTGCATTACCATCTTCTAATATTAAAAGATTATATTTGACTGTATTATCTGTTAATTCTAATATACTATTTGTTATGTATCTATTTAATCCAACTATAGCATAGATATCATTATTTGATGCATAACCATTATATATATGACTATTAGTAATAAATATGTTTTTAATATCACTATTATTAAATTTATTACCTATAATCCCAGTAGTATTTTTTATATATAATTTATCCATATTAGGATTAGTATAACTAAAAAAGTTTATATCTGGACATACATGTAATTGACTGTACGAAGATGAATCTCTCAATAATATATTATTATCTATAATAAGTGATTTTATACTATGATCTATTTGGAACACTAAAAATCCATGTGAGTCTGCACTAAAATAACAATTATTAAAATAATTATCTTTTATTATTAATGAAATATAACCACCAACAATAGAGATACCGTTTCCATAGAAACCATTAACTTTATTATGTTCAACTATTAAATTACTAAATGAACTGTAACCTGCAATTCCGATACCAAAACCTAAAAATGTACTTCTATCTGTTTTACTACTTATTGGTAATATAATATTATTATTAGATATTACACTTGTATTTTCATTGTAAATACCACCACCAACTTGGATTCCACCAACTTTATTTTTATTTTGATTTATTCCTGTGTCAATATCATATATATAATTATTATAAATAATAAAATTTGATGTATGTTCTACCCATACACCTGCATTTAGTTCATTACCATCTAATGATAATGATTGATTGAAACCATAATGAATAATATTATCATTTATTCTTATATTATTACTATTTGTATCTGCTGTATTACTACCTTCTGCAACAATACCTATTCTATTAAATTTATATATTTCATTTCTTTGAATAACACAATTAATACCATTGTTTATATAAATACCATCACCATAACTATTAGTACCATCACCATTAACAGAATTTTCTATATAGCAATCTTCAATTAATAGATTCTTTGGACTATAAGCATTTATACCTGCTTGATATACATCTTTAACATTTATATTTTTTATTATTGTATTTTTAGAACTTCCAATTTGTAAACCACATTGTTTTAAATTACCAATAATTGAAATATCTTTTATTGTTAAATTATCATTATCTAATAATAAACTATCCCAAGTATTATCTGTATAGAATTTTAAAGTACCATTACCACTAATATTAAATTTAGTTGTAATTTTAGATGTTATTTTATATATACCATTATCTAAGATTATATTAGCACTTAATAATGCTTTTTGTATAGATTTAGTATCATCAATATTATCATCTCCAATAGATCCAAACCATTTAATATGAACTGTATCATTATAAACTCTTTCTAATATACCATTACCTGTATTAGTAGTATTAAACCAAGTATCTAAACTATCTTGATTACTCCAATCTTCTGGAAATGTTTTGTTTGGATCAATAATAGTTCCACCATTATGATCTGATTTAGAACCAAGTGGATTGTATATAAATGTTCCACCGCCTCCATCATTAACTGTATGATATCCTTTTAAGAATACTACATCGCCATCTTCTAACTTATTATTAAGATCCAACATATCCTTAACAGTATTTCTAATGTACTTAAAGTCTTTTGGATCTAATTGTTTATCAGTAGTAATAGAACCAGAAGATAGTTCTAATACTTTCCCATTTTCATTTGTTAATTTTAATTTACTTGCCATTTGTTATCCTTATAATATTTTATATACACTACCATCAGAAACAGTAATACTCGCACCATTAGCTAAAGTAAAACTATCAACGCTAAATCCATTAGTTCCAGTTTTA
>JALUWV010000004.1 GCA_027019335.1 Sulfurimonas sp. | reverse complement strand
TATGAAGAATGGTGTAAGTGTCCAAGAGCGTGTTAAACTCTTTAGAGGGATTTGATTTATCTCAAATTCAAAACGATGAAGTAAATAGTAAGCTCTTAAAAAAATCTGCAAAAGCATTTATGAAAAAAGAAGAAACAAAGATGAATATAAGAATTTCATCAAGTGAACTTGAAAAGATAAAGGCAGTTGCTACGCAAGAGGGTTTAAAGTATCAGACTTTTATTAAAAGTGTTTTACATAAGTACATTACAGGGCAACTTATAGAAGAAAAACATAGACAGACTGCATAAAGATAACAAAACTATAATGGCCTGAGAAAATAGGAATATAATTAAACACTATTTAGTTCTTTACTGGTCTTGAAAAAAGGATTCATTATAGAATAAGGAATTTGAAAAAGTTGTTTGGATTAATTTGGGTAGTATACTTAAATAAGAGATGTGAGGAGAAGTTTGAGATACTCCTCGTTAAATTGCCCTCGCATAGATTTATCTTTTAGCATAAGTTTAAGGGCATCAAAATAGCTGTACTTTTGTCTATAGGGTCTATCGGTAGTGAGGGCATCAAAAACATCGCAAATTGCCAGTATAGATGCAAATTGACTCATTTGTTTTGCATGGAGTTTGTCAGGGTAGCCACTTCCATCGTATCGTTCATGATGATGATGAATTGCTTCAATAACATAAGGGTTGTGAATATGATTGTGTTCAGCAATGTTTATGCTAAGCATAGGGTGTTTACGCATTATTTCATGTTCCTTTTTTGAAAGTTCTGATTCATGATATATGGACTCTTTGTACTCTTCTAAGCCAACATCATGAAGGAGTCCTGCCATGCCAAGCAGTTCAAGTTTATGTTTGTCAAACTGAAGGAGCATTCCTAAATTGAGAGCATAAATAGTAACATGCAGAGAGTGTTTATCGATGCTATATTTATCAGAAAAGTAATGAATGTTTTTTTTAAGAAATGTTTTTTCCTCTTGGAGTATGTTGAGGATATTGGAAATTATTTTGTGTAAACAGTTTGTTGTAGTAGCCGAATACTGTATATTTAAAGAAGATACAAAAAGTTTTTTATTGACTTTATAGAGGAAGGAAAGTGCTTGTTTTGGTAGATTTGAACTCATATGCAGATAGTCATACAGTGAATTACAAGTTAATTTCTCTTTGTCTCTATCTTCACTTAACATATATAAAGTTTTATGTGAAGTGAGCAATTTTTGAATCTGAGATGTAAGTGGCGTTCCTTTTTCGATGATAATGACAAAGTTATTCTCTTTTTTAATGTATATATCAAAGGGAAAGACACTCTCTAACTCTAGTTTTTCAGGATGAAAAACACAATGAGTTGTTGCATTAATATCGTGTTGATGTACAATCTTCATGACACAGTTAATCCTCTCTGTATTTAGAAATCCCACAGGCTTGATTTGGTGTTGGTGGATGTTCTTTGAGGTAGGTTAAATCTTCTAATGTTTGGTCTAAAACGCGTTTTTGTTGGAGGATTGGAAGCATAAGATTGTCCTTCTCGTTGAGTGGGATGTCCCAATCAAGAAGGATTTTTTCTACTTCATCATCAAGTTCTTTGAGGGCATTTTTTATGTGTTGTATTGAATTCATATGCTTATTATAACAAAACAAGTACCTAAAAAAGGTAAATGTTTAAAACTTGTTTTTTTGTAACTCATTGAGTGCTTGCGAAGCCATCTCTTGCACTTTTTCTGCGATTGCATTCACACTCAGTGCTGTTTGTGCATTTATTTTAGTTCCCTCATCCACTTCAGATACGGCACTATTTATGAGATTTGCATTTTTACTTTGTTCTTTGATACTCGATTCTATATCTATGATAGATTGAGAGAGGACACTGATGTTAGCATTGATTTCAGCAAGAGATTTTTGTGTGCCTTCTGCGAGCTTACGCACTTCATCTGCAACAACAGCAAAGCCTCGACCATGTTCACCTGCTCGTGCGGCTTCGATGGCAGCATTGAGTGCAAGGAGATTTGTTTGTTCTGCAATATCACCGATAATATTGACAACATTTTTAATGTCATTTGACTGAGAAACAACTTCTTGCGCTCTATTTGAAGTATCATCTATAGACTCTGTTATCTGTATAATAGAATTAGTCGTCATATCTATTTGCGATGCTTGTCTGTCTGTAGATTCTTGTAGCGATGCCATTTTATGTTGTAAAATAGCGGCTTGTTCTTGTAAATCAGTTGAACTTTGAGAGGTGTTTTTGAGGAGTACAATAATCGCTTCACCGAGATGATTGATACCATCTACAAGCCCTTTTGTCTCGCCCCCTATCTTCTCATCAAGTGCGATAGAATCAAGATAGTTATAATTTGCATACTCTTTGAGACCATTTAAAATATCTTTCATAATATTTGATTGTGTATCCAACATTTTGTTGATAGTATTTGCTAGAGTTTGAATCTGAGAGTTTGAAGCCTGCGTTTGCACACGACATTTATAATGCCCTTGTTGCATTTTGTTGAGGACTAAGATAGCTTCACCAACACAGAGCATATCATTTTCTATGCCTTCATTTATCTGGTCTGTTTGCTCATTGACCATTTTTGCAACGACAGCAAGTTCATCTGTTCCCTCTAAATCTATTTTTTCTATAATATTGTGGCGTCTGTTTAAAAATTCTAAAAATTGTTTCACACCATGACTGATTTTTTCTATAGAGTTCGTGATGTTTTTACTTATAATGTAAGAGAGAAGAACAGTGAGTAAAATGACAAAGAACATTACAAGAGAATATGTAATGAGACTTGAACTTTCACTACTGTATTTTTCATCAGCATTGCTAATGAGTCTCTTCGCAAGATAGTCATCTACTTTTTTAAGTAGGTTTATCTTTTGTGTCATTGTGTCAAACCAATAGCCTGCATTCACTCCGAAGCCACCTATGGTTCTTGCATTGAGGGCGATTTTTCTCATACGATTGACTTGGGCTACTGCTTTTACTTGCATACTTTTATGATAGTATGCTTTTGTTTTATTATCAGCAACTGCCAAAAATGCAGTGATAAAAGTCTCTTGCTCTGTAATAAGTGTTACAAATTTATCTTTCATCCCTGATAAAAATTTATTTCTTGCAAAACTGTTTGTGAGTACAGCTCTCTCTATCCCTGCTCGCTCTTTTGCCATGAGAAAGTCATAAAATGCAGTTAAAGCTCTTGTTTGTTGGGGTGTTTGGACTTTGGCAATTAAATCAGTAACAATATTGAGAAGTTTAGCATTGTTTGTTGTATAGTAGCTAATGGCTTTTTTGACTGGAAGGGTAAAAGTATCTACACCTTCGCGTATGGTGTTGATTTGTTTGAGCGATGTAAGGGCTAAGTGTACATCTTTTTGTAATTTTGCATCATTTTTAAAAGCTTCTAGTTTACTTATACTTTTTAAAAGTATTGCCATTTGTTTGTTTGTATGTACTCTTTGTTGTGGCAATTTTTTTATAAATTTTTTCCCTTTTGAACCAAGAAAACCTGCCGTTGCCCCTCTCTCTTTTTGTGTTTCATGAATCATATTTGCTATGAGTTTAGAGATGAGGACTGCTTTTGCTCCATCAGGAGAAGATGCTTGTAAGTTTCTAGCCATATAGTTTTCAACTTTTTTGAGACGATTGATTTTTTGTGTCATGGTTTTAAACCAGTAATTAGCATCTACTCCAAAGCCACCTATCTCCGTTGAGTTTTCCAAAATCTTTCGCATTCTATTGACTTCATCGACTGCTTTGCCTTGTAATGTAGTGTCTAAAAAGGCTATATCATCTTTTTTGGCAAGTGTTTTAAAACTTGCCATATAAGAATCTTGCTCTGATACAAGAGACTGAAGTTTTGCTTTTGCATTTCCTACAAATCTATCTTGTGCAAATGTTGCACTTCCTATGGCTCGCTCTATCCCCGCACGCTCTTTAGAGTTTAAAAAGTTATAGTATGCTAGTGTAGCATCAGCTAGTTGTGCATCGGCTGCTTGAGTGGATGTTTTTGCAATGAAATTGAGAAAAAACTTGTTCATCTGTGTATAGTAACCGATAGCTTTATGTGCTGCAACGGTTTGTGATAACACTTGAGAACGCATCGCTTGCACTTTTTGCAATGCTTGCAATGCTTTGTTCAAGTATGCTTTTGTGTCATCTGCTAGAATGGCATTTGTATCGTTTTTGGCTATAAATGCTTGGAGTGCTTTTATCTTCGTATCTGTCAGTGTTTGTTGTTTTGGGAGTCTTTGAACGAACTTTTTCCCTTTTGAACCAAGAAAACCAGCCGTTGCACCTCTCTCTTTTTGTGTTTCATGCACCAGTGCAGAGATTGTCGCATCGAGTTTAATGATAGTATCATAATCAGCATACCGTGACTGTTTCGTCATAGTAGCACTTATCGCAAAAGTTGCCATAATGACCATCGTAAGTGTTGGTAAAAACACACTTATAAGAAGTTTGTTTTTGATGCTTGTATGTTTTAAAAATTCCATTATCTCTCTCCTCTTTTCATTTCTTCATAAAGTTCTTTATATTTTTCTTTTTCCATCTCTGAAATAACTCTTCTACAGGAGATATAGCCTTTGGAACCTTCACAGCTCGTAAAAGGATAAACAGTAGCAAAAACCCAGTAGTAACGACCATCTTTTGCCTTGTTCTTTACAAAACCTCGCCACTTTTTACCACTTTTGATGGTGTCCCACAAATCTTTAAATGCAGCACGAGGCATATCAGGATGTCTTACTATATTGTGTGGTTTCCCTATAAGCTCCTCTATTGTATAGCCTGCATATTTGCAAAACTCATCATTTGCAAACTGTATAATCCCTTTTTCATCGGTTTCAGAAACAAGAAAAGCTCGGGTGTCTAATTTGATTTCTGCTGAAGTGTATGCACTCATTTTTTATCCTTAACTTTTGTTTTTATTTATGTTTTATCTATAAGAATTAATTAATCTAACCATTCTAGCACTCTATATCAAAAAAAAAGCTGAAATTTAGTTTTAAAATTTTGCTTATTTCTTTTGGGAATCATAAGAAATATTTAGGTATAATCCGGCTCTCAAATTATGAGAATTTTACAAAGGAGCTATCGATGCCAAAAATGAAATCGGTAAAAGGCGCTGTAAAGCGTTTTAAAGTTAAGAAAAATGGTACTATTAAACGTGGAACTGCGTTTAGAAGCCACATCTTAACAAAACAAGATGCACAAACTCGTCGTGAGCAAAACACTCCAAAAGTGGTTGCTAAAGTAGATGCAAAAAACATTAAGGCTATGATTAACTAATTTTTAGTGAATTCATTATCTCTCCAATTTTAAAGAATTGGGCAAGTCCACCAAAGATGTGGCACCCTGATTACATAAAGTAACTGGGTAAAGAAAAAGGAAAAATATGCCAAGAGTAAAAACAGGTGTTGTTCGTAGAAGAAGACACAAAAAGATACTAAAATTAGCGAAAGGTTTCTATAGTGGTCGTCGTAAACACTTTAGAAAAGCAAAAGAACAATTAGAACGTTCAATGATGTACGCATTCCGTGACCGTAAGCAAAAGAAAAGAGAATTCCGTAAACTATGGATTATCCGTATCAATGCAGCGGCTCGTTTAAATGGAATGAATTACTCATCTTTCATGAATGGTGTTCACAAATCTGGTATCGAGCTAGACCGTAAAATTCTCGCTGATATGGCTATGAATGATGCTGCTGCGTTTAGTGCAGTTGCTGAAGCTTCTAAAGCTGCATTAGCAAAATAATTTCTTCTCTTCCCTTTTTAAGGGGAAGAAAATCTTCAACTAACTATGATATAATTACACTCGAAACAGTACGATGGTTAAGGGTCGCTCCCTTGTAGCACTGTAAAGCCCTATCTCTTCATTGAGATAGGGCTTTTTTTTTGCCTATTCTTTTGGTAAATTGTGGGTAGTGTTGGGTGGGAGTGCATATACAAAGGAATAGAATTGTTTCTTAAAACCATCGTATTGTTGTTAGTATTAGGATATTTAATTACTCTTCACTAACACCTTGAGAGGGTAGCTCCCTCTCATTATTGTATACACTTTTGAGAGTTTTTCTAACTTATACTAATACTTTTCGCCTTTTTAGAAGCTACTTTATCAAGTGAAAGATAGAGTCTCCCATTTTCAAATTTTGCTTGAATACTCTCTCTGTCGATATTGTCTGAGAGGACAAAACTTCTTGAAATGAGTCCAAAATTTGATTCACAAAGATAGTAATCTTCTTCTTTTGTCTCTGTTTTATAGTGTCTTTGCGCACTTACCGTGAGGTAGTCATCTTCGACTTTAAGCTCAATATCCTCTTTTTTTACACCTGGTAGGTCAATCTCTATGCTAAAAGTATCTTTTGTACTTTTGGCAAGATTTGCAAAGGGAAGATGTGAAGCAACATTTTTAAAGTTCTCTTTGACGACCTCTAAACCTTTTTCAACTCCCTCTTCGACTTTGTTTACGACTTCTTGTGTTGTAGTTGCTAAATCCATAGTATGCCTCCTTATTGAATCTCAATTTTTTTCGTAGTTTCTACTTCAACTTGTAATTTTGGGATGATTATCTCCAAAACACCATTATCACTTGCTGCACGGATGTTTTCAACATCTACTTTTTCAGGAAGGGTGAAACTTCTTGAAAAGCTTCCGTAGTGACTCTCAATTCTGTAATAGTCCTCTTCTTTGACTTCATCTCGTGTTTCGCGTTTTCCTGAGATAGTTAAAACATTTTTATCGACACTAATGTCCACATCCTCTTTGCTAATCCCTGGAAGGTCAATATCTACATGGTATGCTTCTTTGCCTTCACGAGTATTGACAGCGGGAGTAAAGTCAAAAACATCCTCTCTACTCTCATTTCTATCAAAGTTGTTAAAGAATTCATTAAAGAAGTCTAAGCCTCTTGTTGCTCTTGGATTCGTATATCTTCTTACTAACATGATGTACTCCTTTATTAATTGATGGCGTAATTATAGGCTAGAAGAAAAAGGAGTTTTGCTACTTGAGTAGCATTTGTGAGGTTTTTTCAAAAAGTTTTTTCAAATTTTTAATCTTGATATTTTTTCGACTTGTTTCTATGATGTTATCGGATTTAAGTTGTTTGAGATTGCGTTCTATCACATGACGGACAGTTCCTAGGAGTTTTGCTATCTCACTATTTGAAAGATTTTGAAGGAGATTATAACGAAAAGGTTTGGTTTCATTTATATTATCCACCAAAAGTTTAACTAATCTATCTTTGGTATCGTAGAGAGTAAGGTCAGTTGCTAACTCTTCAGTATGGCGCATTTGAGCAGCAAGGTAGGGGAAAAACTTTTTGTTAAAAGAGGGTTCATGTTCTAACCAGTAGCGAACTTTATCGATGGGAAATTCTAAAACACGGCAGTCTTCTAAGACCTCATAGATAACTTCATGGGCTTGTTTGTCAAGTAAAGAGATAACATCAAACATATCTCCACTTTTATAGATGAAGATTGTCTGTTCTTTGTGAGAATCTAAATCAAATTGGTATGTTTTAATGCATCCATCGACTACTATATAAAAATAGTGGAGTAAATCATCTGCAAAAAAAGGAGAACTCCCTTTTTTAAACTCTAAAGATTTCGCATATTTGTAAAACTCATCTTCAAAATTACTGTTTGTATTTTCAAGAAGTGCTAAAGAATGGTGAGGCATAGGGTACTCTTTTCTTATAATTATAGTCGTTTAACATTTATTAACCAAGTATTAGAAAATGATTTACCTAGGAGTTATACAATTTTGTTGTAGTTATATAAATCATAAGGAGTTACTATGTTAAATAAATTAGTTTTAGGTTCAGTGACAGCAGCTGTTTTGTTCTCTTCTTCACTTTTGGCAGCACACACTTATGTGCCAAATCTCAATGAAGAACTTTCTTACAATAAAACGATTATAAAAGAGTATAAAGAGACGATTAAAAAACTTGAAAAACGCAATACATTTTTAGAAAAAGTGAAAAAAGAGAATCCAAAACTCTATGTGAAAAAACCTTTGTATGAAGAGAAAAAAGATAAGTATATTTACAGAATTAAACTCGAAGGTGCAAAAGCAAAGAACTTGAATTTTACTATTAAAGACCATATGGCATCTGTGGAGATGGCTTTAAAAACAGAACGCCACGATAAAAATGGGTACTTTTCAAGTTCACAAAATTTTTACCAACAATTTAGCATTCCAAAAAATGTGAAAGAGGAAAAAATAATTGATAGAGTTAATGGCGATTATTTTGAGATAATTATGCCTAAAAAATAGGTTTATCTAAATATCACTCGATTGCGTCCGCTTCCTTTTGCCTCATAGAGTGCTTCATCTGCGACTTTTAGTAGGTCATCTATACTTTGCGTTTGGGGTGTTGCCATGGCAATACCTTCGCTGATTGTACACTGTATGAGGATGCCATCTTCGGTAAAAATTTCTAGTTTTTCTACTTCACTACGGATAAATTCTATCTGTTTTTTGACTTCTTCTTGTGTGTCTTTATAGCAGAGTATTGCAAACTCTTCTCCCCCAATTCTTCCAAAAATAGATGCTTTACAGATTGTCTTTTGAATACACGCTGTAATACTTTTGATGACCACATCTCCTGCGGGATGTCCATAGGTATCATTGACATTTTTAAATTTATCTATATCTATCATGACAGCAAAAAGATGCTCTTTGGAGTAGTCAAATTTTTCTATGGCGAGTTCAAAAAACTTTCTTCTGTTATAAATCCCTGTCATAGGGTCATGGGATGCAATGTATTCGAGGTGGTTTATAAGCTCTCTGAGTTTGAGTTGTGTTTTGACACGGGCTAAGAGTTCAAGGGCTTTAAAAGGTTTTGTGACATAGTCATTGCCCCCTATTTTATAGGCTTTTTCTATGGAGTTTTCATCACTTTTTGCCGTGATAAAGATGATAGGGATGTCTTTTGTTTTCTCATTTGAACGTATATGTTGGCAGACTTCAAAGCCATCCATGTCAGGCATCATGATGTCTAAAAGGATTAAATCAATAGGCTCTTGTTCTAAGATTTCTAAGGCATCTATACCATTGAGCGCAATGAGTAGCTCATATTTATTTCCGAGTAACTCAAGAAGTATATCAATATTTGTCTCTGTATCATCTACGATGAGTATATTTTTACCATCCATATATTTGCTCCAATGCCTCTTTAAATTTATATTTGTTTACAAAAAGGATAGCTTTTTCAAACTGCTTTGTTGCTTCCTCTTCTTGTCTATATTTTTGAATCTCTTTGATAATAGGTGAAATTTTTTGTGGTCGTTTACGCTTCAAAACTTCAATGAGTTGCTCTTTTAATCGTGCTTTTGTCTCTTTATCTAAGTCTAGGGAAGCGATAACTTTTTCTTCTTCATCTACTGCTAAGCGTGCTATATCCTCAAAGATAGGTTTTAAAATAGCTTCTAAATTTTCTATAAAATTTGCTTGTCCATAGTTTTCTTTTTTCAGTAACAAATCTGAGAGTTCTCTTGCTCCGATGTTTTTTGCTAAACCTTTCATCGTATGGAGTGTCCGCTCCATTTCATCACTCGCAATATCGCTAAAAGAAAGTTCACTGTATTTTACAAGAAAGTTTTGTAAAATCTTCTTATAGAGTGTTTTATTGCCACCGAGAAGTGGGAGTGCTTCTTGTGCATGGAGTGTTTGAAAGTCTAAGAAATGCTCTTCTTTTTGTACTTTTTTGGGTTCTTGTAAAGTTTGTGAGTTCTTTTGTGGGATATACTCTAAAAGTACCTTATAAAGTGCCTCTATATCGATAGGTTTTGTTATATGCGCATTCATGCCAATGGCTTTTGTTCTTTGAATGTCTTCGACTAAAGCATCTGCACTCAGCGCAACTATGGGGATAATGCTATCTTCTTCGCGAATTTTTTTTGTTGCTTCATAACCATTCATCACAGGCATAGATAAATCCATCAAGATGAGTTCATAAGCATTGTTTTGATACTTCTGTACACCCTCTTCACCATTGATTGCAATATCGATGTCGATACCACTCTCTGCTAAGAGTCCTTTGACAATTTCATGGTTGATTTCATTGTCTTCGACGAGAAGAATTTTGCTTCCATAGAGTGTTTTTATCTTGTTTCGGAGGGATGAAGGCTCTTCTTTATGTGGGACGATACTTTTGACATCTTTGAGTAATTCACCATCTCTAATCTCTTGCAGGTTTACTTGAAAATAGAAACGACTTCCATGCCCTTTTTCACTCTCAATCCAGATTTTTCCTTGCATCAAAGAGACAATCTCTTTACAAATGCTTAAACCTAAACCTGTCCCGCCGTACTGACGTGTGGTGCTTCCATCTGCTTGTGTGAAGGGTTTGAAAAGTTGTGTTGCTTGTATCGCATCTAAACCTATGCCAGTATCGCTGACACAAAACTCTATACGATGATGTGCATGGCGTCGAAGTGAGATAGTTATCTCCCCTTCGTGGGTAAATTTGATAGCATTGGAGAGAAGATTGATAAGGACTTGTGAAAGACGGACTTTATCGCCGAGAAAATGACGAACGATGTCATCATCATAAGAGAGTTGTAAGCGAAGATTTTTTTCATTGGCTTGGCTCTCAAACATATTGATACTCTCTTGAAGGAGTGCCAACATATCGAAAGAGGCTTTTTCAAGTTGCATTTTTCCTGCTTCCATTTTAGAAAAATCTAAAATATCATTGATAAGATGTAAGAGTGATTTTGCACTTATATCAATCTTTTGGAGGTAGTGTTCCTGCTTTTGGGTGAGTTTGGTTTGTAAAGCTAAATGCCCCATACCTATGATACTATTCATAGGTGTACGAATCTCATGGGACATATTGGCGAGAAATTCTGACTTGATTTGTGCTTCTTTTTCGGCTTTGAGTTCAGCTTTTTTCCGAATACGGACTTCATGCTCGAGTTCTCTGTTTTGTGCCTCAAGTAAATCTTCAGCTCTTTGCCTGCTATCTTGTAAGAGAAGAATCCACCACGAAATAATGCTCAAGATAAGTGTCACTATAATGGAGTAATGAAAAAGCAGGTCTTCTAAAAGTACTTGTTCTTTAGCACTTAAGCCATCGCTATAGATGGAGTATGCCATCCATGAAGTAATACTTACTAGAAAAACTAGAAAGAAGTTTATCATCACAAAGTCAAAGATTTTGAGTGCCACTCTGTGTGATATTTTTTTAAAAAAGAGTTTTTGTAAAGTCTCTCCTATTTTCTCACGTAAGTTTTTTTCAAGGTGAATTTTACAACTATCATGGCATAGGGAGTCCAAAGAACAGCATAACGAACAGATATAAGAATTGCTCAGTGGACAAAAAGAGACATCTTCTTTTTCGTAGGTATGGTTACACGTCTGACAAATGTAGTGTGTATCGAGCCGGTGAATTAACTCGTTTTCTCGGGCAATGTAGTATTTTCCATCGGTAATCCATGCAATGAGTGGGGCAAGAACGATGGCTATACTCAGCGCTAAAAGTGCTGAATAACTTTGGAGATAATCACCAAAAAGTCCCATAAAAGCAAGGATGGAAACAAGAGAAGCTATGCCCATACTACCTACACCAACAGGGTTTACATTGAAAAGATGTCCTCTTTTAAATTCAGCAATCTTTGGTGAAAGACCTAAAGGTTTGTTGATAACCAAATCAGAAAAAATAGCACCAATCCATGCAATAGCAAAGTTTGAGTAAAGACCTAAGATTTTTTCTAAAACATCGAAAATTCCAAGCTCCATTAACAAGAGGGCAATCCCAATGTTAAAAAGCATCCAGACAACACGACCAGGGTGTGAATGTGTGACACGTGAGAAGAAGTTCGACCAAGCAAGACTCCCTGCATAGGCATTGGTTACATTAATCTTGATTTGTGAAATGATTATAAAAAGTGTTGCGACACTCAGGGCAAGGGCAGGGTTGTCAAACACAAATGTATAGGCATTGCTATACATCTCAATCGGTGTTTTTGCATCGAGTACTGAGTAGCCACCATATAAAGCAATGGCTGCAAAGAACATCCCTCCAATTTGTTTTAAAAAGCCTAAAATAATCCACCCTGGTCCAGCACTGAGTACTGAAAACCACCATCTTATACGATTTTTGTGTGTGAGGGGTGGCATGAAACGCAGATAATCTACTTGTTCCCCAATTTGTGCGATTAAAGAGAGGGAAATGCCTATGGCAAAACCAAAATAGTACCAATCAAATTGATTACTGTGCGAGAGTGAACCTTTGAGAGAAGTAAAAGTCTCGAGGGCATGCGGGTCTTTGAGTAACACCGCCACAAAGGGAATCACCATCATAGCTACCCAAAGTGGTTGTGTGTAGAGCTGGAGTTTGTTGATAAGCGTAATGCCATAAAAAACCAGTGGAATAATGACTAAAGAACTTAACAAGTAGCCAAGAGAGAGTGGAAGACCAAAATAGACCTCGAGTGCTTGAGACATAATAGCTGCTTCAAGTGCAAAGAAGATAAAGCTAAAAGAGGCATAAATAAGTGATGTAAAAGTAGAACCAACATACCCAAACCCAGCACTTCTTGTGATTAAATCTATGTCAATATTGTTCTTTGCAGCATAATAACTAATAGGAATAGCCGTGATAAAAATAATCAATGAAGCGACAAAAATCGCCCAAATCCCCGTGCTAAATCCATAATGCAGCCCAATACCTGCACCAATGGCTTCTAAGGCTAAAAAAGAGATACTTCCTATGGCTGTATTGGCTATGAGGAGTTCTGAAAACTTACGAAATGATTTTGGAGCATATCGGAGGGAATAATCTTCTATCGTTTCATCTGCTATGAGTCGGTTATATTTTCTACTTTTGTGATTCATGAGCATATTGTAGCATTTAATAGTCTCACAAAAGTCTCATAAGGGCAGAAAGTAGTACTTTTGAGACTTTTGTGAGACGGAGCTTTGTTATAATAAACTTATGAAAAAAATATTACTTTTCCTTGTGCCATTATGGCTTTATGCAAACACTACAAACCAAATGAACTTTCCGACGAAAACAGATACATCTTCTGCTTTAACACCAGCAGAGAAAGTATATCTACAAAAAAAAGAGATTACCATGTGTATCGACCCTTCATGGCAACCTTTTGAGAGCTTTGAAGATGGAAAATATGTAGGAATGAGTGCTGATTATTTTGCACTGATTGAAAAAAATTTAGGGATACAAATAAAAGTTGTTCCTACAAAAACATGGACAGAGTCTTTAGAGTTCGCACAAAAGAGAAAATGTGATATCCTCTCTTTGGCTATGAAAACAGAAGATCGAGAAAAATATCTCAATTTTACCTCTCCTTATCTCAATGTTCCCGTCGTTCTTGCAACAGATATGCAAAAGCCTTTTATCGCACACTTCTCAGCCCTTGATGCGTCGCAAGTGTTGGCTATTCCAAAGGGGTATGCATTTACTGAAATCATTCGTAAACGCTATCCTAACATTACTTTACTGCTTGTGAACAATACACAAGAGGGTTTAGAGAAGGTAAAAAGAGGTGAAGTATTTGGGTATGTCGGTACTTTAGCGACTGTTGGATACTGGTTTCAAAGATACTATACGGGTGAATTGAAGATTTCAGGGAAATTTGATTATGACTGGAAGTTGGGTATCGGGGTTCGAAAGGATGATGCTACACTTTTAGCTATTTTAGAAAAAGGGGTCAACAGCATTTCAAAAGTGCAAAAACAGCAAATTTTAAACAAATGGATAGCGGTTACTTATGATGAAGGGGTAAATTATAAACTGATTATTGAAATTGTATCGACTGTGTTTCTTTTACTCTTGATTGCTCTATACTGGAACAGAAAACTTATGAAGGTCAACAAGAGCTTACAACTCGCCAAGAAAAAGGCAGATGAGATGATAGAAGCAAAGTCAAACTTTCTTGCCAATATGTCCCATGAGATTCGCACACCGATGAACTCCATCTTAGGAACAAGCTACCTTCTCAAAGAGACACATCTCAATGATATACAAACAAAATATGTAGCCAACATTGAAAAAAGTACGAACAACCTCTTAC
This sequence comes from Sulfurimonas sp., assembly GCA_027019335.1. GTDB lineage: Bacteria > Campylobacterota > Campylobacteria > Campylobacterales > Sulfurimonadaceae > Sulfurimonas. The sequence continues at coordinate 8,969 of JALUWV010000004.1, read as the reverse complement.
ACCTTATCAATGATATTTTAGATTTTTCTAAACTCGAAGCCCATAAACTGGAACTCTCAGAGACTCCATTTCATCTTTTAGAAGTTATTGACTCTCTTTACAATCTCTTTAATCAGCAGATGTATGAAAAATCATTAACTTTTGAGATTCATTACGATAAAAATATGCATCAAGAACTGTATGGAGACAATTTAAAACTTTCTCAAATACTTATAAATCTCCTCTCCAATGCGCTCAAATTTACAGAGAAGGGAAGTGTAAATCTCTACATAGAAGAGATAGAAGAGGAATGTTTTCGCTTTAGTGTTGTTGATACGGGTATGGGTATCAAAGTATCGCAGATGGAACATATCTTCCTCTCTTTTACACAGGCTGATAGTAACATCACACGAAAACATGGTGGTACAGGTTTGGGCTTGGCTATTTCAGAAGAGTTGGTAAAACTTATGGGTGGCAAGATTTGGGTAAACTCTGTTTACAATAAAGGGAGTAAATTTATTTTTGAAATCCCTTTGAAAAAAGTAAAAAATGCACCAAAAGTAGTCTTACATCAGGAAAAATCGCAAACAGAGAGTATCTCATTTGGCTCCCAAAAAATTACCCCGCAAAAACTGGAAGAGCTTTTTGCATCGCTTAAAGAGACTACAACAAAAAAAAGACCCTTACTTTGTAATCAAGTCATTGCAGAGATAGAAAAATACCAGCTGCCACAAGAGGAAGCAATGCGTTTTGCAAAAGTAAAAAAATTGTTACAAAAATATAAATTTGTAGAGGCTGGAGAGTTATTATGAGAAAGCAGACTGTTTTGATTGTGGACGATGTGAGTGACAATGTAGACATCTTGGTAGAACTTTTACATATGTATGATTTAGTGACGGCTCTTGATGGAAAAACTGCTTTGCAAATCATAGAAGAGGAGCATATTGACCTTGTTTTACTCGATATAATGATGCCCAATATGGATGGTTTTGAAGTGTGTGAGAAGGTGAAAAGTAGACTACAAACAGCACAGATTCCTATTATATTTTTAAGTGCAAAAAATAGTCCAGAAGATGTGCAGAAAGGATTTGCACTTGGGGCAGTTGATTATGTGAGTAAACCTTTTAATCCTACTGAACTTTTAGCTAGAGTAAAGACACATCTCAAACTCCGAGCCTATGAGCAAGATTTGCAAAAACAGGTGGCACAAGAGATAGAAAAGAACAAACTCAAAGAACAAACAATCTATGCACAAGCCAAGCAAGCTGCTCTCGGTGAACAGCTTACACATATCGCCCACCAGTGGAAACAACCACTCTCCTCTTTGAGTGCGCTCAATATCCTCCAAATGACAAAACTACAAAATGATATAGAAATATCTAAAGAAGAGCAATTAGCGATACTTGATAAAATAGACACCCTTGTCTCTTTTATGGCACAGACTATAGATACTTTTAAAGATTTTTACACGCTAACACAGAACAGTCATAAATTTTTGATGCAAGAGACACTTGAAAAAGTCCTTAAAATTGTTTCGGCTACACTGGAGTACCATAATGTTACATTTGAGATAGATGTGCAAGAGGAGATGCTATGTGAGGCACAAGAGGGTGAAGTGATGCAGGCAATTTTTTCGATTATCAACAATGCTGTTAAAATTTTTCATCTCAGAAAGATAAGCCATCCTGTGCTTTACTTTACAATTACAAAAGAGTATCTGCATATCACAGATAATGGAGGGGGGATTGACACGGAGGTGCTTGAAACACTTTTTGACCCCTTTGTAAGTGCTACAGAGGGAACAGGAGTCGGACTTTTTATAGCAAAAGAGATGATAGAGAAAAATGGTGGTATAATAAGCGCTCAAAATAGTGGCAACGGAGCAAAATTTACTATCGAGTTTTTATCATGGGAATCCTGAAAAATTATAGATTATTACTTTTAGAAGATAACAGAGCATTTGCAAGTAGTTTTATACAAACTTTAGAAATCTACTTTGCAGAGGTTTTTCATGCCACCAACATTCAAAAGGCATTAGAGTATAAAGATACACAAGCGATAGATATTATCATCTCAGATATAAAAGTCGCCCATGAAAATGGACTAGATTTTATCCAGCAGGTTCGCCATTATGATAGAAATGTGCCTATCATCATCTTGAGTGCGCATAAAGATGAAGCCTTCTTGTTTAGTGCTATTGGACTCAATATCCTCTCTTATGAGTTAAAGCCTCTTACTGTAAATAAACTACAAAACCTTTTAACATTGATGGAAAAGGAGTTGTCCTCGCAAACGAGTATCTTTATACAAGAACAACTCTCGTACAATAGGGAAAAAAAAGAGCTTATCACAAACAAGGATGTTGCTAAACTTACCAAAAAAGAGGCACTTTTCTTAGAACTTTTACTACAAAATGCAGGCGTTGTTATCTCGGCAGAGGAGATACAAAAAGAGATTTGGGAAGAGAAAAGTATGAGTGAAGCTGCTTTGAAAAACTTCCTTTTTCGTTTACGCAAAAAGAGTTCTGTAGGGTTTATAAAAACGGTGCATGGATTTGGATTTACATTGATTACGACCTCTTGATTAACCGGAGTTATGCCATAATTGCGAAATTTTTTTAAATGAAGGAACGTGTAATGGCATTAGAACAGATAACAGAAGCAAATTTTGATGAGAGAGTCGCAGCACACGATGTTGTGATTCTTGATTTTTGGGCAGAGTGGTGTGGACCATGTAAACAGTTTGGACCTATCTTTGAAAAGGTAGCAGCAGAGTATCCTGATGTTTTATTTGGGAAGGTAAACACGGAAGAAGCACAAGCTTTAGCAGGTTCTTTTAATGTTCGTTCTATCCCTACTGTAGCGATTTTAAGAGAAGGTGTTGGTGTCTTTATGCAAGCTGGGCTTGTTCCAGAAGAGGGCTTACATGACCTTATCAAACAGGTAAAAGCACTCAATATGGATGAAGTAAGAGCAGAGGTTGCAAAACAGCAAGAAGAAGCTTAAAAGAGTTTTTTATCTACTCGAAACCACCCTGCGATGGAGAAGCGTTGCTTTTTGGCAGGGAGGACTTCATGAGGAAACTCCTCACTCATAAAAACAACAAGAGTATTTGCCTTTGGCATGACTCTTTTCACCTCTTTTTCACCTTTATCATAGATAACTAACTCACCCCCATCTTCACCACTCCAGCTATCATTGAGATAATAAACAGTCGTTACAACTCTGTTCTTTTCACCTCGAAAACTATCAAGATGTTTCTCATAAAAATTGCCTTGTTCATACAGTGCAAAGTGTGCTTCATAGTAAGAGAGTCCTAAGTATAAAGAACGGTTGAGATGTGTTTGGAGTTGTGCCATCGTATCAAGATACTCTTGAAGTGTTGCGTTTGTCGGGTCTATCCATCTTGTTTTATCACTGCGTTTGTTTTTGTCTATGTGGGCGGTCTTACTTTTGGAGATAGCAGCACTTTTATAGTGTTGCTCTTGTTTTGCTAACGTGAGCAAACTGTTTGTGAGTGTTTGTGAGAGGGCATTTTCAAGAATGATATAACCATTCTTTATGAGTGCTTCTGTGATTTTGTTATTCATTATAGTATAATACCGTTTCAAGACTTAAAATCAAAAGAGAAGAGTATGCTAGAGCTATTTAAACAAGAGAAAAGTTTTTTGACACGGGCGAAAGAGAAAAATTCTTTAAAGTATGTTGTCCATTTTGATGATTTGGGAGCATTTATAGAAGTGTGTGATGCAAAACTCAAAATCATTAAAGAGATAGATTACAGAGTCTACAGCGGACTTGATAGAGAAATCTTACAGTATATAGAACAAGCAAGAGAAGAAGAATTCTTTACTGTGAGTTGGGAGAGTGAAGCACAAAATCTCTACCTTTTTAAACACCCACGACTTTTAGAGTTATTACGACAAAATGGCAAAATGTTTGTTGCTGCAGGTGAAGAGATAGCATTTGAAACAGGATTGTTCTCTTTGAAGCTTACTATAGCAGCATTGGAGGATGAGTACACAACAGAGTTGAGTGTGAATTCAAATACAGCTTTTCGGTTTTTAACACCAAGTTATGTACTGCTTGCCGATACAATCATTCAAGTGCAGAATGTTGGCGAAAATTTTAGTAAATTGATGGACTTTAATACAAGACTCAAAAAAGAGAAACTAGAAGAGTTTTTGACCATACTTTTTACACATTTTGAAAATATCGAGATAGCATATAAAGAGTATGAAGTCAATTTTAAAGATGAAAAACGACTCATAAAACCTGCGGTTATCTTTGAAAAAGTAACCCAAGAGAATGAACTTGTGGTAAGAGTCTCCGCTACAGTTGGCAAGTTAAGCCCTGCATTTTTCAATGATTTTAACATCTCAAAAATCGTGCTTATCAATGAACTTGAGGCTGAAATCGCAGTGTATGAGTGTGATTTTAGTGATGTTTTTGAAGTCTATGGCACGATTTTTAGTAGGCTTAATTCTCTTAAACGTAGTATGAAAGAGACAAACTTTAGTGAAGAGGATGGACTCTTTGTTATCGAGGAGCATTTGAGTCGGGAATTTATCTTGAAAAATCTGCAATCTATTCTTACAAAAGCCGAACTCTTTGGAAGCGAAAAACTAAAGTCCTACAAATACAACACGACCAAACCAAGTCTCAATGTTGCATTTAAAGAGAAGATAGATTATCTCGGAGCCGATGATGTGAGCGTAAGCATAGGGGAAGAGCATTTTTCTGTGTTTGATATGATAAATCTTTACAAAAAGAATGCTTACATTCCTTTAAGTAATGGTGAAAAAGCGATTGTTGATAAAAATTACATTGCTAAACTAGAGAGAATTTTCAAAAAAGATGGGAAGAAGATTAAAGTTTCTTTTTTTGATTTACCTGAAATCGAAGAACTCATCCATGAAAAAGAGCAAAAAGTTTTTAAAGACTCACGAAAGTTTTATGAGGGTTTTAATGCACTCAAATCATCCAAAACAAGAATGCCAAAACTGAGTGAAGTATCACTTCGTGATTATCAAAAAGATGGTATTCGCTGGCTAAAATACCTCTATGATAACAACTTTGGAGGGTGTTTAGCTGATGATATGGGGTTAGGAAAAACAGTGCAAACTATCTCCTTGCTCTCTTACATTTATCCAAAAACAAAAGCACCTTCACTTGTTGTAATGCCAAAATCACTTTTAAATAACTGGCAAAATGAGTTGCGTAAATTTAATCCAAATCTTACTTTTTACCTTTACTATGGAAGCCACAGGGATGTGCAAGAGTTATCAAAGTATCACATCATTTTAACAACTTATGCCCTTGTGCGTAACGACATAGAAAAACTCAGAAGTATAAAGTTCGATACTATCATCCTTGATGAGTCACAAAATATCAAAAACATTGATTCTAAAATCTCCAGAGCGGTGATGCTTTTAGAGGCAAAACATAAGTTTGCTTTGAGTGGGACACCTATCGAAAATTCACTTTTTGAGCTTTATTCTCTTTTTCGATTTATCAATAGTGGACTCTTTAATAGTGTCAATGATTTTAAAAGAGATTATGCCGCACCTATCCAATCTGATGCGAATGAAGATGTTGCCAAGATTTTAAAAGCGAAAATATCGCCATTTTTACTTAGACGCTTAAAAGGGGATGTTTTAAAAGATTTGCCAGCCAAACAAGAGCAGGTTGTTTATGTCGATATGGATGAGGGGCATAAGAAGTTTTACAATGAGCGAAGAGATTACTACAAACAGTTACTTGAGCAACAAATCAATGCAAACGGCATAGAAAAGTCAAAATTTCTTATCCTCCAAGCCTTTAATGATTTACGTCAAATTGCCTCTGCACCTGAGCTTAAAAGTGAAGAAACAATCGTCTCTTCTAAGATAGAATCACTCTTTGAAATGCTTGATGATATAGTGCTGAACAATCATAAAGTACTGATATTTGCAAACTTTTTAGGTTCGCTTGACCTTATCAGTCAAAAGGCACACAGTAGAGGGTATGAGCATCTTGTGATGAGTGGAAGCACTAAAAATCGCCAAGAGTTAGTGGACTCTTTTCAAAACGATAAAAACATTAAACTCTTTTTAATGACACTCAAAGTGGGTGGTGTTGGTTTGAACTTAACGGAGGCAGATTATGTTTTTATCTTCGACCCATGGTGGAACAGGTCTGCTGAAAATCAAGCAGTCGATAGAAGCCATAGAATGGGACAAAAAAATACTGTTTTTGCTTATAGGATGATTACAAAAGGCACCATAGAAGAGAAGATTTTGGAACTCCAAGGCAAAAAGCAAGATATGACAGACATGATTATAGGTGGAGATGAGGGCTCATTAAAAGAGTTAAGCAGTGCGGATTTAGAGTATATATTGGGGTAGATGATGGAAAGATTAGCGTTAAGTAAAACCGAATTAAGAAGTTATATATCGAAGGTGTATATCTCAGATTATGAAGAGATTTTAAAATATACAAGAGAGTTTATCTCTCCATTACTCCTAGAAAGAGAACTCAAACGAAAAAATGATTATGTTAATTTGTTTGCTACTTTGTTTGCAGATACTACTTTTTTAGATAATTTTTTATCTAAACTCTATACAAATAAAGCCTCGCAACAAATTTATAACACACTTGTTTGGGAAAAAAAAGTTGAAGATGTAAAAGTTTTAAATGCTCGTTATCGTTTGCATTTATCTACTGATATTCCTCCTTATAATGAGCATAGAAATGCACAGTTAAAGAATGAACTTGCTTTGGTGCAACAAATAACCTCTTACTCTTTCAAAGGTGCTAGTAATAATGTGATGATTAAAGAGAATATTCGAGAACTGTTGCAAATTGTACTCCCTTTACCTAAAGATTATTATATCGTTGCCACAGCGGAGATAGAAGAGACAGAATTTGCATATAACAATGAAGCAGGTGTTTTGAATTTTATAGGTATTATGGAAGAGATGATGCAAAATTCACTTGTCGAGTTTGGTAAGACCAATGAAAAACCCCTTGCAAAATCACTCAATATTTTAAAATCATCGAGTACCTCCAAAGAGTTTTATACAGAGAAAAAACTTGATAGCTTTGCAACAGATATGCTCACACGAAGTTTTTATTATTACTATTTAGCACATAAAAAGTTTAAAGCAGAGAAGCCAGAGAGCTTAAAAGAGTTTGTGCTCAATCAGCTTGAAGATAATTACTATTTTTTTATCTCAAGAATCTTTTTGTCGTATCTCAAAAAAGTACGTTATGACAGTTACTACTCAAGTGAGCGGACACTTTTACATGTTTTGAAGTATATTCTGAAATCCTTACCACAAGATGCATTTGTTTCTATGAAAAATATCATCCATTACTGTCAATACAGAGATATAAAACTTGACATAGAATCATCCTATAAAACAGATGACTATAACATGGAGTGTGATTTTGAAGCAGAGAGAGGGGTCATGACTGATACGATGTATGTGGGTTCCAATTATGATGTGCTTTTCTTAGAACCTTTACTCAAAGCATCCATGTTTTACTTTGGTGCTTTGGGTATTTTAGAACTTCGCTATGATGAGCCTGTATCACCCTATATCATCACAGCAAAAGGGAAACCCTATCTCACTCCATGGGATAGTTTAAAGTATGTTAAACTCACAAAGTTAGGGGAGTTTGTGTTTGGTTTGCGCAAGAGTTATGAGTACAAAGAAGTAGCACCAAAGAAAAAAGGTTTGAAATTTGATGAGTTTAAACCTATCATTACTGTGGCAAAAGAAGATACTATCATGCGAACAAAACTCGAAGCCTATGGAGATAAATATGATGCAGACAGGTACATTTTAAGCTATGCAAAAATTTTTAAAGATTGTAGAAACAAAAAGGCTTTAGATTTAAAAATTGACGGGTTTTATAAACAGATAGAAGCAAACCCACCAAAGGTTTTTAAAGAGTACTTTGATGCCATTTTAAAAAATGCAAATCTCCTTAAAAGAGACTTGAAACAAGTTGTGATAGAGTTGAAAAACAATCCTAAACTCTTACAACTTTTTATGAAAAACAAAAAACTCCATGATCTTGTTATCAAAGCGGAAGGATATAGAGTCATAGTCCTTAAAGATAACATTCCAAAATTAACAAAGATAGTCAAAGAAAATGGTTTTTTTGTGGAGTTTTAAAGTATAAATTCTGAAAAAAATTCAGAATTTATATGAGCTTATATAGGAAGGACTCGAATGTTACTTGAGAGTTTCTCTTTGAGTGTTGACTCAATCGCATAGAGTGTACCAGTAGAAGAACTTGCACAACCATCACATGCACCGAGGTAGCGAATGTAGATGTCAATGTAACCATCATTTTTCTTAATGTCGATGATTTCCATATTGCCCCCATCCATGATAAGAAATTGTCTGACACTCTCATCAATGATAGCATCTACAGCTTTGATTTGTTGTACTAAAGTCATCTCTTCAAAGTTACCTGCACCAGCAGCACTTGCATCTGCAGCAGCTTTCATCTTCTCTTCATCCATCTCTCTGCGAGTGTCTGCTAAAATATCTACAAGGTAGTATTCACGTGCTTCATGTCCACCTGGTTTGATACATGATTTACAAAAACCACCTGCTTTTGTGTAGTCTGTAATCTCTTCAACAGTTTTGAGGTCATTGAGTTTAATCACTTCTTGCAGTGTTCCAAGGCTTACACGTGCACACTCACAAACGATGATTTCTTCTTCAAAACTCTCAGCATCGACACCCATGTAAAGTCCAGCAGCTTTTTTGATAACATCATAAGCCATAACAGAACAGTGCATTTTTTGAGGTGGAACAGCAGGTGTTTCAGGGTCATCACGAAGCGCTAACTCCACATCGATGTTTGTGATTTTAACAGCCTCTTTTACTGTTTTTCCGATACAAAGTTCCGTCATAACATCACTCGATGCAATAGCAGTTCCACAACCAAATGATTTGAATTTTGAATCAACAATAATGTCTGTCTCAGGAT
>JALUWV010000003.1 GCA_027019335.1 Sulfurimonas sp. | reverse complement strand
TATGTAAAAAAACTATGCAATTTTGTACTTGCTACAAAAAGAGGCATACCATTTGAGAGGAAAAATATATGACACATCGAAACTGTAGTTTTTGTGATGCAAGTGAAAGTGAGAAAAACCCCCTAATTGCTGGAAATGGTGTTTACATCTGTAAAAACTGTGTAGTTTCTGCTTACAAAATCATGTTTGGTGATGAGAAAGAAGGTTCGCAAACGAAGAATGCACAACTTTTAGAAACAGTCAATGAGCTTATGACACCAAAAGAGTTAGATAACTTTTTAGGTGAATACATTATTGGTCAAGAAAGAGCAAGAAAACTCTTGAGTGTTGCTGTCTATAACCACTATAAAAGAATCTTTAAACTTCACCATGTTGAAGATGATGATACAGAAATTGCAAAATCAAATGTACTACTCATTGGTCCAACAGGAAGTGGAAAAACATTGATGGCACAAACTATCGCTAGAGTCTTAAATGTTCCAATCGCCATTGCAGATGCGACAAGTCTTACAGAGGCTGGTTATGTTGGTGAAGATGTGGAAAACATCTTAACAAAACTTCTCCAAGCAGCAGATGGGGACATCAAACGCGCAGAGCAAGGCATCATCTTTTTAGATGAAGTCGATAAAGTAGCGCGTATGAGTGAAAACCGCTCTATTACTCGAGATGTGAGTGGTGAAGGTGTACAGCAAGCACTTTTAAAAATCGTAGAAGGTTCTTCTGTAAACATTCCACCTAAAGGCGGAAGAAAACACCCAAATCAAGAGTTTACTTCTATAGACACAACAAACATCCTTTTCATTTGTGGTGGTGCTTTTGATGGTCTTGAAGAGATACTCAAACGCAAACAAGGTGAAAATATTCTTGGATTTGGACATGAGAAAAAAACAAAAGACGAGAAAAAACCAACATTTGACATGGTAGAACCTGATGACTTAGTGCATTTTGGACTTATTCCTGAGCTTGTTGGACGTCTGCCGATTATTGCGTCACTTCAAGAGATAAGTGAAGATGACATGGTTCGCATACTCACTGAGCCAAAAAATTCTCTTATCAAACAGTATAAAAAACTCTTTAGTATTGATAATGTAGAATTAAATTTTGAAGAAGATGCTCTTCGTGCTATCGCGGCAAAATCTCTCAAACGTAAAACTGGCGCTCGTGGGCTTCGTGCTATCTTAGAAGAAAATATGATTGATATTATGTATGAACTTCCAGAGTATGAAGATTATGAAGTTTTAATCACAAAAGAAGTGATAGAAGATGGTGAAAAACCTGTCTATATCAAAAAAACAACACAAAAAACTGCATAAGGAGAACTAAGCATGATATTTAACAAAATAATAGGACTTTTTTCCAATGATTTGGCTGTCGACTTAGGAACAGCAAATACAATTGTAATTGCAAAAGGACGCGGGATTATCATCAATGAACCATCTGTTGTTGCAGTCAAAACTGAAAAGTTCGGTCAAAGTAAAGTCCTTGCTGTTGGAAAAGAAGCAAAAGAGATGGTTGGAAAAACTCCAGGCAACATTCGAGCAATCCGTCCAATGAGAGATGGTGTCATCGCAGATTTTGATATGACAGAAAAAATGATTCGTAAATTTATCCAAAAAGCACATGGACGTAGCGCACTTATCTCGCCCCGTATCATTATATGTGTTCCGTATGGACTTACACAAGTGGAAAGAAAAGCAGTACGAGAATCAGCACTCAGTGCAGGTGCAAGAGAGGTTTTTCTTATAGAAGAACCAATGGCCGCTGCTATTGGGGCAGGAGTTGATATTCGTGAACCACAAGGACATTTAGTTGTTGACATCGGTGGTGGTACTACTGAAATCGGTGTTGTTTCACTTGGTGGACTTGTACTCTCAAAATCAATCCGTACCGCAGGCGATAAAATAGACCAAAACATCGTGAACTACATCCGTAAAAAATACAATCTACTCATTGGTGAACGAGTCTCTGAAGAGATTAAAATCAAGATAGGGACAGCCATAACACTTGACAAAGAACTCAAAATGATAGTCAACGGTCGTGACCAAGTTGAAGGTCTTTTAAGTTCTGTAGAATTAACAAGTGAAGATGTACGTGAAGCGATGAAAGAGCCACTCAAAGAAGTTGCAGAAGCTTTACGTGATGTTTTAGAACAAATGCCACCTGATTTAGCAGGAGATATTGTAAACCATGGTATCATCCTCACAGGAGGCGGTGCGCTTATTCGCCAACTCGATAAATACCTTTCAGACATCGTTCGTATTCCTGTTTATGTAGCAGATGAGCCTTTACTTGCTGTTGCACGTGGAACTGGTCGTGCTCTTGAAGAGATAGACTTACTCCAAGAACTTTTTGAGAATGAATAAAAGAGTATTTAGCTTTTTTATTCTTTTAGTTGCACTCTCTGTGAGTGCAATTTACTATACAAATGTAGTCCAAAGACCTATTCTTCAATCACTCAACACTATCAAAAGTTATTATCACAATGCAACACAGTACCTTCAAGATACCTATGAGCAGCATTTTTTCCAAGCACAAGAGATAAAAAAGCTCACAACTTCACTGCAAGAGTATGAAAACAATCATCTTGTCATGCGCCAACTTGCCATGGAAATCAATGATTTATATAAAGCAAGCCACTCTTCTCTCACAATAAAACCCGAGGTTTCTCTTATAAGGACACTCTCCTACCAAAAGTTTGGTAATTTCAACAGAATTTGGATGGAAATTCCTGATTATAATGCAAGTAAAATTTATGGTCTTACCTATAAAGAGTATGTTGCAGGCATTGTTATCTCCAAAAACGGTCAAGCACTTGGTCTTTTAAATCGTGACATTCAATGTTCTTACTCTGTTTTTGTTGGTTCAAAACATGCACCAGGCATCGCACATGGGAACAATAGCCAGTATATAATTGTCAAGTTTATTCCCTCTTGGTTTAATATAAAAGTGGGAGATGAAGTCGTTACTTCTGGACTCGATACTATATTTTTTAAAGGTTTAAAAGTTGGTCATGTTCGTTCTATTGAAAAAGAACAGGGCTATCAAAATGTTATCGTTGACCAATACTATAAAGCAGACAATCCAAACTATTTTCACCTGATAAGGAAACTCAAATGAAACTAATACTCTTTTTTTTACTCCTCATTAGCACACTTTATGCAAATGAAGAAAAGCAAAAAATCACACTTGGTATGGGACCCTATTTGCAAACACAACCCTACAAAGGTGTTGATGATATTCTCCTTCCCTCCCCTTTTATTTATTATAATAGTGATATTTTTTATATTAAATGGACCCGTTTTGGAGTCTACTTTTATGGTTCTAAAAGTGACGACATTTCTTGGGGATTTTCTTTTACTGCACAGCCAAGAGTCTATGGCTACAAAGCTTCAGACTCCTCTTTTTTAGCAGGTATGCAAGAGCGTAAAACTTCTGTTGAAGCGGGTCTTGCGTTTACTCTTCAAAAAGAAAAAACATTTTTAGACATCTCCCTTTTGACAGATATCTTACATAAAAATAATGCTTGGATAGCCCAAACTGAACTCGGCTATGAACTCAATATTGGAAAACTTCAAATCTATCCAAGTCTTTTACTCACTTACCAGTCTACTGCATTTACAGACTATTATTATGGAGTAAGAGCAGAAGAAGCTACTAGCCTAAGAAATCAATACTCTGCAAGTGCTGGTGTTCAGATAGGTTTACAAACATATATACAATACCCCCTCACAAAAAAACTCTCTACACTGGTAAATCTTCATGCAGAAAAACTCTCCTCACAGGCAAGACAAAGCCCACTTGTTGAAGAGAATACTATTTACTCAGGATTAGTTTCTCTTATCTATACATTTGAGTATTAAAAAAGAGAGTTAAAAACTCATCAAATTTTAAGTGCCTTTTGGCTATAATCTCTAAATTTTTAAAGATTATTTCAAAGGGTAAAAATGCCAAAACGCACCGACATTAACACTATTTTACTTATAGGTTCAGGCCCGATTATTATCGGTCAAGCTTGTGAATTTGACTACTCTGGAACTCAGGCAGTTAAAACACTTAAAGAACAAGGCTACCGTGTAGTTCTCATTAACTCTAACCCTGCAACTATTATGACTGACCCCGAATTTGCAGATAGAACTTACATCGAACCCATCAAAGAAGATGTAATTGCAGAGATTATTAAGAAAGAGAATGTTGATGCTGTTTTACCAACAATGGGTGGACAAACTGCCCTCAATGTAGCAACAAGTATGTATGAAAAAGGAATGCTTGAAGGTATTGAATTTCTAGGAGCTACTCCAGAAGCTATCCATAAAGGTGAAGACCGTTCTGCATTCAATGAAGCGATGATTAAAATCGGTATGGATTTACCTAAAAGTGAAAATGCCTATACCGTAGAAGAGGCTATCGAAGTTGTCAAACGCATAGGTTTTCCAGTCATTAGTCGTGCTTCTTTTACCCTTGCAGGTGGTGGTTCAGGTGTCGCTTACAATATGGAAGAGTTTAAACAACTCGCACAAGAAGGTCTATCTGCTTCTCCTGTGAGTGAAATCGAAATCATGGAGTCCATGCTTGGTTGGAAAGAGTATGAGATGGAAGTTATCCGCGACAAGGCAGACAACTGTATTATCGTTTGTGCGATTGAAAACTTTGACCCTATGGGTGTGCATACTGGAGATAGTATTACTGTAGCCCCTGCACTCACACTCACAGATAAAGAGTACCAAAGAATGCGAAATGCCTCTTTTGATATTTTACGTGAGATTGGTGTGGATACGGGTGGAAGTAATGTTCAGTTTTCTATTGACCCAAAAACGGGACGAATGATTGTTATCGAGATGAATCCTCGTGTAAGCCGTTCTTCTGCTCTTGCTTCTAAAGCTACTGGCTACCCTATCGCAAAAGTTGCAACACTTCTTGCTGTTGGTTATACACTCGATGAAATCACCAATGACATTACAGGAACACCTGCCTCTTTTGAACCAGTCATTGATTATGTTGTCACAAAAATCCCGCGTTTTACTTTTGAAAAATTCCCTGAAGCTATCAGTACACTTAGTACAAGTATGAAATCAGTTGGTGAAGTGATGTCAATCGGCCGTACATTCAAAGAATCTATGCAAAAAGCACTCTGTTCCCTTGAGACAGGCTTATGTGGTTTTGATGAGATTGATGCAGATACCGAGTTTGTAAAACATGAAATTCGTCGTCCAAATGCTGATAGAATGCTTTATGTAGCCGAAGGTTTCCGTAGAGGAATGAGCATCGAAGAGATGTTTGACACTTGTGCTATTGACCCATGGTTTTTATACCAAGTCTCAGAACTCATTGAAAAAGAAGCAATGATTACAGATGCAGTTTTAAGCGATGCTGACCTTATGAGAGATGTGAAAGTAGATGGTTTTTCAGATAAACGCATTGCACAACTGATACAAAAAAACAGTGGCAAAACAGTCCATGAAAATGCAGTATATGAAGCGAGAAAAGCCTTAAATGTTAGCCTTGAATTTAACGAAGTAGATACGTGTGCAGCAGAGTTTGAAGCGCTTACCCCTTACCTTTACTCAAGTACAAATATCACACAACTTGCAAATGTACCTTCACGTGTAAGTGAAAAGAAAAAAGTCCTCATCTTAGGTGGTGGTCCAAATAGAATCGGTCAAGGGATTGAGTTTGATTACTGCTGTGTCCATGCTGCATTTGCACTTAAAGAGATGGGTATTGAGTCTATTATGCACAACTGTAACCCTGAAACAGTTTCTACAGATTATGACACTTCAGATGTCCTTTACTTTGAACCAATTGATTTTGAGCATGTACGTGAAGTAATTGAAAATGAACAACCTGATGGAATTATTGTCCATTTTGGTGGGCAAACACCACTTAAACTCGCAGACGGACTGACAAAAATCGGGGCAAAAATCTCTGGAACACCATCAGCTGTCATCGACCTTGCAGAAGATAGAGAACAGTTTAGTGACTTTGTTATAAAAAATGGACTCAAACAACCAGAGAATGGTCTTGCTACAAAAAAAGAAGATGCTGCTCCAATTGCTGAACGCCTAGGCTTTCCAGTCCTTGTACGTCCCTCTTTTGTTCTTGGTGGTCGAGGGATGAAAATCGTTTACTCTCAAGAAGAACTTGCGGAGTATATGGAACTTGCTATCTCTGTTTCTAATGAAGCTCCAGTACTTATAGATAAATTTTTAGATCAAGCTATAGAACTTGATGTTGATTGTATTTGTGATGGAAAAGAGGTCTATATCGGTTCTGTTATGCAACATATCGAAGAGGCTGGGATTCACTCAGGAGATAGTGCATGTTCACTCCCTCCTGTCAATCTCTCCGATGCTATGGTTGCACAAGTAGAAGCACAAACAAAAAAAATCGCACTTGGTCTAGGTGTGGTAGGATTGATGAATGTGCAGTATGCAATCTACCAAAATGAAATCTATCTCATAGAAGTAAACCCTCGTGCAAGCCGTACTGTCCCTTTTGTAAGTAAGGCAACAGGTATGCCTCTCGCAAAAGTGGCAACACGAGTGATGATGGGTGAAACATTACGAAGTTCTTTAGCATTTTATGACAAATATGACATAGTTCAAGAAGTCAATGGACTCTTAAAACCACGTCTCAAAGGACATGTTTCCGTCAAAGAAGCAGTATTTCCTTTCCATAAACTCTATGGTGCTGACTTAGTCCTTTCACCTGAGATGAAATCAACAGGTGAAGTCATGGGTATTAGCTCAAACTTTGGAGTCTCTTTTGCAAAAGCGCAACTCTCTGCTGGCAATAAAATCCCAACAGAGGGAACATGTTTCTTATCTTTTGTCGATACAGACAAAGAGCATGCTGCTGAGATTGGTCGTGGTTTAGTCAAACATGGCTTTAAACTTGTTGCAACAAAAGGAACACAGGCTATTTTAGAAGCAGCAGGTATCGAATGTGATGTTGTTCTCAAAATCTCTGAAGGACGTCCAAATATAGAAGATAGTATGAAAAATGATGAAATTGCCATGGCGATTAATACCTCAGACAACAACACAAGTAAAAAAGATGCTATTGTGATTCGTCAAGAAGTACTTAAACGTAGTATTCCTTACTTTACAACACTGAGTGCAGCAAGAGCGACTATCCTTGCACTTGATGAAATGGGCAATGACTCATGGACAAGCTCAAAAGCACTACAAGACTTTCTTATAAAGTAGTGAATGTCATTCTCACACAAACCGACACTACTGTCGGTTTCTTGTCACAAGATGAAGCAAAATTACAAACCATAAAATCAAGAACAGATACAAAGCCTTTTATAAAAGTCTACAAAAATTTCAAAAGTCTTCCCTCTCGAATCCCTTCAAAATACAAAAAACTTGTCCGTCGCGCTCGTAAAACGACTTTTATAGTCAAAAACAATTCTTTTCGAGTGAGTTCACCACGACATAACTCTCCTCTCCTCAATGCCCCATGGTACTACTCAACATCAGCAAATGCAGCAGGAAAAAGTTTTGAAAGAGTTTTTTGTGAAGCAAAAGCAGATATAATAATAGAAGATAAAAATAGATTCCATGAGCATAGGGCATCTTCACTCATAAAGTTAACACAAAAAGCAAAAAGGAGATTACGATGAGCAAACTTGTACAAGCACTTTTAAGTGGTATACTTTTTACCTTTCTCTTAGACGCATTTCTATTTGTAGGGATTAAAATCCACTATATTGATTTGCATAACATTGACCTCTATTATAATGTTCTGTTTGCTGACCATCAAAACATCTACATTTTTGCATTTTTCACACTCTTTATTGGCTTTCTCATAGGCTACACAAAATTTGCAGTTGCCATTGTTGGTGTTTTATTTATGCTAGTTTCTACAGTTTTTATACCTTCTGTTGGAGAGAGTGTTGGTAAAATGATTCTCATGCAAAAAAATATCATACTCAAAGATAAAAAATACACTTATATTGGCGATAGCTATTATAATGGTAGAAAAAATGTCACGTTTTACGATTATCAACTAAAAAAAGTTATAATTTTAGATAAAAAAAGATTACTAAAGGATTAAACATATGAAACATATCTCTTCGCTCTCTGCTGGAGTCGGACTTGGAAGTGCTGGACTCCTCATGATGAGTGTACTTACTGGCTGTGAAGCACCTCAAGAAAAAGCACAAAATAAATTTTTAGTCATTGAACAACAAGCCAATGGAAAATATGTCGTTGTTGAAGAGATGCCTACAGATGGACCATCGCGTGCAATCATTCGTGAAAAAGATGCCAATGGTAATGTGACAGAACGCTTTATGAATGAAGCAGAGATGAAAGCACTCGCCGAGCAAGAGTACCAAAAAGTAGAAAATGGTACCAGTGAAACGACACAGCCAAATGGTGGCTCGGAGGGAATGGGTCTTGCAGGGACTATCCTCGCAGTTGCAGCAGGCTCACTCATGGGAAATATGATAGCAAACTCTTTGATGAATAACAAAAACTTCTCACGCAACGCAACAAGTGCAAATAAAAGTGCTTATAGCCGTTCAGCTGCTGGAAAAGCGGCTCGAAAATCTTCCACAAAAAAGAGTTTTTTTGGAAGTTCAAAAAAGAGTTCTACAAGAAGTAGCGGAGGATTTTTCGGCGGATGATACAATTACACAACCTTCAAAGCATTCCTGATGAAAAACTCGAAGCGCTCGGATTTAGTTGGCATACAGACAGTGATGCAAGTAAATATGTGAGTGACCAACTCGTAAAAGTCACACATCAAGAAGCAGAAGCCTACTATGAAGCGGGCAATACCCTGTATGATATGTATGTACAAGCAGCGGAGCATGTCATAGAAAATGACCTCTTTTTTGAACTAGGCATCCCTTTTAATCTTGTAGATGTCATTAAAAAAAGTTGGGAAAATGATGTGCATTGGCATATTTACGGGCGTTTTGATTTAGCAGGTGGGATTGATGGAAAACCCATCAAGCTCATCGAGTTCAATGCAGATACCCCTACTTCCCTTTTTGAATCAGCCCTCCTCCAATGGGCATTGTTAGAACATAACAACATGGATGAAGAGCAACAATTTAACACTATCTACGAATCTATTCAAGAAAACTTCAAAAGGCTCATTACTCTTTTTGACGATACAAGTGAATTTGATGAACGCTATGATGGCTGGAAAATTCTTTTCTCTTCTATCTCCAACAATGATGAAGAAGAAGTCACAACCAAACTCCTCCAACAAATCGCAACTGATGCAGGATTTAATACTGCATTTGAATACTTAGAAAATACACACTTTGATGAAGAGGGTATTTACGATGCTGATGAAAACAACTATGAATACTGGTTTAAACTCTACCCATGGGAAGATATAGCCATTGATGAGCCAGAACTCGCAACAACACTCACAAATATCATGAACAATCAAAAAGCAATTATCCTTAATCCTGCTTACACACTTCTCTTTCAATCAAAAGGTATGCTCAAAATTCTTACTGACCTTTTCCCTGATTCTCCATACCTTTTAAAAACATCCTTTGAACCACTTGTTGATACAAAACAAGTAGAGAAAACTGTTTTTGGGAGAGAAGGAGCCAATACAAAAATCATTGAAAAAGATGGGACTTGTTCGACTCAAACAGAAGGACCTTACGAAAATCATAAAAAAATATACCAAGAGTTTGTAGAATTTCCAAAAGATGATCAGGGTTTAAAATACCAAGCAGGAGTATTTTTTGCTTATGAATCTTGTGGACTCAGCTTTCGTAAAGGGGGCGATATTTTAGATAATATGAGTAAATTTGTAGGACATGTTCTTACATAGCTTCTAAAATCTTTATTCTCTTTTGATAAAAAGCATTCTCTTGCTTTTTATCATATTTTAAAGCACCTTTTGAAAGTAGCTTGTATTTTTTTATCAGCACTTCTTGGATGTCTCTCTTGCGTAGAGGGGAAGCATCTATTAAAATCTTTTCCAATGTTTTCACTCGAAATCTATCCATCCCCCAATGTTTAAAACTGAGTTGATTTTCGTGTCCAGCATATTTTTTGATGAGTTTTTTATCTATCAAAGCTATCTTCTCTCGTGATGCGATTCTAAGCCATAAGTCATAATCTTCACATACTTCTAAACTAGTATCAAAAAGACCATAGCGCTCAAATAAACTTTTATGCAGACAAGCAGAAGAAGGCGCGATATTACAATAAGCAAGATTTTCTAAAAAAACATCTTTACCTATTTTTTTAAATTTTTTAGGGATTTTTATCTCTTGATGATGACGTATCCAAATTTCATCACTGTAACTCATAAGAATTTCACCACTCTTTTGATGAAAATCTACTTGTTCTTGAAGTTTATCCTCTAACCAGCTATCATCTGAATCTAAAAAAGTAATCCATTCATGCTTTGCAGCCAAGATACCACAATTACGAGCAGAAGAAACTCCACTATTTTCTTGATAAATATAAATAATGTTTGGGAAATCTTTTTGAATCTCTGAAGTGGCATCATCCGAACCATCATCCACAACTATCACTTCTTTTGGAAGATATGTTTGTGCATATACAGAGGCAATGGCTCGTTTTAAAAGAGCATACCGATTATATGTAGGGATAACAACCGATATATTCACTTTTACCAGACTTTTATCTCGTTATAGAGACTATCGCGTTCCACTGGAGTAAAACCACTATTTTTAATCAAAGCTGTAAAATCTTCCAGCACAACACCATTAGCACTTTTTGCCCCCGCTGCTGAGTTGATAGACTCTTTTTCTATTGTTCCATCGAGGTCATTAGCACCAAACTCTTGTGCCACAAGGGCAAGATTTACGGTAGAGGTAACCCAATATGCTTTAAGATTTGGCACATTGTCAAGCACAAGCCGTGCAACTGCCATTGTCTTTAAAACCTCATTTGCTGTGATTGGATTTTTGATTTTAAGGTAGTTGTTTTCTGTTTGATACACAAGGGGAATAAAGCAGTTAAATCCGCCCGTCTCATCTTGCAAATCACGAATACGCATCATATGGTCAATACGATTTTCACGCGATTCAATATGCCCAAAAAGCATAGTCACATTGGACTTTTTCCCTCGCTCATGCCACTTTTTATGAATCTCTATCCATTGCTCAGAAGTCACTTTGCCTTTACAGATGTTATCACGCACTTTTTCGTCAAAAATCTCAGCACCCCCACCTGGCATAGAGTCCACACCATTTTCAACCATCATGTCTAAAACGCCATCGTAACTCAACCCATGATGTCGTGACAAGAAATCCACCTCAGCTGCTGTTAATGCCTTGATGTGCATATGTGGGTACTGCGTTTTAATCTTTTTAAAGATACTCATATACCAATCGAGTGTGACATTTGGATTATGTGCAGAGACGATATGCACCTCTTTTGCCCCACGAGTATCTATTTCAGAAACTGTTTTTAAAATCTCTTCATGGCTCATTGTGTATTGGTTTGGGTTTTTACGTGTTGCACTATATGCACAAAACTTACATACATCCGCACACACATTTGTAGGGTTGATATGGCGGTTAATGTTGAAGTAAGTTTTTTTTCCATGTAACTCTTGGCGTTTTTTATCGGCTAGGTCTCCTAACTCAAAAAAATCCATATTGTACAGTTCTAACGCAGTTTCAAAGTCTATTCTATTTTTCATATTTTATAATCCTGGTGCTTTCCACATTGATGTCGTGATAGTATCATCAACCAACTTTAATTGTGCTTCATAAGCACTTTTCCATTTCTCTTTTAAGCCATCATAAATTGCTTTGTTTTGTAAGTTTGGTGTATAAGTCTTTTCCCACACAACTAACTCTTCCGCAGCACTTTTGAGTGATGTATACACACCACACCCGACTCCAGCAGCCATAGCTGCACCCAAAGCTGTTGCCTCTCTCACTCTTGGAATCTTCACGCTATACCCTGTAACATCTGCTACAATCTGTGACCATAAATTGCCCTTACTCGCACCACCAGCAAAAACAATTTCACTAAATGTTACACCACTAAACTTTTGAATGTTTTCAAGGTTGATACTTGAAACAATCGCTGCATTTTCTTCTAAAGCGCGAAACATTGCAGCACGGTTACAGATATTTGGGTCTATACTGAGGTTTAAAAAACTCGGAGCAGCATGGTACCATTTGCCATACTTCATACTATCTGAAAATATAGGCAAAATATCATAAGAGCCTACGGGAACTTTCCTTGCATTTTCTTCTAAGATTTCATAAACATCTCGATTTTCTTTTTGTGCTTGGAGTTTTTCCATATCGCAAAATGCATCACGAAACCAGCGCATCACAAGTCCACTAAAAAATGT
Organism: Sulfurimonas sp.; assembly: GCA_027019335.1. Lineage (GTDB taxonomy): Bacteria > Campylobacterota > Campylobacteria > Campylobacterales > Sulfurimonadaceae > Sulfurimonas. The sequence goes on along the minus strand of JALUWV010000003.1, from coordinate 11,924 downwards.
AATCCCTTCTGCTTGAGAAAGCCCTGCAATCACATGGGGATTGACTCGGAGTGCCATATCTTTTGGAGGGTGTGTCTCTTTTGGGATATTGACAATTTGTTGCCAGAAAGAGCCACCAAGAATGGCAACTTCACCAGCATTGACTACACCAAGTCCAGCAGAACCTAACTGCACATCGCCCCCACCCATCACTACTTTTGTTTGAGTAGAGAGTCCCGTAGCAAGAGAAGCCTTTTCACTCACACACCCTAAAACAGAGCCAACCTCTAAGATAGGTGGAAAAATATCATCTTTGAGTCCGACTTTACGAGCCATACTACTAACCCATGTGCGTTTGTTTAAAGAAAAAACACCCGTTGTTCCACCATTACTAGGGTCACTCGCTATCACTCCTGAGAGTTTTGCTAAAATCCAATCGCCTATCATCGACATCTTAGCCACTTGAGCATACATCTCTGGGCGATTGTTTTTCAGCCACAACAAACGAGGTAAAGCCCCTAATGCAAAGGTTTGTCCACTCTCTTGATAAAATTCTGCTTCAATTCCAGTAAAATTTTCTTTGAGTTCTTGTACCTCTTTTGCTGCACGGGCATCGACATTGGCTACTGCCCAAAGCTCTTTTCCCTCCTTATCATAAAGCACAATCCCCTCACGCATACTTGTTGCACTCAAAGCTAAAATATCTACTGGATTCACAGCCGAATCTTTTAAAACTTTTTGAATACACCCAACAACTAACTGCCAGTTTGCATTGAAATCAAAACGCATAGAGTTTGAAACACCCTGCTCTTCTAAGTGTGTCCACTCCTCTTGTGCTAAGGCAATTTGCGTTCCCTGTGTGTCAAACAAAACAGCTCGGATACTTCCTGTCCCTGCATCGAGTGCTAACAAATACTGCATATTATTTCTTCAACTTCGCTTGTTCGAGTTCCCAGTACTCCATGTCAAAACTATCTTTGAGGCTAATACTTTGATAACCTCCAAGTTTATCAGCACGAAGAACTGCAAGCATAGTATGCTCGACAATATCATTGACAATTTGCGCTTCTTCGCGTGTTTTTCCAAAAGAGATAACCGCAAGATTTTTGATAATCATATAATTTGGTGCAGGATTCAGAAGAACTTTATTAAAAGCAAACTCCTCAAAATACGCTTCATACGCTTTCATGTACTCCTCTAATCGCTCTTCAAGATTCGTATCTTCCATAATCAAAGGGACTCTTTTTGTACGGATAATATGCTCTGGGGTTAAGACACCTCGTGAAGCAAATGATTGTAAATTTTCTTGCGAAGCATAAAATGCTGCCAATGGTGTTTGGTTAATGTTAATTGAGACATCATAGCCTTTAAGTTTTGACATCACTTTGACAATTTTCATAATGTTACAATCACTGTGCATATATTTATGTTCTATGTTTACGATTGCATTTTCATCTAAAAATGCTTCTGCTGTGTTCACGGCAGCTATCATCTTGTCATAGGATTTTTTTGCATCATCATCAAAAGTAAAGATACCGTGATTATGTAATATAATCCCATCTACAGTTGCCCAATCCAAATCTTTTGTCATCTTATAAATCTCATGTGCCAAAATAAACCCTGGCATCACATAATCCACAATCAAAAAGTTTGGAAATAATTTTTTAATATTTTCTTTACCCGTTACTGCATTTGAGATTGTCACAACAGCATCAGCATGGGTATGGTCTACAAACTTAAAAGGGATAAGTGCGTGTAAAATCGCTTCTACAGAAGGATTGGGTGCTTTTTCATCAATCATCGCTTGGCGTTGGCGTTTGACCATCTCTATATCGGTTAAGTCTGCTTCCTTTGCCATAGCTAAAAGTACATCCATTTTTACAGGTGAAAATCCCTCTTTTTGAATGCTTACTAAGTCCCAACCACTCCCTTTTACAAAGAGTATCTCTTCACCCGCTACACTACTTTTGACAGAGGTATTGCCTCCACCATGCAAAACAAGTTCATTGTTTTGTCCTAAAAGATTCGATGTATAGACTCGTAAATCTAAATCTGTTTTGCACTGTTTTGCTTTTTCTTCATTATATAAATTATCCATTTCTTATCCTAATACTTCTAATTCATCTGTATATTTTTTCTCACAGTATGGCTCATAAGAACTTTTGTACGTTGCATAATGGGCTGAAGCTTTATGCCCATCAAGTGCCGCTTCATTTTCCCAAGTCTCCACTGCCATAAATCTTTTTTTATCATTTTCATACTGAAAAATCTCATAAAACAGACACCCTTTTTCTGCCTTACTTGGAATTACCATCGCTGATAATAATGCTTTCATTTTTTCTTCATGCCCGTCTTTTGCTATAAATGTTACACTTTTTGTAATTGTCATAATTGTTTTTCCTAATTTGTTAATATTTTACACTTTTTATTATATCAAATTAATCATAAATAGTTTATAATCAAAGAAAGATAAGGAACTTCATATAGAAACAACTCTAATAATAAATAAACTCAAAACCATTGTTTTTCTACCAATTATTATTATTGCGCTTGGATTTAGTTATTTTTTTATAAAAACTTACATCAAGTATCAAGAACTCCAAACACTTGAAACAAACATTCATAAAATCAAAAGCATCTCTCTCCTTATCAATAATTTACAAAGAGAAAGAGGACTTAGTAGTGGGTATCTTGGAAGTGATGGTAAGCTTTTTACCATTGAACTTTCAAATACACAGCATAATGTTGATAATTCTCTTCAAGATTTTCTTTTGTATAGTCATCAAGATAATCATCCCTATATTACAATCAAAAATCAGTTAAAAGATTTACGAAAAAACATCCATCATTTATCTACTCACATAGAGTTTGAATTTTTATTTTATACGAAAATCATTCAAAAACTACAAGCAAACTACCTTGAAGTTGTTCAAGATGTTAAGGATGCTTCTTTAAAAAATAGACTTATTTCGTATGCCAATCTTTCCTTTTCAAAAGAGGCATTAGGACAAATGCGTGGTGCTATTAATGGTATTTTATCGGCACATAACAACAATACGAAATTACAAAACATTGCTCTTTTAGCAAAAGGAAATTATGATGTATCTCTCCAAAGATTAAAAGCAACACTGGTCAATAAATATAAAAATGAACTGACAAAAATTCTCTATTCATCAGATTATCAATATTTTGAAAAAGTTCTTCATAATATTTTGGAAACAAATCTTTATACAAATAATTCTCAGCAATGGTTTATAAACTCAACCAATATTATTGAAAGTTTTTATTCTCTTGAGCAAAATCATTTTTTAGATATAGATAAAGAAATTCAACAAGATGTTATACACGCAAAATTTACATTTGCTGTTGGATTATTGATATTGTTATTCATCACAATTTTCTCACTCTTTTTAGGTTTGCACGTCAAACAAAATATTTTAAAAAATATTAAACTCCTAAAAGAGTATAAAAATGCTGTTGATAGAAGTAGTATTGTCTCCAAAACTGATAAATCAGGAAAAATTACCTATGCTAATGATGGATTTTGTAAAATATCTGGCTATACACAAGAAGAATTAATCGGAAAAGCACATAATATTGTTCGACATCCTGATATGCCAAAAAGTGCATTTAAAGAGATGTGGAAAACTATTTTAGCAAAAAAACCGTGGTCGGGTGTTGTCAAAAACAGAACGAAAGATGGCGGTAATTATATTGTTGAAGTCACTATCAATCCTATTTTAAATGAAAAAGGAGAGATAGAAGAGTTTATTGCTATTCGGAATGATATCACAGAACTTATTCATCTCCATGAAGACTTAGAGCATACCCAAGAAGACCTTATTTTACGTATGGGGGAGATTGGAGAAACCCGTTCAAAAGAGACAGGTTTTCATGTTCGCCGTGTTGCAAAATACTCTGAAATACTAGCACAACACTATGGACTTAAAGAGCAAGAAGTCAAATACCTAACACTCGCTTCACCAATGCACGATATAGGAAAAGTTGGTATTGCTGATAATATTTTAAATAAAGCAGGGAAACTCACAAATGATGAATGGATAGTAATGAAAACCCATGCAAATATAGGCTATAATCTTTTTAAAGACTCAAAAAAACCACTTTTAAAGGCGGCTGCTACTATCGCTTATGAACATCATGAGAAATATGATGGCAGTGGATATCCTCGAGGCTTAAAAGGTAATGACATTCATATTTATGGACGAATTACTGCACTTGCTGATGTTTTTGATGCCCTTGGAAGTGAAAGATGCTACAAAAAAGCATGGGAAAATGAAAAAATTTTTACACTACTTAAAAATGAGAGAGGAAAACATTTTGATCCACAACTTATAGATATTTTCTTTGAACATTTAGATGAATTTTTAGCGGTACAAGATTTTTATAATGAATCAAGTTCTTTTATGAAAGAGCATACAAAACTGGTTTTAGATGAAGCCTAAAATACAAAGAGATATATTACTCATGAATTTACAATTAGAAATAGAAAACCTCATAGAAAATGGGGGTTCAGACTTTGAACTCTCAAAACTTTTTAAACAGTATATAAAAGAGTATAAAACTGCCCTACCTGAACTCTTTAAAAGTTCACAAGGAAAAGATTTTTTAGTTAAACATACAAAAAAACTTGATGCCATTATCTCTCTCATGTATAAAACAATCCTCAGGCGAACTTTTGGTAATTACTTACCGATGCGAAACTCTATTCCTATCGCTATCATTGCACTTGGAAGTTATGGACGCGAACAACTCTCTGTGCATAGTGATATAGACCTTTTGATGGTCTATGAAGAGATAGAGGGGTATCAAACACAGTTTATCATAGAAAAGCTCTTTTATCTTGCCCTTGATTCTGGACTCAAACTCGGACATCGTGTTCACACCGTGAGTGATTTGTTTCAAGCATCTTTAGAAGATTTAACCATAAAAACAGCCCTTTTAGAAAATCGCTTTATTGTGGGTTCTACATTTACATGGAACAATGCAGGCAGAGAATTTAACAAAATACGACTCCATAAACAAAAAGAGTTTATCTTAGCAAAGATAGAAGAAGCACAAGTGCGACGCAAAAAGTACTCACTCTCTATGGAACCTAACATCAAAGAGAGTGTTGGAGGGCTTCGCGACTCTCATCTTCTTTTTTGGATTGCACATACTATTTATGGGGTCACTTCCCTTCATGAACTTGCAGGGAAACTTTTTTCAGATTTAGAGTATAAAGAGTATCGTATTGCATTAGAATTACTCTATAGAGTGCGAAGTGCATTACACCTCATCCGAAACAAACAAGAAGATAGACTTCTCTTAGAGTATGTTCCTGAAGTCTCTACTATGCTAGGCTTTAAAGAACAACAAAAAATGGTCAGTAAGGTTTTAGCAGCACAATGGCGCATTAGTAACTTTACAAAAATCTTTGTCAAAAAAATGGTCAGACCTTACATCGCCGATATGACTTATGTAAGCAAGTTTAGACACCATCAAATTCGTAAAGGCATCTATGAACTCGACAATAGACTCTACGCTTCGTATAATCTTAAAATTTTAGACATCAATACCCTTTTAGAAATTCTTGTAAGCCGTGAAGACAAAGTGTACCAGTATGATGCAGGTTTTTTAAATCAATTCACCTATACACAAATCATACATCCATTAGAAGACAAAACATATCAACTTTTAAAACAACTCTTATCTAAAAAGTATCTCTATTCTTACTTAAAACTTTTTTATGATGCAGGGGTTTTACACCATCTTTTTGCAAATTTTAGAAAAGTGATGCACCTGCCACAGTTTGATGGCTATCATCACTATCCAGTAGACATCCACTCCATCAAATGTATTAAAGCTCTTGAGAACATACAGGAGAGTTTTATTGCAAAATTACATAATGCCCTTTCAGATAAAGAGAAACTTCTCCTTAAAATTGTCACTCTTTTTCACGATACAGGCAAAGGAAGACAACAAGACCATAGTGAAGTTGGCGCTCGTCTCATCGTTCCTTTTTTAACAAAACTTGGACTCTCTGGGGAGCTTATTGAGCGAGCTGTGATTTTAGTCAAAAACCATGTACTTATGAGTAGTGTTGCATTTAAAGAGAACATTCACAACGAAAAAAGACTTTATAGCTTTATGTCAAAAATCCAAGATACTAAAAACCTCAATCTTTTATATATCCTTACTTATGCAGATATTAATGGTGTGGGAGGCGATACCTTTAACTCTTTTAACTCAAGACTGCTCTATGATTTATATATCAATGCCTTAGAAATTGCCGAAAATTCAGATAGAATTACGGATGCAAAAAAGCGACTGATTGTTGAAAATAGAATCAAAAAAAATGGAGATTTTAAAGAACTCTCGCGTCTGCAACAGAAAAAAATTCTTACCATAGAGTCAAACCTTTTCTTTTTCAAGCACTCTGTTGATGATATTTTAGAGATATATAAAATTGCTAAAGAGATAAAAGAGTATGATTTTACCATTAAAAATAAAAATAACCTCACCGTAGAAATCTATAGAAAAATTCCTCTCAACCTTGCATATCTGCTCTCTTCTCTTGCAAATCTTAATGTTGCCAATATGGAAATTTTCACCCTTTTTGATAATGTCAAATACTTTAGAATTGATTTTACAAAAAATGTTGATGGCAATGAACTTGTTGCAGTCCAAGATATCATAGATAATGCATTTGATATGTCTCGCGAAGTACATATACATAATGTTAAACTCTTAGAAGATGAAATTAAACTCGATTGTGAGTACTCCAAAACACTTGCCGAAATCAGTGTCCATACAAAAAATCAAAAAGGTTTACTTGCATACATTGTAGATATTTTTGAAACCTTAGACATCGATATTGTTACAGCAAAGATACATTCGAGTAAATATAAGGTAAAAGACAGCTTCTTAATAGAAAAACAAAACAAACTATGTGATAATAGAGACAAAATTTTTAAGTTATTAGAAAAAGGAAAATAAATATGTGCGGAATCGTTGGCTATCTAGGTGAAAAAGATACGAAAGGCATCCTCTTATCAGGGTTAAAAGAGTTAGAATATCGTGGGTACGACTCTGCAGGAATTGCTGTTTTACAAAAAAATGATTTTCAAAGCTATAAGGCTGTTGGAAAGTTAATAAACTTAGAAGAAAAAACCAAAGAGTTTGTCACAGATTCTTTTGCAGCTGGCATCGGGCATACCCGTTGGGCAACCCATGGAAAACCAACAGAACTCAATGCACATCCACATTTAGGGGAAAGCTCTTATGTGGTTCATAATGGCATCATAGAAAACTATGCCCAACTCAAAAAAGAGCTAGTGGCTGAGGGTGTAACATTTTTAAGTCAAACAGATACGGAAGTCATCGTACACCAATTTGAAAAGAACCTCAAAAGTGCCACTTCTGCCTTTGAAGCTTTTACAAAAACAGTCAGTGAACTCGAAGGTGCCTATGCTATCTTACTTGTTACAAAGAGTGAAGAAAAAACAATCTTCTTTGCAAAACAGGGTTCTCCTATGCTTGTAGGTATCAATGCAGAAAATGAAAAATACTTCGCATCTTCAGACACCCCTCTCATTGGGCAATGCACTGATGTGAACTACTTTGAAGATGGCGATTATGGCTATGTTACAAAGGATGAACTCGCTATTTTTGACATCACTGGCACAAAAAAAGAGCCAATCTTTCAAAAACTCTCTACCAACAAACTCTCTGCACAAAAAGATGGCTATAGATTTTTTATGGAAAAAGAGATTTATGAACAAAGTACTGTTATCTCTGACACTCTGCTTGGAAGACTCACTGAAACGGAAGTTCTATTTGATGAGCTTGATGCAAACCTTTTTGATGGTATCAAAGAAATTAAACTCTGTGCTTGTGGGACATCGTATCACTCAGCACTTACCGCATCTTATATGTTTGAACGCCATGCCCGCATCAAAACTTCTGTCGAAGTCGCGTCAGAATTGCGTTACCGTGACCCTATCTTAACGACAGATACTCTTTTTGTCGTCATTTCACAAAGTGGAGAAACAGCAGATACTCTTGAAACACTCAAAATGGCAAAAAAAGCAGGGCTAAAAACACTTGTGATTTGTAATGTCGACAACTCTTCTATGGTGCGTTTAGCTGATGCAAGTATCTTAACCCGTGCAGGTGTTGAAAAAGGTGTGGCTTCAACAAAAGCTTTTGCAACACAAGTAACTGTTTTTTGGATGCTCAGTCTCTACCTTGCAAAAGCGAAAAACACACTTACATCAGATGAAATCACAAAACAAATTCAACTGCTTCGAGAAGTCCCAGCAAGTGTACAAGTGAGTGATACCATCCATGAAAAAATCCGTCGTCTTTCCAAACGTTACCTCAATGGACATGGATTTTTCTTTATCGGGCGTGATGTTTTCTTTCCTTTGGCACTTGAGGGAGCATTAAAGCTTAAAGAAATTTCTTATCTTCATGCTGAGGGTTATCCAAGTGGAGAGATGAAGCATGGACCTATCGCACTTGCAGACCCAGGTCTCACAACTATTGCCCTCCTACCACAACACCTTTTATATGAAAAAAGTAAAAGTAATGTTGAAGAGTTAAGTGCAAGAGATGCAACTATTTGTGCTATTAGTCCTCTCGTATTTGACAAAGCAGATGATTATATCCCAACAAAAGAGCATACGGATTATATGTTAGAATTTTTTGAAATGATGGTTGTTGTACAACTTTTATCTTTAGAAATCTCTGTAAGACTTGGAAATGATGTCGATATGCCAAGAAACTTAGCAAAAAGTGTGACAGTAGAATAAGCACTTTTTGAATTTAGGAATATTTTTTGCTATACTAATAGCAAAAAGTAGCCCTATGAAACATCTCTTTCTCTTTAGTTTACTGCTCCATACACTCCTCCTTGCCCAAACCAAAGACTTTTCACTTATCATCCATAAGCCATTTAATGCCAAACTCTTTGATGTCACCCAAGATTATGACCGTTCTATCAGTGCTGTTGGTTTTGCTCAAGAGTTTTCACAGGCGACTTCAAGTACGACAACATACCATAGTGCTTTTGATTACCTTGCTGATGCCACAGGCAAATCAGGGATAATCATGCATTTACTCAAAGTAAACAATAAAGCAAAAATAATCTTCAATAAAAAAGTAAATATCAACAACATGAGTCAAGCAATATCCCTCGTAAAAACTCCTTCAAATGGCTACTTTGTAGGTGGACATACCATGGATGGTTCCCTCTTGATTTTAAAACTCAGTCGTTCTGGGGAATTACTATTTTCTAAAAAATTTGGAACTCAAAATGATGATAGATTAGATAATCTGCTCCTTTTACGAGATGGTGGTGTCCTCGCCATTGGTTCATCTATGACTTCACGAATGAGTGCAGATAATCTTTTTCAAATGGGTCTTGGAAAAAATGATATTTACTTAACAAGATTTACTAAAAATGGTCACAAGCTTTGGAGTAAAAAGTATGGAACACTGTATGATGACAAAGGTATCGATGCCGTTGAAGCAGCAGATGGTTCACTCATTGTTTTAAGTAGTACAAAGTATGACAAGCACATTGATGTAACACTCATGCGACTCGATGAAAATGGTAATAAAGAATGGTTAAAAAATTATGCAAGTAAAGAACATATTACACCCCATAAAATCATTAAACTTCGAGATAACACTTTTGTTGTTGCCCTGAGTCAAAACGACAATATGCAAAAAGAACAAATACGCCTTATAAAATTTGATTTACACAAAAACATTCTCTCAGATCAAAAGATTTTTACAACTTATCCTAGTGTTATCACGGACATTCAAGAGTTTTCAAATGGAATGCTTGTTGGGGTTGGATATGTTCAAGACACTTACAACACAGATGCCCTTGCAATGCTTTTTGACTCTCATCTTGCACTTTTAAAGCAAGCACATTTTGGAAATGATAATTACGATGCATTTCATGCACTCAGTATTTTGAACAATTCACAAATCGCTGCGGTAGGTATGCATACAGACCCAAGCTCTCAAGAATCAAATATGTGGATAGTAAAACTCAATAAAGACCTCAGTATAGCACAAATCTCTCTCAATATAAAAAATGCTTACGAAGTTTTAAGTGAAATTTTTAAAGAAGAAATAGCAAAAAAAGAGTTATCTATCGGTGAAGATTTAAGTTTGAATCTCATCGCACAGTCACTCTATTTTCAAGCAGGAGTTTCAAAACTTACCACAAAACAAAAAAAGTTCTTAAAAAAATTCTCACAAAAAATGATGATTTTTTTAAAAAACAATCAAGCTATTATAGAGAGTTTTGAAGTCAATGGGCATGCTTCAAGCGAATGGAAAGGGGCAGATTTTACTGCAAATTATCTTAATAATGCCAAACTTTCGATGGCAAGAGCTTACAATACTTTACACTTCATTTTCAAGTCAAGTGACAAAACTTCACAAGTTTTACTCACAAAGTTACTCAAAGGAAGTGCAAATAGTTATACAAAAAATAGATTTAAAAGTACCCTTGAAGATAAAGAAAAATCCCGAAGGGTATCTTTTAAAATCCTCCTAAAGTAGGTTACTTTCACGAAATTCTAATCGTGTTTTATCTTGCTTGAGTTTCTTATAGAGTTTGAACTTTGCTTTTTCTAAGTCTGTATCATCATAAGAAAATTCATCTTTTAATTGTGCATCTGCAATCTCTGCTGTATCCATCGCAAAAAGTTTTAACTCTTTTTTCGTCAATTTTGCTTTGAGAACACCATAAAGTACTTTATCATCTGCAATGATTTCTAAAACATCCATTTTACAAAACTCACTAAGCTTTTCTCTAAAATCATTTTCTTTGTGGTATTGTCTCCACACTGTATTTTTTAACATTTATATCTTCTCCAGTATTTTGGTCAAATCTTTCTCTTTTATGATAATATTCGCCTCTTTTTCTAAAATCTCTCGTGCGCAAAATGCAACACGTGTGCCAGCATGTGCAAACATACTTAAGTCATTTGCTCCATCCCCACACACCAAAGTTTCTTCTTCACTCACACCCAATATGTTTTGTAAACGAACAAGCATATCGCCTTTGGAGTGTGAAAACATCATATCACCACCGACAAGCCCTGTTAATTTTCCATTTTTCTCATGCAGGACATTTGAAAAATCAGCATCGTAGCCGAGTATCTCTTTTGCATACCCTGTTGCTGTGCGAAAACCTCCCGAAAAACAAACTACTTTTATCTCCTTTGCTTTAAGTGCAGCGATGGTCTCTTTTGCCCCTTTCATATAAGGAAGATTTTGACTAATTTTTTCAACAACTGCAAAATCAAGTCCCTCTAAAAGTGCCACTCTTTGTTGTAAAGACTCAAAAAAATCAAGCCGTCCACTCATCGCCTCTTCTGTTATTGAGGCTACTTTTTCACCAATTCCTAACTCCTCGGCAAAAAAATCTATCGTTTCTCCATCCATTAAAGTGGAATCGAAATCAAATACAGCTAGTTTTAGCATTAAATATTCTCTCTTTTGTTATAATGTCGCAATTATAGCCAAAGAGGACTTTATTTGTTTGATAAACTCATAGATACACTAAATAATGATACATTTATTACCCTAGAGACGACCCCATCACACTCTGCAAAATTTTCACCTATCATCGAAAAGATTGCCGACTTAGAACTTGACAAATATGTCAATGGATTTTCTACAACAGATAATCCACTTGCCAAACTCAAGTACAATGCACTTTTTGCTGCAAAAATGTTACAAGAGCGCTTTGACAAACCTGTCATTGCAACGATGAGTATGCGCGATCGCAACAAAATTGCCCTCCAATCAGACCTACTTGGTGCAAATGAGGTCGATATACGAGCTATCTTAGCACTCACTGGCGACCCTGCTACTATGAGTGACCAACCCCACACAAAAGGTGTTTTTGAGGGCGATAG
>JALUWV010000002.1 GCA_027019335.1 Sulfurimonas sp. | reverse complement strand
TAGTCAAAGAAGCTGCGTTGCATGGTGCAAACATTATACTTTTACCTGAGCTTTTTTCATCACTTTATTTTTGTAAAGATAAAGACAGTACTTACTTCGCTTTAGCAAAGCCTCAACACAAACATCCCCTTTTAGAACACTTTTCACACTTAGCAAAAAAACTGCAAGTTGTTTTACTCGTGAGTTATTTTGAAAAAGCACAAACAGAGTATTTTAATTCCCTCGTTGTTATCAATACGCAAGGAAAGATATTAGATAACTACCGAAAAACACATATTCCAGATGGTCCAGGTTATGAAGAGAAGTTCTACTTTAGTTCAGGAGATACAGGTTTTAAAGTCTATAAAACTCCTTTTGGAACGATAGGAGTAGGGATTTGTTGGGATCAATGGTTTTGTGAGACAGCACGTGACTTAGCACTTCAAGGTGCAGAAATCATCTTTTATCCTACAGCTATTGGAAGTGAACCTGAGATAAATATTGACTCTAAAGAGCATTGGCAAAGAGTACAAATGGGACATGCCGCTACCAATACTGTCCCCATCGTTGTAGCCAATCGAACAGGAGTAGAAAAAGGGGAAAGTTGTGAACTTAGCTTTTATGGTTCCTCATTTATCACTGATTATACTGGTGCAAAAATTGCTGAAGCAAGTCGTGATGAAGAGTGCATTATCTATGCCCAATTTGACCTCGATGCGAACAAAAAACAGCGTGAATACTGGGGGCTTTTACGGGATAGAAAACCAAAAATGTACAAAAATCTCGTCTCTTCATAAAAACTTCATAAACTTTTCTTACAATAACACTTCATTACAAATTTCAGGAGTAAGTTATGTTCAAGAATGCCTTTCGTACTTTACAAAAAAGTAAACTCAAAACCTTTCTTATCTACTTTAGTCTTACTTTTTCTATCGCTTCTATGTTTTTAATTAGTTCTATTTCCCATGGTATCATTGGGATGTATAGCACGATGTTACAAACTGATGGCGATATTATCGTTACACAAAAAAAAATAGCTGATACCTTTTTCTCAGATGTAGATATTAAACTCCTCCAATCCATTAAAAAAATACCTCATGTCTCTTCTGCTTCTGCCATGATTTTAGGGGCTTCACCTGTAGAAACGTTACCAATCGTCGCGGTTTATGGTGTAACTCAAAACCGTTTTCACAATTATAAACTCCTTCAAGGGGTATATCCTCAACAAAATCAAGCCCTTATCGGTACTTCCATATATAAGCAGCTCTCAGATAAAACCAAGATTCAAATTGCCAATAAAACCTTTCAAATTTCTGGAGTTTTTAAGAGTGAGATTGGATTTGAAAATGGTGGAATCGTTCTCAACATAAAAGATGCAGGAGCAATCTTTCACAAAAGTGCTTCTATTTTACTGCTCACTACCAACTTGAATGCAAACATTGAAACTATCATTCAGACAATCAAAAAACTAGATGACAACATCGATGTGAAATCAACTAATAGCTTTGTAAAAAACTATAATCAATTTAAAATCATTCAAACTTCTTCCAATCTTATCTCATTTTTAGCCTTTGTTATGGGGCTTATCAGTATTATAAGTATCATGAGTATTACAGTTGCACAAAGAGAGAGTGAATTTGGGATTATGAGAGCCATTGGTATCTCTATGAAAAAAATTGTTTGGAGTTTGCTTGTTGAAGCACTTATCTTAGGGCTTAGTAGCTTTGTCAGTGCTTATCTCTTTTCTCTCGTGCTATTAGCTATTATCAAACATACCCCAAGCTTACAAGGCTATGTTAATGGTGTTATCTCTTTGGAACTTTTTCTTTGGATTTTTGTAAGTTCTCTCCTTATGGTAACTTTAGGCTCTATTTTTCCTGCCCTCAAAGCAGCAAAAACTGACCCAATCCTACTCATACAAGGAAATAAATCATGATAACAGCTCGCACTATTTCCCACCGTTACAACAATGACCTTGCCCTGAAAAAGACTTCTTTACATATCGCCAAGGGTGAGTTTGTTGCATTTACTGGGGAGAGTGGCAGTGGAAAATCCACCCTCCTCTCTATCCTCTCCACCCTTTTAACACCCACAGAGGGCGATGTTTTTTTTCTAGGAAAGAAAGTACAAGAGATTCATGATATTGACACTTTTAGAAAAGAAAATATTGGTTTTATTTTTCAATTTCATTATCTTATTGATTATCTCAATGTCAAAGAAAACTTAAAAATTGCAGATAATTCCATCTCCGATGCAAGAGTGCAAACACTCACTCAAAAGCTAGGGATTGAACAACTTTTAGAGAAGTACCCCAATGAACTCTCAGGAGGACAACGTCAACGTGTTGCTATTGTTCGCGCACTCATTAACAAACCAAAAGTAGTTTTTGCAGATGAGCCAACAGGCAATTTAGATTCAAAAAATGCTCGTATTGTTTTTGAACTTTTTAAACAACTCTCAGAAGAAGGGACAACGATTATCGTAACAACTCACAACAAACAATTAGCAGATTTTGCAGATACTATTTATGAGGTTTCAGATGGAGAACTTTAACACTTTTATCCACAAACATTTTATGTACTCTTTGAGTTTTTTAGCACTTGGACTTTTCTTTGGATTTATCTACTCTATCAATCTCTTAGGCTACTCTATAGATGCACCTACACTCAACCCTTACAATATGCGGAGTCTCCACATCAGTCTTATGTTGTATGGATTTATTACACTGATGCTCTCAATGCTTCCATTTTTACTCATCAACAAAGAGGTGGGAAGTTCCAAAGAGGGTTTACACTTTTTAAATCTCTTTTTTATCTTTTGGTACATCTTCTTAGTTTTTATGGTTGTCTCTCTCCTTTTTGGCGACCATCGTGGTTTAGCATTTTATGATTTTGATTATACCTTGAACTTTATTCTTGCCTTTGCTGGACTCTTTTATGCGATTGCTTTGTATAAATTTATTCAACTTTATAAGGTCATTCCACTCTGGGTAAAAGTCTCTTTTCGTATTGTTCTTATCTCTCCCTTTGCCCTACTTATTCTTATGAACCCTATCATTGGGCAAGTAGAGAGAACAGTCACAGGACCACATGGAGATAATACCTTAGGCATGAGTTTCGCACTTATTCCTCTGTATTACCTCATCATTAAACTCCTCAATACAAAAGCATTTATTCCGCGATGGAATAGTCTTTGGATTATTCCTATGCTCTACTATTTTGGCACTGTTTTATACCGTACTTTTGTAGCAGACCTTACATATAATGAAGAGTGGCTTGCACAGTATATGACCCTCTTATATCTTCCACTATTATACCGTTGGTACAAAGATTCCGATAGTACAGGGTTCTCAAGAAAAGCACTCCTTACTTCTATTCTAGGATTTTTATTTGTCGATGTAGAAGGCAACATCCTTTTTATTCCCTCTATTCGTTGGGTATTTCACCGTAACGATTTAGTAGTAGCACATTCGCATATTGCTCTTGGAATTGGTGTTTTTTTCATGGTAATTGCGATGTTTTCTCAGCACATTCCAAATATCAGTAAAAAATCATTTTTTACTCTTTTTGTCGGGGGTTTACTTGGGATTTTCACTGTTTTAACTGTAAGTGGCTTTGTGCAAACAGGTATGATTCACTTCATTACAACAAATACAATGTGGCATTTGAGAACACTCTTTGGTTTTCTTGTCTTCATAAGTCTCATTCCGCTTGTCCACTGGAAAAAATCCTATACAAAAAAAGAGTTGTACAATCTTTTTGGTTTTTTAAATGATGGAGTCGGTGGTATTTTACTTTTGCTGATGGGTTCTTTTATCTACCAAAAGCTAGGGTTTTATTTTGATAGCAAATACAGCTATATCGTTTTTTGTTTTGTAAGCATGACAGGCATGATTCATTTTCTCGCACTAAGATTAGAACAATATAGCCCTATCTTGACCTTTCTCACAGCACTCATTCGTGTCAGTATAAGTAGCCTTTTTTTCTCTTTATACATGACACATGCCCTTGGCATAGAAGCACTCTTTATAGCTCTGTTTGATTTAGGGTATGCATTTATATATTTTATCTTTTTTCATAAGGAGGTACACACATGAAACGGATAATGTTAATTATATTTATAGGACTCGAACTCTCTTACTATCTACTGATTGTACAAACAGGTTTAGTGGAGTATTTTGCCTCTGATTTAGTTCGTATCGCCCCACTCCCTATTGGGGGCATACTTGGTTCTTTGTTGATTGCACTCACAAATATGCAAGATAAGAACAAGATAAGTCTTCTTGTATCTTTGCAACTTTTTTTAAGCTTTTTCTATCCAAATTTTTCATCACTCATGCTCTTTTTTCTTGGGCTAAGTGCAGGTGCCTTAGCACCGCTTATGGTACATACTCTTAAAAAAGCACGATTAAGTGAGATTGGACTGAGTCTTGGACTCTCTTATAGTCTGGGAACTGCTCTTTTTACTTACGATGTTGCAAACAGGCTATGGATAGCACTGACTTTAAGTGCTCTTGTTTTACTCGCTTCACGATTTCTCCCACAAGAAAAGACCAAATTACTTCCTCAAAAGCAACACTCTTTATGGATGATGAGTGCATGGATTTTTTTAGACTCTGCTCTTTTTGAAACACTCTCACGAGATGTTGTTCTTCCTATATGGCGTTTAGGAATGAGTGGAGAGATTATCTTTTTTCATCTTGTAGGCATCATCTTAGCACTCACACTTAAAACTTCACATCGACATAAAGAAATCTCTGTTTTTATTTTATTTGCATTGAGTTATACACTCTACTTCATGCAAGAAGCGAGACTCTTAGCTGTTATTTATCCCATTGTAATCTCTTACTACAATGTACTTATCTTACAAACATTACGACACAAGGAGTTAAAGACCATTAGTATTTTTATGATATTTATTGCTTGGATTACCTCAGGTGCAGGATTAGTTGTCGCTCTTAACCAGCTGACATTCATCATGCCAATCTTTATTATTATAGCCCTCATGAGTTATACAAAACACACACAAAAGGATTTACAATGTTTAAATTATTCATCATAGCCCTCTCTCTACTCCTTAGTAGTTTACTAAGTGCAACAACTCTCCACTTGAGTGAGGGAACAATCAAAGCGCATACGCAAGTTTTTGGCGATAGCAGTATCGACCCATTTACCACACACATCACTTCGCAACTCGACTTAGGGGCAAACCCGACACAACTCTCTGGCGAGATTAGCATCCCAAGTATGAGTTTAAAGAGTGAAAATGAAGGAAGAGATGAGCATATGCATGCAGCGATGAATACAGATAAAGAAAAGATTATTTCTGTCCACCTTACCCAAGTAAAACAACGAGGTAACATCTACCAAATCACTGCCAATCTAACCCTTAATGGAGTAACAAAAAAAATTGTCTCTCTTTGTAAGATTACAAATGATGCTAACACACTCCAACTTGATGGGAACTTTACAATTAAGATGACAGACTACAAAATAGAACAACCCTCTATGCTCTTTTTTACAGTTCGAGATGCAGTAGATGTGCATTATAATTTAAAATACAAAAAATAAATGTTCTTACCTCAACTCTCAACAATCAATCTCACACTAAACCATCCTTCTTTGGATGGTTTTTCTCTTTTACATTTAAGTGATTTACACATCAACAAAAAAACAACTATAGAGTATATGCAAGCACTTGTCAGTAGATGCAGAGATGTTGATTGTGAATGTATCGTCATTACTGGTGATATTATCGACACGAAGGTAAAATTTATCACTCAACAACTCCACATTCTCAACCAACTTCCAAATGTCTATTACATCAGTGGCAATCATGATATATTTTATGGTCTTGATACACTCAAAAAAGCACTGCATAATTTTACATTTTTAGATAATGCTTTACAAAAAATTCACTTTCAAAATAAAGATATTTATCTTGTAGGTTTAGCAGACAGATTCTCAAAGTTTTTTCATGTCCAAAGAGATATGCAAAAAGTGATACAGCTTACAAAAAACAAAGAGGCACTGATATTTTTAGCCCATCAACCAAAAGATTTTACCCTTGCCTTGCAAATAAAAGCTTCCCTCTTTTTATGTGGACATACCCATGGTGGACAGATTTGGCCTTTTCACTACATTGTACGCCTTGTACAGCCCTACCTCAGTGGTCTCCATTATAAAAACAACATGGCAATTTATGTCAATGCAGGCTTAGGTACATGGGGTATAAACTACAGATATAAAGCGCAAAGTGAGATAACTCTTTTACAACTTAGTGCTTAAACACTAAATATACTCTTGTCCCCTGCCCTAAACCATCACTCTCTAGGGCAACTTCTGCATCCAATAAATCTGCCATTTTTTGGCTCAAGGAAAGCCCAAGTCCTGTCCCTTTATGTTGTTTTTGCATTGGGTTTTCAAGCTGTGTAAATGCATCAAAGAGTAAAGAAATATCCTCTTTTGCTATCCCTACACCACTATCTTCAACACTTACAATTAGCATCTCTTCCTCTTTGTAAAGTGCAATTTTTACAAAACCTTTTTGCGTAAATTTAATCGCATTAGAGAGAAGATTGATAATAATCTGCTGAACAATTTTCCTATCTGTAGAGAGAGTGAAGTCCTGCTTTAATTCTTGTGAAAATTCAAATGCCAAATCCTTATCTTCTGCTAATGGCTGTAACATATTATAACTGCTTTGTACTATTTCACTCAAATCAACTTGCGTTTTATGCACCTTCATTTTTCCTGATTCTATTTTAGCAATATCTAAAATCTCATTAATCATATTTAAAAGATAGTGTGCAGAAGATTCTATGTTAGCAACGGTATCTTGTTGTTCATCACTCATATTTTCATAGGTTATCAAAAATTGACTTGCTCCCATAATAGCATTTAAAGGAGTTCTTAGTTCATGTGACATACTTGAGATAAATGCTGACTTGGCATTAGAGGCCGCTGTTGTTCTGTGAATAAGACGAATTTTATCAAGTTGGAGCATCATCATATTTGCAATAGAGGTATAAAAACGCTGTTCATTTATATCACTAAAGCCTTTTAAAGATAAAGCAATAGACCCAAAATAGACCTTTGTATTTTTCTCAAAATCACTTACATACAAATCAATTCCTTCAGGAGTTTTCTGCTTTAAAAACTCTAAATCATGTTTATGAGTAATGATTCTAATCTCCCGCATTGCGACCTCAATACACTCAAGCTCATCTTTTGTTTGTATAATACTGTTAAAAAGTTCGATGAGTTGGATGAAACGCTGTAAACGCAATCGGTTTTCTACTTCTAATGTTTCTAATGTTTGCGATGTCGTACGAAGCATTGCATTAAATGAACTTGTTAAAACACCAATCTCATCCTTAGAGGAGACGACCAAAGTTTGCGAGTAATCTTGACTCTTCCCTATCTCTTTTGTTGCGTTAGTCAGCTGTTCAATGGGAAGTACAAGACTCTTTGAGTAACGTAATGCTAAGAGTAAAATCATAAACACACCAAAAGCAGAGATATACAGCATAAAAGAGATAAAGTCATACATAAATTTAAGGGCAAGACTCTTGTCTACAGCATAAACTAAATAGTAATTTTTTAAAAAAGTATCTAATTTTTCGTATACAATAACATGCTCTTTTGTAATAACATCTGCTTTTTGTTTTTCTAAAGTAACAGCCAGTTTCACTGTATCTCCAAGATGAAAATCGCTATGGTTCGTAATGTAAGAGTGCTTGTTCCTTGCATGAATCAAATAACTATCTAAATTTTTCAAATCATATTTCAATACTAAATATCCTACAACTTTTTCTTTATTAAAGGAAGCATAAATTTTTGTAAAAAGGAAAAGATTTTCTTTTTGTATATAAGAACTCTCTTTGAGTTTTTGAGGAAATACAAAATGTTGATTTAACAAGCTATCCGTACTACTTGCAATAACTTTCTCATTTCTATCGACAACAAACAAAGCAAGCCCTTTACCCAAATCACTTGCTTTTTTTGTCAGTAAACTTGTGACTCTTTTGTCTATATCCTCTGCCAAAATATCATCCATCACATCTAGTGAGGCTAGAAAAAGTAGCTCTTTTTGGAGTGAGTGCAACTGTGTGTCTATTTGTAAACGCACACTTTTAATACGGCTGTACTGTTGCGCTATAGACTTATCTACAATCTTTGTTTGTGTAAAAAAAAGGACATAAGCAAAAAGAATGGTAAAGGGAAAAAGGCTCACAAATAAAAAGTTTAAAAGAAGTTTTAAACGCAGTGATTTTCTGATTTTGTTTCCAAGCATTATAGTTATTTATACACTATCTTTAAATCTATTTCTAATGCTTAAAAACTGCTCTAAATGCTCAAAAAAGATATCTATTAACAATGGGTCAAAATGCTTGCCTCGCTCTGCTTTAAAAAGGGAAAATATTCTTTCATCATCCCATGCCTTTTTATAAACTCTATCAGAACCTAAGGCATCAAAAACATCAGCAAGTGCTGTTATACGACCATAAATATGAATACCCTCTCCAGCCAATCCTCTGGGATAACCACTTCCATCATACTTTTCATGATGTTCATAAGCTACTATCGAGGCAGCTTTTAAGAGTGGTCTTTGAGAATGTTTTAACATTTCATAGCCTAACTCTGCATGTGTGTCCATTATCGCTCTCTCTTCTTCATTAAATCGACCAGGCTTATTTAACACAGCATCAGGGATAGCAACTTTTCCTATATCGTGCATAGGTGAAGCTTGTTTCAACATCTCAGATTCTTCTTCACTTAAACCATAAAAAAGTGCTAAAACTTTAGAGTATTCTGCAACCCTCTTTACATGGTTACCCGTCTCTTTTGAACGGCTTTCACCAATAGCACCCATAGTAAAGACAACTTCTCTTTGTGTCTCTTCAATCTCTTTATTGAGAAGTTTATTCTCATTTAATGCCTTATCAATACCATGCAACATCGTGTTAAAAGCTTTTGCTAGTTTTGCTATTTCATCATTACCTTTCACAAGAATAGAGCGAGAATAGTTTTTTGTTTGCGTAATACTCTGTACTAATTGTGATAAATCAAGGATAGGTTTTATCAACTTATTTAAAAGAAAATAGGAGATAAAAGTGATGAAGATAGCACCAATCAACAAAATAATAACAAATAAAAATTCATATCTTTTCAAAGAGTCTATAAATACTTTTTTATCCTTTTCAAGGACTAGATGTATCTCTTTCTGTGTAGCTAATGGTTGTTTTACTACTATATTATTTGTAAAATTTGTTTTCTTAAATAAAGTTTTATTGTTGACTTCAATATAATAAAATCTATCTTTACTGTTATCAAAAAAATGACTTATATTGTTTAAAGAAAAATCAACTATAAGTTTTGCAATCTCTTTTCCATCAAAATTTGATGTAATAGAAACAGTATATAAAGGGGTGTACTTAATTTTTAACGTATTCTGAGGAAGAACATCTCTATTACTCGATGCAATTATTTTATTGTTTGTATCGACAAGATAAAAGTCTCCATCAAGGGATAAATCCCTTTTCTTCTGCTCTAAAAGAGTAGATATACGACGATCTACATCTTGAGAGTATATATCATTCATCACATCCATGTGGCTCATAAATATCATATCTCTGTGTAAGTTATTGATATATTGGTCAATTTTACCAATACTTAAAGAGAGTTGTGTTTGTAACTCTTCTTTGGCATTCGCAGCATATTCTCCACGCAATGTATTTGCAAAATAGAGCATAGTCATGATATAAGGCACTAAACTTACCAACAGTATCAGAGATATAATTTTTAGTCTAAAACTCATAAATAACCTTTAAGTGAGAATCTAAAAGTTTGAGAGGGATATACCCTATCGCACCATCAACATTTTTGACAAAAAGCTTGACCGCTTTTACAGATGCTTGTACAACAGGAGGTTGAATACCTTGGAAATGCTTTTTAATCCAATATTTATTTAATTTTTTTCTATTTTTATGTAAAATATTTTTCTCAAAACTCGCACGAATTTCTAAAGATGCCGCACTATTTACAGGGATAACCTTCTTATCATTTATAAAATGTTTCTTCATCAAAAAGATATTTTTTATCTGTATCATGGAAAGCTTTTGAATGGAAGAGTGTGTATTTATCACAACTGCATACTCTGAAGCGAAACTACTGACACTTAAAAGAAGAGTGAAGATAAATACTTTTACTAACATTAGAAAAGTACCGAGAGAGAGATAATAGCTTGATTTAAATAAGCATCGGAATTAAATTGATATTCCCCTTTTATGGACACTGCATAGAGTGGTCTATAACTGTATCCGATGATAGCAATGTGATTTTTACTCATGACATTTTTTTGTGTATCTTTAAAATATTCATAACGACCTACCAAAGCATTTTCAGGGTTTAGATTATACATCCCTTGTACATAACCACCCACTTGATATGCTTTAGAATACAAGAGATTGTTTTGTATGCTCGTATATGCCCATTCTGTTTGCAGTAAAAAAGGATAATTATCATACTTTGCATTTGCTTCTAGCAAAGAAACATCTTTTTTCGCATATGTTTCATAGTAGCCAACAGCACTCCCAATATTGATTTCATCTGAAATATCAACTCCTAAAGAGGCTCCAAGAAAAAAATCATTTTGAATATTAATATAATTTTTATCTATATCATCAGTGGCTTGTGCGAAAAGATGATATTTGATAAGTTCATCTTCATCTAAGTACCCATACATTTGCGCACCTGTTACAAACTTTGGAAACATAGTTAAGGAATAAAGAGGATTTGAATCTGTATCGCGTAAAACATTAATAGGCTCTAAATTCCAATACCCTATAGGAGTGATGAATTTTCCTAATCTAAAATTTAACCTATCAGAAGAAGAATAATTGAGATACATTCGCTCTCTATGGGGTGTAGAATTTGTCTGCGAAGTTCCATTTTTATAATCCCTTATATAAAATGGAGCAGCTTCAAATTCAGAGAGATAAGAGAAGTTTGAAGGAAGATTCCCATAAGCTAAAAGTGCCATATCATCCAGTCTCAATCTATCAATACTCTTGCCATTAGTATAATCTAGTGAAAAGTAAGCCCCCATATTGAGTGTATTATTTACCCTATAACCATGCCCTAACTCATATTTATCAGCAAACAGATAACTGGTGAACAATAATATAAAAAGAAAAAAATATTTCATGTATTAAACCTTATTATTTGTTTTACTAAGCATTTGTTACAAAGTACTCTAATTGATTATTAAGTTTTTCTGTCATACTTGCTAGTTCATGTGTTGCGGTAGAGATTTCTTCAGCACTTCTTGAGTTAGAGGTAGAGAGTGTATTGATTTCTTTAATTTTTTCCATAATCATAGTAATTTTTTCTGCTGTTTCTTCTGTTAAAGAACTTGCCTGACTTACGCTTTGCAGTGCTAAATTCATATTTTCTTTACTTTGAGATACTTTTTCATCCACTTCATTTGATGATGCTACAAGTTGCTCAAATTTTTGTGAATTTACAGATATTTGCCCTGATGCTTCTAGTATATTTTGTACAATAACATTGACTGATGCCTGAATCTCTACCAAACTTTTTTGTGTACGCTCTGCAAGTTTACGCACTTCATCTGCAACTACTGCAAAACCTCGTCCATGCTCTCCTGCACGGGCAGCTTCAATGGCAGCATTGAGTGCTAGTAGGTTTGTTTGATCAGCAATATCTCCTATAATTGTCAATATATCTTTTACCTGTTCTGCATCACTTGAAAGTTCATTGAGTTTACTTGAGAGTTGATTTTCTACTTCAGCACTCTCTCGAATATTATCAATAAGGAAACTGAAATTATGTGCAACATCATCAATGGTTTCAGATGCAAGTTCCATTCTATCATTCGCTTGACTTGTTTCACAAAGCATATCGTTCATTTTCTGTTGTGCTACTAAAGATTGTTCCGTCGTTTGTGTCACAATATTTGCAGATTCTTCCGAACCACTATGTATGTTATGTGCAGTAACTGCGAGTTCCTCTGCTATCGTTACATTTTCTAAACTTGTAAGCTTACTTCTATTGACTGTTTCATTGAGCTTACTTGAAAACTGATTAATGGCATCTACCATAACTTTGAGTTCATCATTTCTATCATATGTATAATGCTTTGTAAGGTCATTTGTATTTGAACCTATCTCTTTAGAAAGTTTTGATAACGGTTTTGTAATAGAATTCATTACAGCTGTTATAAAACTTAACAAAATAATAATGGTAAAGAGTAAGACTATATAAAAAAGTATTTTTTCATCATCAGACTTTTTGTTCAAGATTTGATTGGTGTTTTTAAGCATTATGTCAAGACTAGCATCAGTAGAATGCACAGCATCACGAAGTTTTCCTTGAAGACCAAGCTTTTCATTGAGTCCAAGTTTTTTATGTGCATTTGCAAAAATATTAAATGCACTTTCATACTCTTGCATACTTTGACGTATAGATACTTTCGCTTTAGCATTTATCGCAAGTGCATTGAGTCTTTTAAGTAACTTAGCATAATTTTTGGCATGTTTTTGGAGATATTTTTCTTGATGTCGAATGATAAAATCTTTTTCATTTCTTCTCAACATCAATATATCGCTTAATAATTCACTATTGTTAATTTTTCTTACATCTTTTTCTGCATGATGAACAGCATCACGAAGTTTCCCTCGAAGCCCTTCTTTTTCACTCAAACCAATATCTTTGAGTTGTAGTGCTATCTGATTAAATTTTGTATTATAGATACCTAATTTATTTTGCAGATTTGAAACTTCATTTGCAGCTACATCAGAATCTTCTAGCAAATCCTGAAGCAATGTTATTTCATGCTCAAGTTTTATCATAGTCTGTTGAAATTTATCTATATACTTCAGTTTTTGACGTGCGAGAAAATCTTTTTCATTTCTTCTCTCTTGAAGTATAAGAACTTCAACCGAAGCAAGACTTTCTTTAATGTTAGCAAGTCTTAGTTGCGTATTATTTATTTTCCAAGAAAGAAAAACAACGACTATCATACCAAGCATACTCATGAGTAGTACAAAGAAAAGTCGCTGTTTTATAGTAAGTGCATGAAACATTTTTAACCTCTGTGTGAATTATATCAAAAAAAATAATCTCTATAGTGAATATTACATAAAAATTATCTTTTGCTCCATCCTAGCGAAAAAGAATGAAGACTTTATGAAGATTTGTTCACTTTATACCCTATCCCACGTACATTTTGTATAAACTCTTTTGTGCCTAATTTTTTACGTAGATTTTTTATATGGACATCTACTAAGTTACTATGTTTCACATTATAGTTATCTTTGTTTATATGTTCACTCAGTTGATAACGGGTTAAGACCTGATTTGGGTTTTGCATAAAGAGTTCTAAGAGGTCAAACTCTGCAGCTGTGAGTTGTACTGCAAGTTCTTCTACAAAAACAGTGCGGCTCACTAAATCAAGCCGTACAGGAGCGATAGTTAAAGAAGAGACTTTTTGTGAACTCTCACGGCGTAGTAAGGCGCGCATTCGTGCTAAGAGTTCGACAGAGGAGTAAGGCTTACACAGATAATCATCTGCTCCACTATCTAAAACCGCTACCCTATCATCAATGGCAGCATTCGCTGAGAGCATTAAGACAGGAGTCTCAATCTCCAAATCTCGTAACTCTTTTAAAAGAGTCAGCCCATCCCCATCTCCCAAATTCCAATCAAGTAGTATAAGCAAATACGCATTTTTATCAATATACTCTTGTGCTTCTTTGTATCCAAAAGCGATATCGCAACTATATTTTTCACTCTTTAAAAGTTGGGCTAACTGTTTTGCTGTCATAGTATCATCTTCTACGATTAAAATATTCATAACATTCCTTCTAAATCTTCAAGTGGGGCAGAGAGAAGTCCTCTAAACTGTGTTTTATTAAAAGTTTGTTGGCGTTTAGCAAGCTGAGCAGTATGTGTGATTATATTTTCAAGCATCTGTTCTTGTGTTACTTTAGCATCCAAATACTCTAGGACTTCCACTATCCCAATAGCTCCCATAGCATGTGGTAAACGAGTGTATTTTTGCTCTAAATAACTGACCTCATCGACTAAACCTTTGTCATACATTTTATATGTACGCGTTCGAATCCTCTCTCGTAAAACATCACGACTCACTTCTATGTTGTAAATCGGCAAATCTTCAATAATTTTTTGTGGCGGATTCGCTAAAAACCACTCTGTAGGACTCATCTGAGATGCCTCATAAATGAGTAAAACTTTTTCTATTCTATAGCTATCATTTGGAGCAATTTTTTGCATATATTCTGCATCTATCTCTGATAAATCTTTATAAGTTTGTTCTAAATTTTTGAGTCTATTTTGCACTCTTTTTTGTATATCAGGTGTCAGTATTGGAATCACCGATAAACCATCGATTAAAGATTTGAGATAAAAAGAAGTCCCTCCAACAATGACAAGATTTTTGCCACTTTTTTGACACTCTTTAAGGGTACTTTTATATAAATCTCTTAAAATATCTACACTAAAATATGCATCAGGGGAAAGCACATTTACGCCAAAATGCTTGACCTTTGAAAGTTCTTCTTTAGAAGGTTTTGCACTCACTATGTCAATCTCTTTATAGATACTCAAAGAGTCTATAGAAAAAATATTTGCATTCATTTTTTGCGCTACTTTGAGTGCTAAATCACTTTTCCCCGATGCCGTTGGTCCAATAATTGCCAGTTGTTTCATGCTACAATTATATCATTTTAAAATAACTTTGGGTAAAATAAGGAAAAAGAATATCCAAGGGAAGAAAGATTGCATAAATTCATCAAAAAAGCAAAAGATTTTAACGAATTAGTGATGTTTGAACACTCCATCTTTTCATTGCCTTTTATATTTATCGCAATGGTTGTCGCAGCAGATGGTTGGTTTGGTTTCGAGCTTTTAATTTTAGGAGTGGGGGCAGCACTCACTGCACGTAACTTTGCGATGGGTGTCAACCGCTATGCTGA
The DNA here is from genome assembly GCA_027019335.1 of Sulfurimonas sp. Classification (GTDB taxonomy): domain Bacteria; phylum Campylobacterota; class Campylobacteria; order Campylobacterales; family Sulfurimonadaceae; genus Sulfurimonas. The sequence goes on along the minus strand of JALUWV010000002.1, from coordinate 99,502 downwards.
CCGTGACATCGATGCACAAAATCCTCGTACGGCAAACCGTCCTAATGTTGATGGGCGACTTGATGCTACCAGTATGTTGCTTTTTATTGGTGTGAATGCACTTGTTTTTATTATGATTGCATTTATGATTAATCCACTTGCATTTACTTTGAGTATTCCTATTTTACTTGTTTTAGGTTCTTACTCATATTTTAAACGTTTTTCATCTTTAGCCCATGTTATCCTCGGTATCTCCTTAGGGCTTGCTCCTATCGCTGGGGTTGTTGCGGTTTTAGCAACCATTCCCCCATGGTCAGTTCTTTTGAGCCTTGGGGTTATCTTTTGGGTAGCTGGTTTTGATTTGCTCTACTCCTTGCAAGATATGGACTTTGATAAGGAGAAAAATCTCCACTCCATTCCCTCAGAGTTTGGAGCGAAGGCAACACTCTTTATCTCTGCCCTATTCCATGGACTCAGTGTCATCTTTTGGCTTCTTTTTGTCTGGGTAGCAGGGCTTGGATTTTTTGCATTTGTCGCTGCGTTTGGAAGTGGTTTTGTTTTGGCTTATGAGCAGTACTTAGTCCGAAAAGATTTTACACAAATAGACCGTGCATTTTTTACCGTCAATGGCTATTTAGGCATCGCTTTTTTTGCACTCATCATTCTAGACAAGGTTTTATAGCATGAGTTCACCGCGTTTAGTTCCTGCACCTATCAGCCTTGTTTTTAGTGAAGCTTCCCAAAACAAAGAACTCTTTGAGCGAGAGTATCATCAACTCAGTGAGTCTGATGAAAATGCCATACAACAGTGGCTTAAACTTGCAAAAGCAAGAGGTGAAACTTCGGACACAGACCCTGTCTTACTCCAACTCATAGTAGAGTTACATAACAAGATAGATGCCCTTGAAATGTTTTTAAAAGATGAACAACCCGTACGTGTTTCACTCACAAATGCCGCCAATATTGATGCCATAGGCTTTGAGCATTTTCACATTGCCGAGCCACTTTTTAGTAAAGGCACACTCTATTATGCCCGCATAGAAATGCCTGTGCATCCCAAACGTGATGTAGGTGTTTTTATGATGGCGTTGAGCGACACACTTGCAGAGTTTCATAAAATCCACGAAAGAGACGAAAAAGAGTGGGCTGCCTATATGACGGCAAGAGAACGTGTACTCATCCGTGAAATGAAAGAGAAAAAATCGTGACTCTCCCATCCATAGACCTGTCTCAATTTCATCTTGAGTATGTTGTCATCTTGATGGCAGGCATTATTCTCTATCTTTTGTACTATGTTTTTACCAAAGATGCAAGCTACACAAAGAACATCCGCTCTGTTGCCTCCGTTGCAGAAGATTTAAACCGTGAAATCTTTTATCTTAAAAAAAAACTTGAAGAGACCCAAAAAAATATAGCAAAAAACTCACAACGCATGAATGATAGTGAAATATATGAAGAGATTGAACGCAGTGTATATGATTTGATAAATCCTTTTTCACAAGGGATGAAACAACTCCAAGAAAACATTAACTATATTGAATCCGAACTGAGTTCTCGAGTTGCAAATCTTGAAAGTGGGGTAAAACAGATTTCCATTCCTGCCTCTGTTCATGGAAATGATGATGAGAAGATTATCTCTTTGTTTAAACAGAGTGTCTCCATCGAAACTATATCGCGCGAGTTACACATCTCAAAGCCAGAAGTTGAGTTTGTCCTTAAAATCAACCAACTGCAGTAAGGCTTCCCTATGATTGCAGATAGAAGATTATTTACGCTTGTTGCCATTTTGATTGGCATAAGTATCATTCTGTCTTACTCACTTTCTGTCTATGCTACTTTACTTTTTGATACAAGTGAATTTCACTTTGCACTCAGACAAGCTATCTTTGGAGTACTTAGCTTAAGCATCATGTTTGTACTGTCACTTTTAAATCCTGACAAATGGCTCACACCCATTGGTTTTACCCTCTTTCTAGGCTCCTTGGCACTTATGATTGCCATGCCTTTTTTACCTGCCAGTTTAGTTTCAGAAGTCGGTGGAGCAAAACGCTGGATTAAAGTTGCAGGATTTTCTTTAGCACCTGTAGAATTTTTTAAAGTTGGTTTTATCTACTTTTTAGCATGGAGTTTCTCACGTAAACTTGGCTACCATCAAAATATGGGACTTTTAAGAGAATTTCAACGCTTCATTCCTTATGGAGTTATTTTTGGTGGGGCAATGGTTATTATCGCATTTTTACAAAAAGATTTAGGACAAGTAGTTGTTTTAGGACTCACACTTTTGTTTATGCTTATCTTTGCAGGGAGTAGTTTTAAATTTTTTATTAGTATTCTAGGGGGAATCTTCACAGCGGTAGTTATCTTTATTGTCACGGCACACCATAGAATCCTTCGTATCAAATCATGGTGGTCACTTGCGCAAAATTCTGTCCTTGGTCTTTTACCTGACTCTATCGCCGATAAACTCAGAGTCCCTGTCGAAGTCGTCCCATATCAGATTGGTCACTCCCTCAATGCTATCCATAATGGTGGACTGTTTGGGGTGGGTCTTGGCAATGGTACTTTTAAACTTGGATTTTTGTCCGAAGTACATACTGACTTTGTTTTAGCAGGTCTTGCCGAAGAATTTGGTTTTTTTGGTGTGCTTATTGTCGTTGTAATTTTTCTACTGATTTTACACCGCATTTTTAAAATTGCTAACCGTTCAAAAGAACAAACACTCTATCTTTTTAGCATAGGCATTGGGCTTATTTTAGCCTTTTCCTTTATGGTCAATGCCTATGGAATCAGCGGAATAACTCCCATCAAAGGACTCTCTGTCCCTTTTTTAAGTTATGGAGGTTCTGCGATGCTAGGTGCTGCCTTTGGCATAGGTATGGTACTTATGGCTTCAAAAAAAGCAAACATGGAAAAAGGAAAACTTAAATGAGATTATGTATAACAGGTGGCGGCACGGGAGGACATCTTATGATAGCGCAGGCTCTCCTAGAAGCCGCAAAAAAAGAGGGGCATGAACTTATCTTTATAGGTTCAACACATGGACAAGATAGAAAATATTTTGAAAACAATAGTGACTTTGCTCATGTCTATTTCTTACCAACGACAGGTGTTGTCAATCAAAAAGGTTTAGGAAAATTCAAAGCCCTTTTGAAAATTCTCAAAGCTTTTTTTATCTCTCGTAAGCTCTTAAAAAAACATCAGATAGAGGCTACATATAGTGTCGGTGGCTTCTCAGCAGCTCCTGCAGCATTTGCAACACTTAGCAAAAAAATCCCACTCTATATTCATGAACAAAATGCTGTCACAGGACGACTCAATGCCATTTTAAAACCCTATGCAAAAAGTTTTATCTCTGCTTATGATACAAACTCCTCCGTACAAGGCTATCCCGTCAAAGAGGTTTTTTACAAAAATGCACGAGTAAGAAAAACATTAGAGTGTATCATCTTTTTAGGAGGAAGTCATGGGGCGAGAGCTATCAATGACTTAGCACTTAGTGTGGCTCCAGAGTTAGTAAAACGCAAGATTACCATCATACATCAAGCAGGTGAAGCAGATTTTGAACGGGTGAAGAGTGCTTACAAAGCGCAAGACATAGATGTAGAACTTTATGCCTTTACACACGAACTCGACAAACTCATTAGTCGTGCAGATTTAGCTGTTTCTCGAGCTGGTGCTTCGACACTTTGGGAACTCACAGCCAACGGATGCCCAGCACTTTTCATCCCCTACCCTTATGCTGCAGGTGATCATCAGTTTCACAATGCTACCTTTATACTCAAAAATAAGATGGGCTGGTGCCAACGAGAAAAAAGTGACTTAAAACAGCAACTTTTAGCGATTTTAAAGGAACCTTTAAAAGAAAAAAGCAAAAAATTACTTTCCTATGGTACAATAAATGTCGCTTCTCAAATGATACAAGAAGTACAAAAGGATTTTACACATGCATGAACTCGCACAACTTTTAGTAGATGCCATCTCTGATTGGGGGTATCTTGGTATTTTTATAATGATGGCCATTGAGTCCTCTTTTATCCCTTTTCCTAGTGAAATTGTTCTTATCCCTGCTGGGTACTTAGCCTCTCAAGGAGAGATGAGTATAGTACTTATTATGCTCGTAGCACTTGCAGGTTCTATGGTTGGTGCATTTACAAACTACTATCTTGCCCTCACTTTAGGACGGAAGTTTTTACTCCGTTATGGAAAATACTTTTTCATCAAAGAAGAAGCCCTTTTAAAAATGGAAAACTTTTTTGAGAAACATGGACATATCTCCACTTTTAGTGGTCGTCTCATCCCTGGGATTCGTCAACTTATCTCTATTCCCGCTGGTTTAGCACGAATGAATCTCGCACAATTTTCACTCTTTACAGCCTTAGGTGCTGGGATTTGGGCATTAGTGCTTGTCCTTCTTGGATATATTATCGGAGAAAATCAAGCCTTGATTGCAGAGTATTTACATCAAATCACACTTGGAGTTGTCGTTACCTTGGTTTTTGTAGGTATCGCATACTATTTTTACCAAAAAAAGAGAGCTTAATAGATGAAGGAGCAAATGAGTTATATGTTTCAAACGGGATTTCTTGGAACTCGCGCACCATTTTTTATGGATTTTGTAACTTTGATTGTGGTTTTCTTACCGCTTATCGTATTTGCTTCCATTCTTCTTGCAAGAAAGGGGCATTATATTTTACATGCCCTCACACAAAATCTTATCTTTATCGTGGCACTTATAGTCATTGGCTACTTTGAACTAGGCGTGCGTGTGGGTGGTGGATTTGATGCTTTTATGCAAGGCAGTGGTGTTTCACCTACCTATGCTTCTATCGTTCTCGTCTTGCATATCCTCATCGCACTTGTCATGCTTTTTTACTGGATACTTACAGTACTCAATGCAAATCTACACTTCAAAAGGGGTCTCATCCCTGGAGTAAAATCAAGACACCACAAACTCTTAGCAGCCAAAACATTTATTGCCATTGTTTTTACCTCTTTTAGTGGTATTTGGGTTTATCTTTTACTTTTTGTTTATTAAGGAATATATATGTTAGAAATCAACCAAGAAGCACCTTCATTTTGTTTACCAAATCAAGATGATGTCGAGATATGTTCTCGTGATTTAAAAGGCAAATGGATTGTCCTTTACTTTTATCCTCGTGACAATACACCAGGGTGTACAACAGAAGCCTGTGAGTTTACCGAGGCAGCACCAGATTTTTCAGAACTTGATGCCATCATCCTAGGTGTGAGTGCAGATAGTACAAAAAAACACCGTAATTTTATAGAAAAAAAAGAGCTAGGTATCACACTTTTAAGTGATGAAAGTACAAATATGATGCAAGAGTATGGTGTTTGGCAACTCAAAAAGAATTATGGTAAAGAGTATATGGGGATTGTACGAACAACCCTTATCATAGACCCGCAAGGGATTATAAAAGCCATCTTTGAAAAAGTACGAGTGAAAGAACATGTAGCAAAAGTACAAGCGAAACTTCAAGAGTTGCAAGCCTAAGGTATGCTCAACACTTCTTTACATCATTATTAAAACTAAGCTTCCCAAATCCATGTAGTTTACTCTTTGCACAGATAAGAGCATCTATAAAATCAATATTTTTGGCTTATGCAATAGTGAGTGTTCCATATAATTTAGTTATGTTATTGTGTATCAGCTGTTTAGAAAAACTAAACATTAAAATCATAAAATATTAATCATGGCTTAGATATACTAAAGAAATGAAAATTAATAGAGGAATATACTTGTTTAAAATATCACAAAGAAGATACTTAGGTAATAAAAATAGTATTTTACCATTTATTGATAATATAATTAAAAATGAAATTGGTCATTTTAATTCATTTTGTGATATTTTTTCAGGTACTGGAGTCGTTGGTAACTACTTCAATAAAAAAGACAATACAATTATTTTTAATGATTTACTTTATCATAATTTTGTATCAATAAATGCTTTTTTAAATAAAGATAAATTTAATAAAGATAAATTATTTTTCTAATAATTTTGGAGATAGATATTTTTCTAAACAAAATGCAATTAAAATTGGATTCATAAGAGAAGAAATTAGAAATTTATTTATACAAGATAAGATAAATTTAAAAGAAAAATTTATCTTATTAACATCATTGAATTATTCAATTGATAGAATTGCTAATACTGTTGGACACTATGATGCATATATTAAAAAAGATTTAAAAGACTTAAAGTTTGAAATGAAACTTATCAGTACAAATACTGAAAAAAATTTACATAATAAGATTTATAATAAAGATGCAAATCTCTTAATTAGAGATATAGAATGTGATATTTTGTATCTTGACCCACCGTATAATTCAAGACAATATAGTGATGCATATCATTTATTAGAAAATTTATCTTTATGGCAAAAACCTGAAGTTTTTGGAGTAGCTAAAAAATTTGATAGAAGTAAAATTAAAAGTGAATATTGCAAAGTAAATGCCTCTATTTTATTTGATGATTTAATTCAAAATGCAAAATGTAAATATATACTTTTGTCATACAACAATATGGGAAATAATGGAAATGGCAGAAGTAATGCAAAAATAAGTGACGAACAAATAATGAAAAGTTTATCAAAGCGAGGAAAAGTTAAAATTTTTGAGCAAGACTATAAAGAATTTAATACTGGCAAAGAAAAAAGAAATGACAATAATATTTTATATAATGTAAATATAAGGATTGCAAGTTGAGTAAAATACAAATATTATCAAATACTAATTTTCAACTTGAAAAAGTAATTAAAAATGAATTAATAGAAGCTGACACAGTTAGAATAGCTGTAGCTTTTTTGAAAAAGACTGGTTTAGATTTAGTAAAAAAACAATTAGACTTTGCATTGTCTCAAAAGACAAATATTGAATTTATAGTTGGATTAGATTTTAAAACCACAGATTATAAAGCACTAAATGAATTAGAAAAAATTAAACAAAAAAATGAAACTTTTAAGTACTATTGTTTTGGAGATAAGGCAGATAATTATAATTCATTAATTTTCCATCCCAAAATATATTTATTTAATTCAAAAAATAAATATATTTCAGTCGTTGGTTCATCTAATTTTACAGGCGGTGGATTATCTACCAATTTTGAAGTGAATACTGTATTTCAAGAAACAAATAAAAGTTATCAATATTTTTCTCAATTAGAAGCTATTTATAAAGAAATAAAATTTCAAGATTCAATTTTTATACCTAACAATGATTATTTAGATAGATATTCATTAACAAGAAAAGAGATTGAAGAATTTGGTAAAAAAGCACTTGAGTCAAATACAATAAAAGATGAAATCAGAATTTTACAAAAACAATCTTTAGACCTAGAAGGCACTATTCCGTCATTGAAAAAAATTATTATTGAATTTATGAAATCAAATTTGAGTAATAAATTTAATATCAAAGATATTTATGTTTATTGTGAAAAGTATATTATAAAACATAATTTACAATATAAATTTCAATCTAAAGATTTTAGGGCTACAATAAGAGGTGAATTGAATAAACATGAATTAGAAAGTAAGCATAAAGATAATATGCAACTTTTTAAAAGAGTGAATAAAGGGTTTTACTCTTTGTCGGCAAATGGATTAATATATGAAAAAAGATAATAGCTTATACACATTAAAAGAGTGGTATGACAACAAAGAAACTTCTGCAATTGATTTAACAGAAGAGCAGTTTTATGAGTTGTTAGATTTTTTAGATTTTGAATTAAAATTACAAGAGTTAGAAAATGGTATAATAATATATTTTTTAAAAGATTTACAGGGTGGTAATTTAGGGAATATAGAACAAAATATATTTTATTGTAAATATGATAAGAAATCTAAATATGGTATTTATAAACAACGAGAAAATAAAGAAAATTGGCTTGAAATTAAAGATTCAATTATTAGTAGATTAGAAATTTATTTGTATGATTATTTTGTAAGGGATAAACTTTATGAATAGCTTGACACTAAAAGATGAACTAACAGATTTTTTATTATACACTACACCAAATAGTGATGTAAAAATAGAAACATATTTACATAATGAAACTTTGTGGTTACCTCAAAAAAGAATAGCAGAACTTTTTGGAGTACAAAGACCTGCTATAACTAAACACTTAAGAAATATATTTGAAAGTGGAGAGTTAGAGGAAAATTCAGTTAGTTCCATTTTGGAACATACTGCTGAAGATGGAAAAAACTATCAAACTAAATATTATAATCTTGATGCTATTTTATCAATTGGTTATCGTGTAAATTCTTCAAAAGCTACACAGTTTAGAATATGGGCTACAAAAATATTAAGAGAGTATATCATCAAAGGCTTTGCCATGGATGATGATAAAATGAAAAATGGTAAATATTTTGGTAAAAATTATTTTAGAGAACTACTTGAACGCGTTCATTCAATTCGTACAAGCGAGAGAAGAATATATCAACAAATAACAGATATATTTTCAGAGTGTAGTATAGATTATGATAAAAATTCACAAATAACAAAAAACTTTTATGCAACAGTTCAAAATAAATTTCATTTTGCTATAAGTGGATATTTCGATTATATTGAAAGAATTATAAAAAATAATACAACTTTTACAATGGAAGGTTTATCAAATTCAGTAAATAAATTTCTTGAATTTAATGAATATAAAATACTTGAAAATAATGGAACTGTATCAAGAAGTCAAGCAGAGCAAAAAGCTTTTAATGAATATGAAGAGTTTAATAAAATTCAGAAAATAGAATCTGATTTTGATAAAGAGATGAAAAGAATTTTAAAAAGTGAAAAGTAACATCCAAGTAATTTTTGCAGACCCACCATACAATTTATCAGGCAATGGATTAAAGTCAAAAAATAGTAAAACTGGTGGAGAGTTTACGATGGTAAATGAAGATTGGGACAAAATGGGAGAAGCCGACTTTATTAATTTTACTAATGAATGGATAAAAGCTAGTAAAAAAATTTTAAAACTAAATGGTTCATGTAGTTATCATAATATGGGTGAATCAATGATGAGTTTAAAAGCTAATGGTTTTGAAGTTAAAAATATCATAACTTGGAATAAGTCAAATGCTATGCCAAACCTTACAAGAAGGGTTTTAACACATACTACGGAATTTGTACTATGGGCAGTAAAAGGCAAAGGATGGATTTTTAATTATGATAAATTAAAAGAACTTAATCCTAATAAAAAACAAGATGGAACAGATAAACAAATGAGAGATATTTGGACTATGCCTCTTTGTCAAGGTAAAGAAAGACTAAGAGATGAAGATGGAAAAAAAGCACTTCATCCAACACAAAAACCAGAAGAACTTTTAAAAAGAATAATACTAGGATTTTCAAATGAAAATGATGTAATATTAGATCCATTTGCAGGAAGTGGAACAACACCGTATATTGCAAAAAAATATAATAGAAATTTCATAGCAATTGAAAAAGAGTAGCGGTTAAACAAGAAAATCAAATATCACTAAGTGGAGAAGAAGAGTATAATACTGGATTACTAAACTTTGATGTCAATTTTCGTAACAAGCCTAACTTAAACAAACTTTCTGTATAATTCCCCGATTTTTCTTTTATCAAGAAAATATTCACAGATTATGTCAAAAGTTAGTGCAAACCACTTTTTAGTGGTCATTGTCCGACATTCTCGAAGCCAACTAACAAAACTCTGGTTTGAAAAACAACCTTTAAGGATACCCTATGGTAACTATGAAAGACCTCTTAGAATGTGGTGTACACTTCGGACACCAAACTCGTCGTTGGAACCCAAAAATGAAAAAATACATCTTTGGTGTTCGTAAAAACATTTATATTATTGATTTACAAAAAACTTTACGTTATTTCCGTAACACATATAAAATCGTTATGGATGCTGCTGCTGAAGGGCAAACTGTTCTTTTTGTTGGTACAAAAAAACAAGCGCGTAACTCTGTAAGAGAAGCAGCGATTGCTTGTAACATGCCTTATGTAGATAACAGATGGTTAGGTGGTATGCTTACAAACTTCCCAACTATTCAAAAATCTATCCGTAAACTTGATGTAATTACTGAGATGCAAGAAAATGGGCAAATTGATTTACTTACGAAAAAAGAAGCATTAATGCTTTCTCGTAAAAAAGAAAAACTTGAAATGTATTTTGGTGGTATTCGTAACATGAAAACACTTCCAGATATGTTGTTTGTTGTTGATGCAGTAAAAGAGCATATTGCTGTTTTAGAAGCAAGATGTTTAAACATCCCTATCGTTGCACCACTTGACACAAACTGTGACCCTGACCTTATTGATTACCCAATCCCAGGAAATGATGATGCAATCCGTTCTATCCAACTTTTCTGTCGTGAAATGACTGCAGCAATTAACGAAGGTAAAGCGTTAAAAGATGCACCAGCTGAAGAAGAGCAAACTGAAGAAGTAGCTGAAGCACCAGCAACAGCAACAGAGGAAGCATAATCATGGCAGCAGTTACAGCAGCAATGGTAAAAGAGTTGCGTTCAGCAACTGATGCACCGATGATGGATTGTAAAAAAGTTCTTGTTGAAGCTGATGGAGACATGGCAAAAGCAACAGAACTTTTAAAAGAACGTGGTATCGCTAAAGCAGCAAAAAAAGCAGATAGAGTTGCAGCAGAAGGTCTTGCGGGACTTAAAATTGCTGATGATTTTTCTAAAGCTACAGTTATAGAAATCAACTCAGAAACTGACTTTGTTGCACAAAATGAAGGTTTCCAAAATCTTGTTAAAGATGCTACAGAAGAGATTTTCACAAATCAGCCTGCAGATGTTGCAGCATTTACTGCTTCTCCATTTGGCGCAAAATTTCAAGAAGAAGTTATCAAAATTGGTGAAAAAATTGAACTCCGTCGTTTTAACACTTTAGAAGCAGATGCTACAACTTCTTTAAATGCTTATATTCACTCGAACAACCGTATTGCCGTTATCGTTACTGCAAAATGTGATAGTGAAAAAACTGCTGAAGGGATGAGACCTTTTATGAAACAAGTTGCTATGCATACGTCTGCAATGAAACCAACAACACTTTCATACAAAGATTTTGATGCTGAGTATGTAGCAAGTGAGACTATTGGTCGTATTGAAGTTATCAAAAAAGAAAATGAAGAACTCGTACGCTTAAAGAAACCTCTTAAAAATGTACCACAATACATCTCTATGAGTCAACTTACAGAAGAAGTTTTAGCACAAGCTGAAGCAGATATCAAAGAGACTTTAAAAGCACAAAACAAACCAGAAAAAATTTGGGACAAAATCATCCCAGGTTCAATGGCTCGTTTTATCTCAGACAACACAACTTTAGATAAAGAACAAGCATTGCTTGACCAAAACTTTGTTTTAGATGAGAAAAAAACTGTTGCTCAAGCAGTAAGTGATGCAGCTAAAGCTCTTGGTGGAACTGCAGAAATCACTGCATTTGTTCGCCTTGAAGTAGGTGAAGGTATCGAGAAAAAAGAAGACGATTTCGCAGCGGAAGTTGCTGCACAAATGGGTTAAGCACTTCGCTTGCCCATGAACTTACTCCAAGCCACTCAACTCTCACACACCTTTGAATGTGAACTCTTTTCAAATGTATCTTTAGAACTCAACAAACACGAATCTATCGCTATCGTGGGAATGAGTGGTAGTGGAAAATCAACTCTTTTACATATCTTATCAAGCCTTCTCAAACCAAATCAAGGTAAAGTGAAGATACTTGGTAAAGATATTTACACACTTAAAAATGCAGACTTAGCTGCACTCAAACGCAACTCTCTTGGTCTTGTTTTTCAATCACACTATCTTTTTAAAGGTTTTAGTGCCTATGAGAACTTAGAAGTCTCCAAACTTTTATCACAACAAAATATAGATGAAACACTCCTCCATCGTTTACAGATTCATGAATGTATTCACCAAAAAGTAACTGAACTCTCAGGTGGACAACAACAGCGTGTCTCCATAGCTCGAGTTCTTACAAAAAAGCCAAAACTAATCTTTGCAGATGAACCGACAGGTAACTTAGACACAAAAACAGCCCACGAAGTGATGCAACTTTTTTTTGAATACACCAAACTAAATGATGCGGGGATGATACTTGTGACCCATGATGAGCATCTCGCTTATCTTTGTGATAAAGTATATAAACTCAAAGATAAAGCTCTCATACAAGTCAAATAATCCTATGCAATGGGCAGTGATATTTAACGAAACAAATGTCGTCGGATTTATCTTACTCTTTTTTCGTTTTGCAGCACTCTTTCTAGCCACTCCTATCTTTTCACATAAAAGCATTCCTATGAATGTTAAAAGTGCTATGGCTTTCTTTTTTACTATTGTATTTTACAACTCAATGCCGCCGCTAAGTATCACGATTGATGTGCCGACTATTGTCATCGCAATACTCAGTGAACTTTTACTCGGTTTATCTGTAGGGATTGTTTTACAACTTGCCTACAATGTCATCACTTTTGCAGGAGGGCAAATCTCATACATGATGGGGTTTTCCATGGCAAGTGCTATTGACCCCCAATCAGGTATCTCCATGCCCATCATTTCACAATTTTTGTCTCTTATGTCCTTAATGATACTTTTTGCTTTAGATTTACACCATTGGCTACTGCTGTTTATAGATAAATCTTTAAAAACTGTTCCCTTAGGTGGATTTATCCTCGCCCCAAATATGTTTCACTATATTATTCATGCAGCTTCACATATGTTTTTAGTTGGATTTATGATTGCATTTCCTATTACTGCACTTTCATGGCTGACAGATGTTATCTTTGGTATGCTTATGAAGACTATGCCACAGTTTAATCTTCTTGTTATTGGTTTCCCTATCAAAATTATGGTAGGTTTTACAGTACTTATCGCAACATTTACTGCTACCATGTTGATAGTAAAAGGACAAATGCTAGAAGCTTTTAATGCATTAGAGATGTTATTTTAGTTTTTTTTAGCTACAATATAGAAATAATGATTTTAATTAAGAATTAAAGGTATTTGCATGAATATATTACTCCTCAATAATAACCCCGTAGTCAATAAGCTCGTAACTCTTAGCGCACAAAAAACTTCTGATAATCTTGACCTCGCTCATGTTGTTGATGATATTGCAAACGGTTCTTATGACCTTTTAGTTATAGATGACACTCTTTACGAAGAAGGTATCCTTGCACAAGTACAAGAAAAAACTTCTTATAAAAAATCGCTCCTTATCTGCTCGCGCGATATGGATGAAGTACCAGATTTTGATGAAACACTCAAAAAACCATTTTTACCTACTGACTTAGTAGAACTCTTTTCTTCTGTGGCTAAGGAAGTAGAGAGTATGAAAGACGTTACTCCGGATGAAGCAGTTGAAGAGATGCTTATCCTCGATGATTTTGGAGAAGATATTGATTTGTCTTCACCGAGTATTCTTGATGACGATGATGCACAAGAAGTAAAAGAACTCCTTGATGAGACCAGCGATGCATTTGAAGACTTCGATGATGAACTCAATTTAGATAATATTGACTTAGATGATGACTTAGAGCTTGAAGATAGTTTAGACCTTGAAGGTTTGGAAACTCCTGAACTAGAAGAAGCTTCTGTGCTTGAAGAGAGCTTAGATAGCCTTGAAGAAACAGCACCAGAAGAGATTGAAGAAGAGATTTCTTTAGATGAGATTACAGATTTGGAACTTGAAGATAGTTTAGAACTTGTAATGGAAGAAGATCCAGAGATTGAAGAACCTGCTGAACTTGAAGAGAGTTTGGAAAGCCTTGATGAAGATGAAGAAATTACTTTAGATTCAATGCCAGATTTAGAACTTGAAGATAGCCTCGACCTTGAAAATGAAACAATATCTGAGATGGAAGAGAGTCTTGAACTTGAGACAGAAGAGACTCCAGAACTTGAAGAGAGTTTAGAACTGGAAGATACAGCCCTAGATATAGAAGACCAAATTAAAACAGCTGTGAGTGAACTTAGCCCAGAAGATTTAGAAGAAGAAGTAAGCGAAGAGACACTTTTAGAGATTGCAGAAACTGAAATCAACTCTTTTGACACCTTAAATTCTAAAGACTTAAAGTTAGCTATTGGTGAAGAGGTCGAAGAAGAAGAGGAGGAGGAAGAAACAGAAGAAATTGTTGAAGAGATAGAAGAATCTGTCATTCCTCAAGAAACACCTTCTTTAGAAGAGACTAACGCAGATAATGGTGTAGAATCCCTTAAAAATCTACTGCAAGCACTTACAGATAAAAATGTAGCAGCTTCCCTCCAAGGTATGAAAATTAGTATTAACATCACTTTAGGGGATAACTCATGAGTTTCATCAATGGTGCAGTCCTTGTCTTATCTGGTCCTAGTGGTGCTGGAAAAAGTTCGCTTATCAAGAAAATTGAAGATGAGATAGGGGCATATTACTTTTCCATTTCGACGACAACACGTCCTATGCGTAAAGGTGAAACACATGGTGTTGAGTACTACTTTGTCGATAAAGAAGAATTTAAAAAAGATATAGAAGACGATATGTTTTTAGAGTATGCACTCGTTCATGGCAACTACTACGGAACCTCACTCAAACCTGTAAAAAAAGCACTAGAAGAAGGAAAACTCGTCCTCTTTGACATCGATGTGCAAGGTAATAACGCTATTACAAATAGACTCGGAGACATTACAACATCTGTTTTTATTTCACCACCAACACTCTCAGAATTAAAAAAACGTTTATATGCACGCGCTACAGATAGCGACGAGATTATCAATACTCGCTTACAAATGGCAGAACTAGAGATACAACGTGTCTCCGAGTATGATTTTTTAATCATCAACGATACACTTGATGTTGCTGCAAAGCAACTCCTTAAAATCGCACATACAGCAAGACTCAAAAAACCACTTGACCAGATAAATGATTTTGTTTATACGTGGAAAGATTTAGAAGATTAAGTAAAATTTGCTATAATTACAAAAAATTTACCTAAGGATTTTCTATGGGAATGCCTGGAACAACTGAACTATTACTCATACTTGGAATTGTCGTTTTACTATTTGGTGCAAAAAAGATACCTGATTTAGCAAAAGGTCTTGGAAAAGGTATCAAAAACTTTAAATCTGAGATGAAAGATGATGCTACAGAAGTAGCTACAGAGACTCCAAAAGAAGTTGAAACAGCACAAACAACTGCATCAACAGAAACTCCAAAATCTACAACACAAGCATAAGCTTTGAAACAACGTGTATCGGCGCTCTTGCGCGAAAAACTGGGTCGTGAGGTTGTTTTAGAAAAGCCACGTGACCGTTCTTTTGGTCACTTTGCTACACCTATTGCATTTTCACTTGCGAAAGAACTACGAAAATCTCCTATGCTTATTGCTGAAGATTTAGCGAGTTCATTTAAAGACTCTTCGGAATTTTCTAGTGTCGAATCTGTCAAAGGCTACTTAAACTTTCGTTTGAGTGAAGACTTTTTAGCAGAGTATGCAACTTGGGCTTTAGAAAACCCTACTGCATTTGCAAAACAGAAAAAAAATCAAAAGATTCTTTTAGAGTTTGTCTCTGCTAATCCTACTGGACCTTTGCATATTGGGCATGCCCGTGGTGCGGTCTATGGGGATACACTCTACCGTTTAGCAAAACACTTAGGCTATGACATAACAGCTGAGTACTATGTGAATGATGCAGGAAATCAGATAGATTTACTTGGTCTCTCCATTCAACTTTATGCCCGTGAAAATATCTTAAGTGAAATAGATGTCGAGTACCCTGAGTCATACTACAGAGGTGAATACCTTAAAGATTTAGCCAATGGTGCAAAAGAACATTTTGGCATAGAAATTCTTTCTGATGTGTCTCGTCAAAAAGAGCTTGCAATGTGGGCAAAAGATAAGGTCATGGAAATCGTCGTTGATTCTCTTGCTAACACAAACATACACTTTGATACTTTTGTCAATGAGTCTGGTCTCTATAGTGACTGGGACAGAGTCATGAAAAAAATGGGCGATAATGTTTACGAAAAAGAGAATAAACTCTGGATAAAATCTAAATCAAAAGGTGATGACCATGATAGAGTCGTTGTCCGTGATGATGGACGTCCAACATATCTCGCTGGGGATATTGTCTACCACAACCAAAAATTTGAGAGAGGCTATGACCACTACATAAACATCTGGGGAGCAGATCATCATGGTTATATTCCTCGTGTCAATGCAGCCATAGACTTTTTAGGCTATGACTCAAGTAAACTCGAAGTACTTTTAGCACAAATGGTAAGTCTTTTAAAAGATGGTGAACCATACAAAATGAGTAAACGTGCAGGAAATGTCATACTGATGAGCGATATAGTCGATGAGATAGGCAGTGATGCATTGCGTTTTATCTTTGCTTCTAAAAAAAGTGATACAGCCTTAGAGTTTGACCTTGCAGAGTTTAAAAAGCAAGATAGTTCAAACCCTATTTTTTACATTCAGTATGCACACGCTCGCATCCAAACTCTCCTCTCTAAAGCGACAGTTTCAAGAGAAGATATAGAGAATGCAAACCTAAAAAATCTCGGTGAAAATGCAGACACTTTACTTTTTGATGCGCTTTTACTTCCTGAAATTGTTGAAGATGCTTTTAGCTCTCGTCAAGTACAAAAACTGCCTGAGTATTTAAAATCACTTGCAGCCTCTTTACATAAATTTTATTATGATGTTCGTATGATTGGAACAGAAGATGAAGCAAAACTTCTCAAACTCCTTTTAGTAGTCGCATTGAGCATTAAAACGGGACTCTCTCTTATGGGAATTGAAGCAAAAGATAGAATGCTTAAAGAAGAAGAGTAAAATTACTCTGTGGGACAATAATGTCCCTTAAAGAAATATGTTATAATACTGTAATACATAATACAGAGGATTCTTGTATGCTAGCAACAGCTAAAAGTGACTTTAACGAGTACAAAAAACTTGAAAAAGATTCCGATGTGCTTATCGCAAATATTCGTGCTATTGATAATGCACGTTTCATAGAAAAGCTAGCTTCACTTACCAATAAAGAACTTTTCACCATAAAAAATTTATTAGATGAAGTCTTGGTATAACATTACCTAAAGAAGAAGCTTAGAGTTTTTTAACTCTGGGAACTGCTTCTTTACTTCCTTGGCAGCACTTTTAGGAATCTGTATCAAAATCGGATTTTTATCTTTATCTAGCCAGTAGATTATCTTTTTGAGATTACTTTCACTCATAGAGGTACACCCTACTGTCGGGATACCCTTCCTTCTTTGGATATGCATAAAGATACAAGAACCTCGGTTTTTCATCGCATTTTCATTATGGGCTACGACAATGCCATACTTATAGAGATTATCTTTACGTCGCATATGTTCAAAGCTTTTTTCATTACCACGAGCTAAAATGATTTTGTTATACTCTTTGGACTCGCTATCATCTACACAGATAAGGTTTTGAGTCGCCACTCTATATGGCATTGCTAATGTAAGATTTTTTTTATACCCAAACACACTCTTGAGCTTAAAAACACCACTAGGGGCTTTTTTGTCTCCTTCATATTTGAGAGCCTCCCCTTTTTTATGTGTGAAAGCTACTTCACCGATTCCCCACCCTAAGCCATTCTTCCCTAAGTTCACAGGTATTGTTTGAAAAACTTGTTTTCCATTTTCATAACAGGCTAATTTTGCGGTGCTTGTATTGAAATCATCACTCACAACCAGTACGATTTGTTCAGATGAAAACACTAATGTTGAAATACATAGTAAATTTAAGAAACTTTTTATCATAAAGTATGGTACTATTACTATTAAGTAATCAACCTTAAATATGGAAGAAAATATTATGAACATAAAAATACGTAGTGCAAATGAGAACGATTCTGCTTTTTTAGCAAAAATGATTTTAAAAAGTTCCAGAGCAGGAAAAAAAGATGGTATGTTTGACATTGCATTCGATATGACAGACGATGCAGATGTTTTAAACAAACTCGAAGCACTCACGAAAACAGAGGCAAAAAGTTATTGTCATTATAAAAACTTTCTTGTTGCAGAAGTTGATGGTAAAGGTGTCGGTACACTTTGTAACTATGAACCACGAATTGCTACACGGGAACAATTTCTCTTAGCACTCAAAGAACTTGGCTGTAATGATAAAGCGGCTGAACGTCTTGAAGTGTTTTACACTTGTGAATTTGACCTCAATAACCGAACATTGATGTTTGACTTCATGGAAGAAGAAGAGGGATTTTTAGATGTTGGTATCTTAAAAGCACTCACACAAAAGAGTCTTTTAACCGCTCGTTTGAAAGGCTATAGAATAGCACAAACTATCATAGAGATAGGTTCTCTCGAAGCGGAGCTTTTTTACAAAAAACTGGGCTTTAATGTAGTGCAAACAAAAGAGTGTGAATTGTATCAAGAAACATTTGGTCGCCTTGGACTTATGCTGCTTGAAACTGAGTTCTAAGGCATACGCTCATAGAACTCACATATCTCGTACTCCTTCCTTCACTACTTGCGATTGGATTAGCTCTCTACACAAAAAATGTCAATATTTCTCTCTTGAGTGGTGTCCTCTTAGGCACACTCATTCTTCATGATTTTCATTTTATAGACTCGCTGTATGCAATTTTCAATCTTTTTAACACACTTTTACATGAAGCATGGATTCTCAAAACTTTAGCTTTTGTTATCTTAGCTGGCTCGATTATAGCACTCATAGAAAAAAGTGGCGGAGTGAATGGCTTTGTAGAGTATGTTTTACATACAAAATCCCTTGTCAAATCAGAACGCTCTGCACTTTTTTTAAGTTATTTTCTTGGGGTGGTTATTTTCGTCGAGACATCTATTACCGCTTTAGTTTCGGGAGCTGTTGGAAAACCATTATGCGATAAGTATAAAATCCCCCATGCAAAGCTCGCGTTTATCTGTGACTCAACCTCTGCACCCATTAGTTCGCTCATCATCTTAAATGGCTATGGTGCTTTACTTTTAGGGCTTATCAACACACAAATCTCTTTAGGCTATATCGATGGAAATGCAAGTGCCATGCTCATCACAACACTCAAGTATAATTTTTATGCTATCTTTGCACTCCTTGTGAGTTTTGCTTTTATCTATTTTTCTTTCGATATTGGTCCTATGAAAAATGCACGCTATTTACCTGAAAAAGCACTCAATCGTAACAAGCACAATGCAAGTATGTTTTATATGCTTTTACCTGTACTTCTGATGATAGTTTTTGTTTTTGTTTTTCTCTACCTTACTGGGAATGGAGATATTTTAAAAGGGAGTGGTTCAAGTGCTATTTTTTATACTATGCTGACAACACTCTTTTTCACCTTTGTTTATTTCATTGGGACAAAAAACATGACACTCCGCACATGGTCTCACACGGCTTATAGTGGAGCAAAGCATTTTGTCTCTATCTCTTTTATCTTACTCTTTGCATTTGCGATGGGGAATGTCACGGGAGAGTTACAAACAGGTGTATATCTCTCTTCTTTTGCAAGTTCTAAGCTCGATGTTTCTCTTTTGGGGGCGGTTATATTTTTACTAGCGGCTCTCATCTCATTTTCTACAGGAACATCTTGGGGTACTTTTTCTATTATGATGCCCATTGCCGTGCCTATGGCTGCCACAATGGATGCGAACATTGCACTTGCTATCGGTGCAGTCATTAGCGGTGGAGTTTTTGGAGACCACTGTTCTCCCATCTCAGATACCACCATCATCTCTTCTATGGCAGCAGACTGTGAAGTCGTCGAGCATGTTCAAACACAACTCCCCTATGCCCTCATCAGTGGAGGGTTAGCACTTCTTGGATTTCTAGCGGTTCCTATACTCTTTTAAGGTACTTATCGAGTTCTACTTCAAGCATTTTATTCTCGATTGGTTTTGCTACAAAACCATCCATCCCAACACTTAAAAACATCTTCTTATCTGCTTCTAGCGCACTGGCTGTCAGTGCGATGATAGGTGTGCTTTGTAAGTTTTTCTCTTTCTCATACGCTTTAATCTGCTTCATAGCCTCTATACCATTCATATTTGGCATATTTTCATCCATCAGCACCATATCAAAATTACCCTCTTTAAACTTAGCTACGGCTTCCACACCATCATTTGCAAGCGTAAAATCAATCCCATAATCCATCATAAGGAGTTTTATAAGCATTTGGTTGGTCTTATTATCTTCAGCGATAAGCACACTCCCCTCATACTCAATCTCTTCTTCTTCCACAACTTCTTCTTGTTTTTCTTGTAGTTTTTGCACACCTGTTGCATCAATAGCATTCACAATCTCTTTAGGAGTAAAGGGAGCATAAAGAGCATGAACATGCTCAATATTTGCTAATTGCACTTGCGTTGTTTTTAAAAGTGCAATGGCTGGAATCTTTGCTCTTATGATTGCATCATTATAAGCTTCATCTGGGGCAAAAAAGAGGACATCGTAGCCATCAGGGGTATATGCATCTATTTCTACGATATTTTCAATGCCAAAGGCTTGTAGATAGTTACGAAGTAATTTGAGTCGTGTTTGACATACCTCATAATCATTTAAAATTGCAAAACGAATATCTTTTAAAACTTTTGTTTCAAAATATTGTAAAGGTTTTTCTTCTATCACATCACAAGGAATACTTAAAGTAAAAGTCGAACCTTTATTTATTTCACTCTCTAGTGTTAATTTTCCATTCATTAATTCTGCTAAATTAGAAGAGATAGAGAGTCCGAGTCCTGTTCCTCCATAAGTTCTCGTTGTAGAACCATCTGCCTGTGTAAATGCAGAAAAAACTTTCGCCTGATTCGATTGAGAGATACCTATACCACTATCACGAACACCGATGATAAGTTGCCCATTTGTATATAAAACAGTCACTTTGATTTCACCAAAATCAGGGGTAAATTTAATCGCATTTGAAAGCAAATTTGAGACTATCTGTTTTACTCTTGTTACGTCTACATTTAAAAGTTCTGGTATTTGCGGGTCTATGAAAGTCGCATACAGTAAATCTTTTTCAAAGGCTTTTGAAGCAAAAAGGCTGACTACATCACTCATAGATGAAACAACATCGGTTGGATGTTTATCGATGATAAATTTTCCACTTTGAATTTTTGAAAAATCCAAAATATCATTAATAATCGTCAGCAAAGATTTTCCACTCTCATCAATTACCCGTACATACTCTAAATGTTTCTCGTTAGTCAGTTGCTTTTTTAAGATAGCCACAAATCCAAGGATACCATTGAGAGGTGTACGGATTTCATGTGACATATTGGCTAAGAACTCATCTTTCATAACCTGTGCTTGAATCGCTTCATCTCTTGCTTTTGTAACAGTATCTACTTGATTTTGGAGTTCTAAAGTTTGTTCAAAAACCTTGTCTTCTAAGGAAGTATTGAGTCTTTCAAGCGAATCTGTTTGTTCTTTTATCTTTGCACTAATCAACTCCATCAATTCTAAAAAAACTTTTTTGAGTTCAACGAGATTCGGATTTCGTGGCTCAAAATAGGGTCTCTCAGAAAAATCCCCCTCTTTCATCATCAGCACGATTTGCGTCACTTCATTGATAAAATCAGAATCATCTTCTAATATTTCATGTAACAAAAGCATCTGCTGATTGATATTTTTTGCCATTTGTGCAATTTCATCATTGGAGATAACATCAATACTTTTTGGTAACTCTCTTTGAAAATGCAAATATTCAAAAAACTCATTTAAACCCCTTCTAAGAAGTTGAATAGATTTTGCAATCTTATGTGAAACATAAATATTGAGTATAAGTAAAAAAAGGATGACAAAAATAGTTCCTATAACTTCCAACAAAAGATGCTGCTTCAATGTATGCTTTCGCTCTTGTAACAAGTGTGTTGTTTCTTCTAAAACATCTTCATATAAAGTATGCACAGCATTCACTTTTTTACTCGATGCTTTAAACCACTCTTCAGGAGTCATCAGAAGATAATTTAAATCTAGACTTGAAAACTCTTTATCAAAGCCCTGTACTCTTTGTTTGTATTTTGTTTTTTCTAAGATGATTTTTATATATCGGCTCTCTTGCTTCTCTCTTTTTATCGTTGCACGTATACTATATCTATCTTTTTCACTAATATCATCTTTATGTAGCAACTGTGTAACTTTTCCTCTTCTACTTGCACTTAACTCCTGAAGGGTTAAAATTTTTTCTAGCGCAAGGATATAAGAAGTGATATTTTCATTATGTGCATTCATAGGAAGGTTATAAAGTAGCTCAAGAAGTGTTTCATTAAAATTACTATAAAAACTAAAAGCATCCACATTGGAGAGGATTCCTTTATCTATTTGCTTGCGCAGTGATGGAAGATACTCTATCTGTTTTTGAAGTACTTTTACAAACTCTTGACTTAAACCACCACTATAGTTTGTTCTACTCTGAAGAAAAACTTTACTTTCCTCATCTGTTTGATGACGTGCATCTGTTAAAGATTTTTGAAAAAATGCACTTGAAGGTTCTTTAGTACTTATGCTGCTAATACCTCTTTCATATTCAAGAGCATAAAGTAAGTCTGCAGCATTATTAAAATTTTTTACTTGAGATAAAATCTTACTATTATCTTGTAAAACTTTATAATCATTGAGAACAACTTCAAACGCCAAGACAATCAAAGCCACTATTGGGATAACAATAATAAGCATTTGCTTTTTTTGGATTGTCAGTTGCATAGAGGTTTCCTCTTATAAAGTAATCGTGTCCATCAAGCACTTCACCGCATCTAAATGCCCTTGATAATCAAAACTCGTATCATTTGCTTTTGCAGATAATTCCATATCTTTAGTCATCTCATAAAGTTCATTTAAACGCAGATTTCCAGCACTTCCTTTGATAGCATGGGCTTGTGCTGCTAAAGCAGTAAAATCATTTGAAGTGATTGCATTTTGCACTTGTTCTATAGCACTGCCTGCCTCTTCTACAAAACTTGCTAAAAGCATAGGCATATGTTTTGGTTTTAAACCGATTGCTGCTGCCATTTCCTCATAATTTAGATTTGTGTAGTCGCCTGATAAAATTGCCATTGTTTTTCCTTATATTTGCTGTGAAAATATTGTAACATAATTTCGCTACATTTACTTCCAATCGATATACTTTCATAAAAAAAAGGAACCTTATGTCCAACATTATCGTTTTAGCACTCCTTGGAGCAATGTTTTACTATATTTTTAAAAGTTATACAAAATACGAAAGCTACTCAAAAGCCGCTTTTAAAAACTTCTCGGTCTCGCATGATTCTCTCAAAAAAAGTGAACTGGGACTCTTTGTTGCCCTTGTTGCAAAAGTGGCAAAAGCAGATGGCAGAGTCGATGCACTTGAAGCACAACTTATAGGTATCATGTTTGATGATATTTCAGCTGTCTTTCCAGAGCCTGAAAAAACGAAACAGATACTCAAAGATATTTTCAACGAGGAAAAAGAGCGAAGCGATAACATAGAAGCAATCGCACAAGCTTTAGGTGTAGCCACACAAAGAGATAAGCAAAAACAACAACAGTTTATGGGCTTTCTCATTCAGCTTGCATTTGTAGATGGGGAAGTGAGTCAAGGTGAAGACGAGGCACTCCAAACCATCGCAGCAGCACTAGAGTTTGACCCGAAAGTCTATCATGCTATTTTTGAACAATTTGAAAAAATGATGCACAACATGACACCAAAAGCAAACCTTGATGATGCGTATAAGATTTTAGGAGTGAGTGCAAGTGATGAGATGAGTGTGATTAAAAAAGCCTACAGAAAACTTGTGAGAGAGTACCATCCTGACATTATCAAATCACAAGGAAAAAGTGAAGCATATATGCAGGAGGCTACGGCAAAAACACAAGAGATAAATCAAGCTTACGAGATGATAAAAGAGGCAAGAAAGTAGTTACTTAAAATCTCTCTCCCAAAAAAAGTCTATCCAATCCTCTGCCTCATTGACCCAAAAATGAGGGGTATAGACTGAAGTTTTCTTGTAAAAAAGTGTCGCTGCTTTGAAGATGATTTGCGGGTATCTGTCTTCTAAGTATTGCATAACTACCGCTAAAGTTTCTCCACTATCAGCAATATCATCAAGCACGAGGACTCTTTGCACATTGTGCAAGACAACCGTATCAAAAACTGTGATTTGACTGCGTTTATGTTCTCCATCATAGAGTTCTGTTCGTAGGGTTTGGACTGCTCTCAGATCCAATCCCTCTGCCATAGCATGTGCCAAAGTAAGCCCACCACGAGCAATCCCAACAAGTGTCTCTGCCTCAAAACCTTTTACCTGATGGATAAGAGTTTGTGTATCGTTTTTAAATTCTTCATAAGCATAATATTTCATAAATGCAATTATAATATAAAATATGGCATAATACTTTATGAAAAAATTATTTATACTCCTTTTACTCACACTATCACTTTTTGGGCAAACTCGTCAAGAATTTTTACAAGAACAAAAACTCGCATTTGCCAACTATAAAAAAACACAAGAAAATGGACTTGAAGCGTATAAAAAAGCAGAAAAAAAAGCCTACAAAGAGTATGCAAAAAGTCTCGCTAAGATTTGGAAAACTCCGCAAATGTCTACAAAGAAAAAGTGGCTTCTCTACAGTAAAGATAAAAAAACTCGTTCCAATGTTGATTTTCAACATGAGACAATTACCATTGAGACAATTGCAAAAACAAAAAAAGAGGCAGAGAAAAAACTCCAATATGCCCTTGCAAAAGTTGTTACCATCGACACAAAACAACTCCACAGAAGTGACCCTTTAGAGCAAAAACTGAGTAAAATCAAAAAACCAAAGAACATAGTACGCACAAAAGTGAAAGCAGAACCTATCCTCTCAAAAGTTATTTTTAAGACAAAACCAACAAGGAAAAGTGTGTCACACTATGTAAACAAGCACATTACAAAGCAAAATATTCAAATCTTACCCTCAAAAAAAATTAAAGATGCCTTTGTCTATAAAGTGACAGTAAAAATGCCAAAAGGCGCACTTTATAAACGCGCAAACCAATACTATCTTCAAATCAAAAAACAATCTACAAAACAAAAAATTCCTTTAGAACTTACCTTTGCCATTATGCACACAGAAAGCTACTTTAACCCACGAGCGCGTTCACCCATTCCTGCATTTGGATTGATGCAGATTGTACCAAAATCAGCAGGGAAAGATGCCTACTTCTACCTTTATAGACAAAAAAAGCTTGTGAGTAGTGGGTACCTATACAACAGCACTAACAATATTAAGATGGGAACAGCTTACTTACATCTCCTCTATTATCGTTATCTCAGAAAAATTAAAAATCCACAAAGCCGACTTTACTGCACCATTGCCGCATACAACACTGGCGCAGGTAATATCGCTTATGCCTTTACAAAACATTACAACATGACCCAAGCAGCACCACTCATTAACAGACTCACTCCTCAAGAAGTCTATACAAAACTCCAAAAAGATTTACGCTACGATGAGCCAAAAACCTATCTTAAAAATGTACGTAAAAGGATGAAACTCTACCATCGTCTTTATACTTTATAGAACCGTAAAAGATAATTTAAGTTTATTTTTAAGAGGGAAGTATCGGTGTTTTTTTTGGTCATGCAGATTTATTTTAAATTTGGCTATAATTGCATTACTAGAAATTATAGCTAAGGTCACTTCATGAAAAAAATCGCCATTATCGGTCGCCCAAATGTTGGGAAAAGTTCACTTTTTAATCGTCTTATCAAAAAACGAGATGCCATTACCTCTGACCTCGCAGGAACAACTCGTGATGTCAAACGTAGAACTATTGCCATCATGAACAAAGAAGCCCTCCTTCTTGACACGGGTGGACTTGACAAAGGGTGTGAACTTTTCGATAAAATCAAAGAAATGTCACTCAAAGCTGCCTATGCTGCAGACATCATTTTATATATGGTTGATGGCAAAGGTATCCCTGAAGATGAAGATAAAAAACTCTTTTATGAACTTCAATCTATGGGAAAAGATATAGCCCTTGTTGTCAATAAAATTGACAATGACAAGATGAAAGAGAAACTTTGGGATTATTATGAGTTTGGAACGGGAGATATTTTTGGAATTTCCGTTTCACATAACAGAAATACTGTCGAACTTTTAGAATGGATTGGCGATAAAATCCCCGAAAGTGATACCATCAAAGAAGAGGTCGAAGAAGAAATCAATATTATTGAACCTGAAACACTCAATGATGAAGAGTTTTTTGCAAACCTAGAACATGATGATGAAGATGATTATACATACTGGGATGAAGATGAAATGGATGGTATCATCGAAGATGATACCATCTTTGGAAACAATGACCGAATCAAAGAGTTTGATGAAGAGGATGTAAACCACATCAAAATAGCCATTATTGGGCGAACAAATGTTGGAAAATCTTCTCTACTCAATGCACTTTTAGGTGAAGAGCGTTCCGTTGTAAGTAGTGTAGCAGGGACAACCATTGACCCTATTGATGAGACGATTGACTATAAAGACAAACAAATCACCTTTGTCGATACGGCGGGACTTCGCCGTCGTGGGAAGATTGTAGGGATTGAAAAGTATGCACTGATGCGAACAACAGAGATGCTTGAAAATTCAAATATGGCACTTGTTGTTTTAGATGCAAGTGAACCTTTTTTAGACCTCGATGAAAAGATAGCTGGACTAGTAGATAGTAACCGACTTTCATGTATCATAGTACTCAACAAATGGGACATCGCCAAACGAAGTGAACATGATAAAATCATCAAAGAGGTTCGTGATAGATTTAAATTTTTAGCTTTCGCTCCTATCTTAACACTCTCTGCACAAACACACCTCAGAGTCGATAAACTCCATGATATGATTTTAGAGATAAATGAAAACTACTCACAACGTATCCCTACTTCTAAAATAAATGAAATCATTGAAAAAGCACTCCGTCGCCATACCCTCCCAAGTGTAAGTGGGCAGGTTATCCGTATCTACTATGGCACACAGTATGAAACACGACCGCCAAAGATTGCTATCATCATGAATAAACCAAGTGGATTACATTTTACATATAGACGTTATTTAGTCAATAAAATGCGAGAAGCCTTTAACTTTAGCGGGACACCACTTCTGTTTAAAGCGAAGAAAAGAGGAGAGAAGTAAAAAAATTACTTCTCTAAAATGGTTTAAAAACCACCATTGCTACGATAAGTAGCATTAAGAGTGTAGGGATTTCATTATACATACGAAAGAATTTTCCACTTTTTGTACATCTATCTTCTAAAAATGCTATTCTGTATCGATTCATCGAGTAAAAGAAGATAATTAAAAGTACTAAAAAGAAAAGTTTTGCATGAAGCCAGCCACCTTTGAAGCCTATCTGATAAATCAAAAATGAACCGCTGATGATAGTTGCCCACATAGCAGGCACTCCGATATACTTAAAAAGTTTCATCTCTTGTACTTTTGCGACCTCTACAAAACCTGCATTGTCGATATTTTCTGCATGATACACAAAAAGTCTTGGCAAGTAAAAAAGGACGGCAAACCACGAGATAAAAGAGATTACATGAAACCAGAGTGTCCATTCATACATTAGAATTTTCTCTCTAAGTAAATACTATTGTAGTTAGACCCACCATGTTTTACATTATTTATTGTTCCAAAAATACCCGACCGATGCTTAATCAGAAATCCTACATAAGTTTGGGATAAAGCTTGAGAATGCACAAGTTTTCCAATATCAAAATCTACACTTATATCTAAATAGTTGAGAAATTTTGATGTATTATCATTATTAGCTTGCGCAGCGTATTCCTCAGTTCTTAGTGTTTTTGTTGTGTATGAGACACCTTCACCAAAACCAAAACGAACTCTGTTTTTTGAAAAATCAAGATTGTAGTAAGCTTTGATGTATGTATCTACACCATAAGCATTTGCTTTCACACCCTCATCATAGTAAGAGAGACCAAGCTTGGCATAAATGTCTATCGGTAAATCAAAAAAATCAGATGCTAAGAGATACCCTCCATCTATGTTATAACTATAGAGGCTAGCAGTATCACTATCTATCTGCCAAGATAAAACATTTCCTAAATCACTAGAAGTTGATTTCCCATACGCTACTCGTAAACTATATTTATTTATTGTATCATTTGCAAAAACTGCAGATACAACAAGTAATAATAATATTATTTTTCTCAAATATAAACCTTATGCGTCAAGTGTTTCTAGGTCTTTGATAGAATCTGCTTTGTGAGAGCTTACTTTATCATGAAAACGACGTAGTGCTTTAGTAGCTCTTTCTATAGCTAAATCTATAGCTGCATCCAAAACATCATCTCCTTGAGAGATTACAATAGGCTGTGCATGAGCAATTTTTATGTCAAACTCAACCATAACACCTTTTTTCTCTTTTGCAACTACACAGTTAATACTTGTAATATCTAAAGAGTATTTTCTAAAAGCTTCAACAGCCGAACCAATATGTGATTTTGTAGCCTCTGTAAGAGTTACATCTTTTGCGCGAATTTGTAAGTTCATTGTAAATCCTTTGATAAAGAATCTTTTTGACTCTTTATGTCTAGGCATATGGTAACTAAATGAAGCTGAAATTGCTATAATACGGTAAAAAAACTGAGGATAAAGAAAAAATGAGAGTATTAACAGGTATTCAACCCTCTGGAGACTTGCATATTGGAAACTACTTTGGCTCAATCAAACAAATGGTTGATGCCCAAAAGCAGAGTGAAACTTTTGCATTTATAGCCAACTACCATGCCATGAGTAGTGGCAATGGTGGTGAAGCACTCGCCAAACTGACGATGCAAACAGCAACAGACTTTTTAAGTTTAGGCATAGACCCTGAAAAATCCACTTTTTGGGTACAGTCTGATGTCAAAGAAGTTTTAGAACTTTACTGGATACTCTCCGCATTTACACCGATGGGCTTACTTGAACGTGCGCATAGTTACAAAGATAAAACAGCTAAAGGTATCGCTGCAAACCATTCACTTTTCTCTTACCCAGTACTTATGGCAGCCGATATTTTACTCTACTCTCCCGACATTATTCCTGTAGGTAAAGACCAAATCCAACATGTAGAAATTGCTCGTGATATTGCGATAAAATTTAACAATGAGTATGGGGATATTTTTAAAATTCCTACTTTTAAAGTCGAGGAAAATGTAGCTACTGTTCCTGGAACAGATGGGCAAAAAATGTCAAAAAGTTACAAAAATACTGTCAATATCTTTGGCGAAGAGAAAAAACAACTCAAAACCATCAAAAAAATTGTTACCGAACAAGTCGCTCTTGAAGAGCCAAAAGAGTATGCAAACTGTAATGTTTATAACATGGCAAAACTCTTTTTAAACACAGAAGAACTCACTACTTTAGAAAATCGTTACCAAGCAGGTGGTGAAGGGCATGGGCATTTTAAAATGTATCTTGCTGAAGTAATGTGGGATTATTTTACTCCTTACAGAGAAAAACGCGACTACTATCTTCAAAATCAAAATGAAGTAAGAGAGATTTTACAAATGGGTGCAAATAAAGCAAGAAATATAGCTACACCTATGATGGAGAAAATAAGAAGTGCTACGGGGATTTTATACTAATAATGAAATCTGCATTGTGCTATTACTACTAAATCATCAACTATTTTATAAACAAGTCGATGTTCTGATGTAATACGTCGAGAGTAGTAGCCACTAAAATTCTCTTTGAGTTTTTCTGGTTTTCCTAAGCCCTCTTTATCATAAGGATTTCTTTTTATATCTTTTATGAGCAGATTAATACGCTTGAGAACTTTTTTATCGTTCTCTTGCCAATACAAATAATCTTCCCAAGCTAACGAAGAAAATCCAAGTATCACAACACAATTTCCTTTCTTAAAAAGGAACTATTTTCTATCTCATCAATGGCATCAATGAGTTTCTCTCTATTTTTCCTAGAAGAGAGCAGATAGAGCGTCTCTTTCATAGAGTTGTACTCTTCTTGCGATATTAGGACAACAGATTTTTTCTCTTTGGTTGTAATAATAAATGCTTCAACATTATCACACACTTTATTAATAATCTCTCGTAAATTATTTCTTGCATGTGAGTATAAAACAGCTTGCATTATTGCTCCTTTTGTCAATATATTGACAATTATAACACTTTTTACCCTCTTTGTCTATCGAGCCAAACCATCAGCCCTTTTTGTGCATGGAGTCGGTTTTCTGCTTCATCAAAAACAATTTGTGCATGTCCTTCGAGGACTGATTCACTTACCTCTTGTTCTCTATAAGCAGGCAAACAATGTAAAAACTTTGCATTGTCTGCAGCAACACACATCATCAAGTCATCTACCATAAACCCATCAAAATCTTTGATACGCTGTTCTTTTTCATCCTCTTGTCCCATAGATGCCCAAGTATCAGTCGTCACGATACTTGCATCTTTGACTGCCTCTTTTGGGTCATGACTCACACGGATAATCCCACCACTATCTTTAGCAATTTGCATCCCTTCTTCAAGTACTTTTGCATCCACTTCATACCCTTGTGGTGTTGCAATTCTGAGTTCAAACCCAAGTTTAGCAGCAAGCATAATCCATGAGTGTGTCATGTTATTTCCATCACCGACATATGCCACAACCAAATCTTTTTCAAGCCCATACTCTTTGATAGTCATATAATCTGCAAGGAGTTGTACAGGATGGTAAGAGTCTGTAAGTCCATTGATAACAGGCACTTTTGAAAAAGCAGCAAACTCTTCTATCATCGAGTGTGCGTAGGTACGTATCATAACCATATCGCACATACTTGAGATAACACGGGCAGTGTCTTTGACAGGTTCACCGCGTCCTAAGTGAATATCACGGTTAGAGAGGAACAGTGCATGCCCACCAAGCTGGTACATTCCCGTCTCAAAACTCACTCGTGTTCGTGTAGAGCTTTTTTCAAAAATCATCGCTAAAGTTTGATGCTCTAACTCTTTGTTAAAGATACCATCTTTCAAATTTTTCTTGATTGCTAAACCAATCTCTACGATTTCTAAAATCTCTTCTTTACTATAATCTTTCAGTGTTAAAAAATGTCTCATTCTTTGTTCCTATTTTTGGAGTAGTTTTGCCACTTCTTTTGCATGGTAAGAGATAATAATATCCGCTCCTGCTCGTTTAAATGCAACCATCGTTTCCATCACAACCCGTTCATAATCTATCAAATCATTCATCCCTGCAAATTTGAGCATTGCATACTCTCCGCTTACATTATATACCGCCATTGGCAAGTGTGTATTATCTTTAATCTCACGGACAATGTCAAGATATGCAAGAGCAGGTTTCACCATCAAGATGTCAGCCCCTTGTGCCTCATCTGAAAGAGACTCTGCAATCGCTTCTCTACGATTTGCTGGATCCATCTGATAACTTGCACGGTCTCCAAAACTCGGTGTAGACTCTGCAACATCACGAAATGGACCATAATACCCACTTGCAAACTTCGTAGAGTATGCCATAATAGGCAAGTTCTCATACCCTGCCCCATCGAGTGCAGTTCTGAGTGTTTCTATGATACCATCCATCATGCCTGAAGGCGCTATCATATCGGCTCCTGCTTTTGCATGGACAAGGGCTTGTTGTCCTGAAAGTTCTAAGGTTGCATCATTGTGTACCGTTTCATGTTCTTCATCAATTATCCCACAATGTCCATGGTCAGTGTACTCACAAAAACACAAATCAGTCACGACAAACATATCAGGATGTGCTTCCTTGATAGCTCTTATACTTGATGCAATAATCCCATGTTCACACACAGCATCACTCCCTACGGAGTCTTTCACATCAGGAATACCAAATAAAATGATAGAGTAAAGCCCAAGACTTTTAAGTGTCTCACACTCTTTAATCGCCTCATCAATACTCATCTGATAGACACCTGGCATCGAAGCTACTTCTGTTTTAATGCCCTCGCCACTTCTGATAAAAAGAGGATAGATAAAATCCTCTACATTGACAGTTGTCTCTCGAACAAGAGAGCGAAGATGTTTGTTGAGACGAGTTCTACGAAATCTTTGGAACATTTTTAACCTTTATTTACTAGCAATTTTGATATAATCGTTTTTAA
This sequence comes from Sulfurimonas sp., assembly GCA_027019335.1. Lineage (GTDB taxonomy): Bacteria > Campylobacterota > Campylobacteria > Campylobacterales > Sulfurimonadaceae > Sulfurimonas. Next base: position 67,438 of record JALUWV010000002.1, on the reverse strand, counting down.
GAAAACATTTTACCCTTTTAAAGATTAAATTAATGAATATAAGCATATCAAATGTCGCCAATCTTCCCTCAAAATTTGGTGATTTCAAAGTAAAAGCCTTTAAAGAAGGTGAAAAAGAGCATCTCGTCATCTATAAAGAAAATCTTGATGCAGTCCCTATCGTAAGAGTCCATTCAGAATGTCTTACCGGAGATGCCTTAGGAAGTTTAAAGTGTGATTGTGGTGAACAGCTTGAGTATGCACTCAAACTTGCTCAAGAATCAAATGGCATGGTCATTTACCTCCGACAAGAGGGGCGTAACATCGGTCTTTTAAATAAAATCAATGCCTATGCACTGCAAGATAAAGGGGCAAATACCATCGAAGCAAACCATCAGCTAGGTTTTCGTGCAGATGAGAGAACATATGAGATTGTTACCACAATTTTACATCATTTTAACATCCGAAGTATCAAACTACTTACCAATAATCCTGCTAAAATCAACTCTATAAATGATGTTGAAATCGTTGAACGTATCCCTATTATCATCAAATCTAATGTATTCAATGAAGATTATTTAGCAATCAAACGCGATGGTATGGGACATTTACTCTAGTTAGCACATTTTTGCTATAATAAATCAAAAATTGTAAGGCTAAAGTGATGAATATCTTAGAATCTCTCAATCTCATTGGCAGTTGGGAACTAGACCTCTCTACAAAAAATATCACATGGTCCAAGCAAACTTATATTAATTATGGGTACGAACCTTTTTCCATTGCACCCTCTTTAGAGTTTTTCTTCTCAAGACTTGTCCCCATATATATTCCTCAAGCACAAAAGATTTTACAAGATATACAAAACAGTAAGGAGATTCATACACTCCAAGCACAGATTATTCACAAAGATGGAGATATTATAGATGTTTTACTCAGTGGTCAAACACTTTACAATGAGACCAATGAAGCAGTAAAAATCATAGGAACCACACAAAATATTACAAAATTACTCAACATCAAAAAGGAGAATGAAGAACTCTCAAAGCTGATTGAAATCTCTTCAAATGAGATATACATTGTAGATATTGAAACATTTTCCTATCTTTATGTCAATCAAGGTGCTTGTGATGCACTCGGCTACACAAAAGAGGAGTTTTATGCCATGACCATTTTTGACATCAATCCAAAACTTTCTCAAGACAATGCCTCCTATATGCGAAATGAACTCAGAAAAACAAACAAATTCACCAACAAAACTGTGCATAAAAAGAAAGATGGTTCACTCTATCATGCACAAGCCTTTATGCATACTTTTACCTATAAAGGCAAAGAGGCGTATGTCATCTTCGATACAGATATTTCAAAGAATGTTGCAGCAGAAATTGCTTTAGCACAACAACAAAAGAACCTCCATCATCAAGCCAATCATGACACTCTTACGAACTTGCCAAACCGTGCTTTGTTTCTTGATAGACTCCAGCAAATCATTCATAGTGCCAAAAGGAACAATACACAATTTGCACTCTTTTTCATAGATTTGGACCACTTTAAAACCATCAATGACACACTAGGTCATGCCCTCGGAGACCAAGTACTCATAGAAGCCACTGCACGACTTCGCCAATGTGTTCGAGAAGCAGATACCATTGCACGATTAGGAGGAGATGAGTTTACAGTCATTCTCAAAAACATCAAAACACAAGAAGATGTTTCCAAGATTGCAGAAAAAATTGTCACTATCATGCGAAAAACAATTACGATAAAAAATCATGCACTCTATATTTCTGCAAGTATAGGCATTAGTATGTATCCAAAAGATGCAGATGAAAGTGATGCCCTAATAAAATATGCTGATACTGCCATGTACAAAGCAAAAGATGAAGGAAGAGATAACTTTCAGTACTACAAAAGTTCTATGACAAAGTTTGCCTTTGAGCGTGTTGTCATGGATGCAAGCTTACGTGTTGCCATCAAAGAGGAACAATTTGTTGTCTACTACCAACCCCAAGTCGATTTACAAACTGATAAAATTATAGGAATGGAAGCACTCGTACGCTGGATACACCCACTAATGGGGCTTCGTTCTCCTGGAAAATTCATTCCTCTAGCGGAGGAGAGCGGGCTTATTATTGAGATAGATAGACTTGTTATGCGTTCTGCAATGCAACAGTTTGCAGCATGGTACAAAGCAGGACTCAATCCTGGAACATTATCTTTAAACTTAGCTATGAAACAACTCAATGAAGAGGATTTTATAGATATACTCTTTACTACTATGCAAGAGTTTAACTTCCAAGCAAGATGGCTCGAACTTGAAGTTACTGAAGGGCAAGTGATGGACAATCCAGCACTCTCCATACAAAAACTCCAACAACTCAGTCAAATGGGTATCCAAATTGCAATAGATGACTTTGGGACAGGCTACTCTTCTTTGTCTTACCTCAAAAAGTTCCCACTCGATAAACTCAAAATCGACCAATCATTTGTTCGTGATTTACCAGAAGATGAAGAGGATATTGCCATTACAAAGGCCATTATTGCCCTTGCAAAAAGTCTCAAATTTACTATTATTGCTGAAGGTGTCGAGACACAAGCACAGAAAGATTTTATGATAGAAAATGAGTGTGATTTAATGCAAGGCTATTTTTTTTCAAAACCTATCCCTGCATCAGAGATGGAAGTTCTCCTTAAAAACTAGTCAAACTTACTTGCATCAAGTGCTAAAATCCGTTTTTTACACTCATCTAAATGGCATCCAAGTTTACACGAAGCGACAATAATTTCCCGATGGTAAAAGTTACTCATTTGAAAAGTAACAGGATCCATTTCTTGTTGAAGATGCAATACTTTTTTTAAAAAATTCTGTTCAGGCTTGTTGTAAAATGCCTCATAAATCTCATGATAATCAATATGCCATTCATTATGGCACCTTACAACATTTTCAAACATCTCTTCACCCACTAATGCTTTGAGTTTATTCTTCGGATTGTAAAGCCATAATCCAAAATCACACTCTTTCTTGTCTTTTGGTGTTGGATTTTTAACGGAATAACCATTAAATAAATCTTCTATCTTCTTGACTTGGTCATTATGTGCATTTTGTGCATTTTCTATCTCTTTGAGTATATTTTCTCGTGTCATAATATCTTCTTCCCCTTAATGAAATTTTGATGGATTTAACGCACTCAATCTACGTTCAGATTTTTCTAAATTCACAAGTAGCTCTTTTGTTGTTGCTTCTAATTCTAAAAAATAAAGTTTTGCTTTATCTAAATCGAGTGGACTAATACTACTAGAATTTAACAGTTTAGAGAAGAAGGTTTTTTCATCTTCATGAACAAACATATCAAATATCTTCATATACTCAACAAACCATTGTTTGTGTAACTCTTCTAAACGCAGGTAAAACAATTCACCTAAAATAGTTCGCATATGATTATCATCAGAGTATAACCATTTGCCAAATTCACATTTTTCTTTTGCGGCTGCGATTGGATTTGGAACATCCAGACCACCCAGTAAATCTTCTAGTTTTGTCATTTGAACTTCAAGAGCATATTTTGCCTTTGCAACATCTTCAAGTGCTTGTTCTTTAGTCATTTGTGTACCTTATTAGATTTATTTATTTAAATTATATCATAAAATTTAAATAATTATAGTATATATTAAATAAATATACTATATAATAAGCTAAATTAAATTTTAAAGGTTATATTTATGCATCGTCCTGAACCAACAAATCATGAAATTATACTAAGCCCTAATCGATATATAGTCTCTAAAACAGACCCAAAAGGTATCATAGAATACGGCAATGACTATTTTGTAGAAATTTCTGGGTATTCTGAAGCTGAACTTATTGGACAACCCCATAGTCTCATCCGACATCCAGATATGCCAAAAATTGTTTTTAAAATGATGTGGGAGAGAATTAACCGTGCGCAAAACATTATGGCAGTTGTCAAAAACCTTGCTAAAGATGGAAGCTACTACTGGGTTGTTACAGAATTTGAGCCAAAAGTAGACCCTATTACAAATGAGATTATTTCCCATACTGCATTTAGAAAGGCAGCTCCTAGAGAAGCTGTTGAAGCGATGATTCCCATCTATAAAAAACTTGTAGAGATTGAAAAGACAGGTGGAATGGAAGCAAGTGAAAGATATTTACGAGGCTATTTAGATGAGAAGCATATGACCTATGACGAACTCATTAATGAACTGAGTGGAAATCATGGACTCTTTAAAATCTTTTTTAAAGCCATGAAAAAACTGTTCTCATAAGTAAAGGGATAGATTGAAATTAGACTTACCAAGTGATTTTTCTCATAAAGTACAAAAATACAAAGAACACCTCTTTAAATGGAATAAAATCCATAATTTAACAGGGGCTAAAGATGAAAAAACTATTGATGCTTTCATCGCTGATGCTGTTTTCCCTGTAAGCTTTCTACCAAAAGTAAATTCTCTTATGGACATCGGTACAGGTGCGGGTTTTCCAGGGATGATTCTTGCATTTGCATTGCCTAATGTGCATGTGACTCTCGTTGAACCGCTCAGTAAACGTGCAAGTTTTTTACAGTTTATCAAAGCAGATTTAAAACTCGACAATGTCACGGTCGTCAAAAAAAGAGTGGAACAAATGCCGAGTAAGATATATGATATAATCACATCAAGAGCCGTTACAGACACCCAAATGCTTTTGAATCTCAGTAAAAATTTTCGTAATGCAGACTCTTTACTTCTTTTTTACAAGGGTGAAAAAGTATTTGATGAGATGGAAGATGTTTTAGAAAAAATGCAACATAAAGTGATTGAAACTGATAATCGGCACTATCTACTTCTAGGAGAAAATCTATGATACTTAAACTGTTACTTGTTGGTGTTGTCATCTATATCGTTTATACACTCTTTTTTAAACAAAAGAAGAACCATACACAAAAAAATGAGTCTAAAAATGAACCTGTGAATGAACTCATAGAGTGTCCGACTTGTGGTGTTTATGTAGAGGTAGAAGAAGCTATTTTAAGTGGTGGCACATACTACTGTTCACCTGAGTGTGTAGACAAGGCTTCCTAAATGCTACTCTTTGGACATCGTTTTATCCCAAGTGAAACATTTTATCATATTACAAATGTAGATGATATCAAGCACACCCCACCTGCTTCACTACTTACTTTGCCATTTAGCGAAGAAAATTTAGACATTATTTACTATTGTAATGAAAATCAACTTCGCTTTGCTCTAAGCATTCACACGCTTAGAGAGCTTGTCTATGCTTCTGCTCTAAATGCTTCCTACATCATTGTCACACAAGCATTGGCACAAATGGCACAAAAACTTGCACAAGAGTATCTTTTTGATGCCAAAATTCTTGTAAAGATAGATAAAGATGATGAGATTGAAGCCATGGCATTATTAGGAGTCGATGGAGTCATTTACCCAAATGCAGTGATAAAAATCACATCTTAAATGAAAACTTTTTATCTTTTTGTGGGGCTACTCATCTTTTTAAGTGGCTGTGCTTCAAAAACACCACAACCACATCCTCACAAAAAATCTACTTCACCAACTATAAGTAACCAATCTTTTGCCAAACTTGAAGAAGAAAGTGTTTTTTCCGCACTCTACAACGAATACAAACAATGGAACCATACTCCTTACAAATACGGCGGCACAAGTAAATATGGAGTTGATTGTTCTTCTCTTGTCCAACAAGTCTACTGGAATGCCCTCAGAGTGAGTGTTCCACGAACCACACTCCTTCAATCTAAAATAGGCTATAGAGTTGCTAAACATAGTGCAAAGACAGGCGATTTACTCCTTTTTAGAACAGGTTACAACACTCGCCACTCTGGTATTTATCTCAAAGATGGAGATTTTATCAATGCTTCTTCATCACATGGAGTCACACTATCAAACCTCAACAACCCCTACTGGAGAAGTAAATACTGGCAAACAAGACGGATATTGCCTTAGATAATTTTACGAGGGATGTGTGATTTTAAAGAGGTTAAAACTTCATAGCTAATCGTGTTGGCAAAGTCAGCAACCACTCTTGCATCATTAAAGATGAGGAGTTCTTCTTTATCACTCAAAAATGAGCTGTTGTCCATAGAGATTCTTCCTGCTATTTTTGTGCCATCGGGTGTACTATGTATATGCGAACACATACGAATAAACCCATCCCCATAACCAAAATCATAGTTACTTACCCTACAAAACTCATCTGCTTCAAATGTCAGTCCATAGCCAACTTTTTCTCCCTTTTGTAAAACTCTTGAAGAAATTTTTTTCGCATAGAGACTCAGAATCGGTTTGAGTTTTATCTTGCTCAAAGACTCGGGTATCTCTAAACATCCATAGGCAGCGATTCCTACACGCACCATATCTTCATCAAATCTTTTTTCACGAAAAAGTGCCGCAGAGTTACAAGAGTGAAATCGCAAGGATTGTGGCATTTTACTTTTTAACTCTGAAAAAATCTCTTTTTGTACTTCATAAACACCGTCAATCTCATCTGCACAAGCATGATGGGTGAAGAGTGCTTCTAGTTGTAAACCTTGTGTTTGTACGAGAGCAAAGGCACTCTCAAGTTCATTTATTTGTATGCCATTACGGTTCATACCTGTGTTTACTTTTAACTCGACTCGTGTCCCTTTTGGAAAATCTTGAATGCTTTTTATATCGTTAATCGTATAAAGGATTTTTTCACTCGGAGCTTTTGGAATATCGCCTAAAACTAAAATATACTCAAAATAAGGCTCGGCACTCTTTGCCTCTTCATTTGTACGAACGACAGCCTTTGTAATGCCATACTCTTGTGCCATCTGTGCCACTTCTAAAAGTCCATGCCCATACGCATTATCTTTGAGTACAAGTGCCACTTTATCTTTTCCATAGCTGAGTTTAGAGATAATATCGAGATTGTAAAAGAAATTCTTTTTACTGAGAGTTATAGAAGCCATAAGGAATTATACACTATGAACTTACAAAATGGATTAATCGCTGAATTTTACGAACAATCTTTTACCCAAATTATCTTTCCCCATGCGCAAACCGACTGGCAACCCTACCTCAAAGAGGCAGAAGAAACTTTTGTAAACATCATCAATACCATGAGAAGATATCAACCATGCAAAATCATTTGTGCCGATGTTCATGCGGTCAAACAACATTTCGCAGATACCCATAACCTAAACTTTGTAGAGTATCTTTGTGATGATACTTGGGCGAGAGATTGTTCGGCTTTGAGTCTTTGGAATGATGAAAAAAAAGAGTTACGAAACTTCACTTTCAATGCTTGGGGGAACAAGTTTGAAGCTACAAAAGACAATGCTATGACTGCCTTTGTAAACCCTGAAGCCATCATTTGTGATTTTATCTTAGAAGGAGGAGCCGTAGAGAGTAATGGAGCAGGTAATATCCTCACAACAACACAAACCATGCACAACCGCTACCCACATCTGAGTAAAAAAGAGAGTGAAGAAGCATTACAAAAGTTTCTTCTTGCCAAAGAGATACTTTTTTTAGAACATGGCTTTTTGCTAGGCGATGACACAGACGCGCACATAGACACCCTCGCACGTTTCATCAGTGAAGACACTATAATGTATGTGCAGTGTTTAGAGAAAAAAGATACTCATTATAAAGAATTACAACTTATGGAACAAGAGTTACAAACACTTGCGACACACCATCAGTTCAAACTTATCCCACTTCCTATGACAGATGCTATTTTTTTTGAAGGTGAAAGACTCCCTGCAACTTATGCAAACTTTCTCTTCGTAAATGGGGCGGTACTTGTCCCTATTTATAATGTAAAGAGTGATATAGAGGCAATAAGTATTTTTGAAAAAACATTTCCAAACCGAGACATTATCCCCATAGATTGTTCTATCCTTATTCGCCAACATGGCTCTTTGCACTGTGTAACGATGAACTTTTCAATTTAATTCTAAAGATTAATTATTGTATAAATGTAATTACAATATAATTACATAAAGGCATTCATTATGACAACACTTACAAAAATTGGAAATTCTCAAGGGATTCGGATTCCTAAACCTTTAATACAACAAGCCCACCTTGAAAATGTTAATTTGGAACTAGAGGTATTGGACAATGGTTTACTGATTAGACCAGTTAATAACACATCAAGAGAGACTTGGAAAAGAAATATTGAACAAGTAATCTTACAGCATGGAAACCTTCAAGATGAAGCAGTTTTAGAAGAACTTTTAAATGATAATGATTTAGAAGACTGGCAATGGTAGCGACTCTCAAACGATTTGATATTTACTTAGTTACATTAAATCCTACGGTTGGTTCTGAGATACAAAAGACTCGACCCTGTATAATTATTTCACCAAATGAAATGAATCTCTTAAAAACTGTCATTGTTGCACCAATGACTTCTAAAGGTTTTGATTTTATATTTAGACCAAAGATAAAATTTGAAAAAAAAGAGGGTTTAGTCTTATTAGACCAAATAAGAACAGTTGATAAAACAAGGCTTGTTAAGAGATTAGGGACTGCTGATAAAAAAACATCTCAAGAAATTTCTAAAATGCTTATTCAAATGTTTGAGTTATAAATACGAACTTAACACTAATGTAACACTTCTATTTTATAATTTCATAAAACACACTAAGGTCATTTTATGAAAAAATTTATTCCTCTCTCTTTCCTTACATTTGCGTCACTCTATGGGGCAGATATAGAACTCGCACCCATCGGCATAGAATCAACAGTTATAACAGAAGTTGCACAAAATGCACAAACTTCAGCAGATACAGCCGATGCACTGAGTAAAGATATTCCTAGTATTGATATGATACGACGTAGTGGCATTGCAAATGATGTCCTCATCCGTGGGCAAAAACGGGATAACATTAGTATAGAGGTTGATGGAGCAAAGGTTTTTGGGGCATGTCCAAACAGAATGGACCCTCCTATCTCTCATGTTGTTGCCAATCAAATAAGTTCTATAGAAGTGATAGAAGGTCCTTATGATGTCGAAAACTTTGGGGTACTTAGTGGTGGGCTCAAAATCAAAACAAAGAAGCCGACAAAAGAGCTGAAAGGGCAAATCAATGTCGGTTTTGGTGCATGGAACTATAAAAAATTTGGCATTACAGGAAGTGGTGGTAATGATGTCATCCGTATGCTTCTCACAGCTTCCACAGAATCAAGTGACCAGTACAAAGATGGCGATGGCAATACCCTTGCCCAACAAATAGACAACTATGTTGCCAAACATCCTACTTTAGCAACACAAGCCTATCAAGCACAATACCACGATATGCAAGCCTATAAGAAAAAAAGTGTGCAAGCAAAAGCTTTTATCACAACAGCACAAAACCAAGAACTTCGCCTCAGTGTTACAGCAAACAGAAGCGATAATATTCTCTATGCAAACACTACAATGGATGCCCTCTATGATGATTCAAACATCTATAGCATAGCATACAATATAGATAATCTAAGCGATATCTACAAAAATATAAATCTTGAGTACTACTACTCTGATGTCAAACATCCAATGTCTACAAAGTTTAGACAATCAGGTACACCAAACTATGTAACGAGTGAGCTTACAACAACGATGCAAGGCTTAAAACTTAAAAATAGTTTTGAGGTGGAGAGCTATAAACTTTTACTTGGGCTTGAGAGTAGCCGAAGGAATTGGGATGGAAAATACTACAAAACAAATGTAAATAGTGGTGTACAAACTCTCCTTCCATCAGCAAGTAATGCAAAAAGTATTGATAACACTATCACGAAGAACAATGCCATATTTGCAAAAGTGAGTAAATCTTACAATAGTCTTGACTTTGTACTTGGCTCGAGATATGACCATACAAAAATCACAAATGATACGTATCAAGCAAATAGTTACAATGCTTTGAGTGCTAATCTCATGACAACATATCACTTCAACCCAGACAATAAACTCTTTGTAGGCTTTGGGCAAGCGGCACGTGTTCCAGATGCAAGAGAACTCTACTTTAACAAACTCATAGCAGGCACACCCCCTACCCTTCGTCTCATAGGAAATCCAAACCTAAACCAGACAAAAAATCGTGAGATTGACCTTGGACTCACAACAGACAATGATGATTTTACATTCAAAATAAAAACTTTTTACTCAAAACTCAAAGATTATATCTATACAAATGCAAGCACACAAACATTTGTCAATGTTGATGCAACCGTCTATGGACTAGAACTTAGTGGCTCTTACTATGCTACAGATGATATAAGTATTGACACGGGAGTTTCTTATAAAAGAGGAAAAAAAGACCATGCACTTGCAGGTCAAACGGATAGAGACTTAGCAGATATGGCACCACTACGAGCCAAACTTGCACTCAACTACGAGTATGCAAACAACTCCCTTGCCTCACTCGATATGCAAGCAAGTAAAAGATGGAACACCATAGACTCAGACAACGGAGAACAAGTCATTGCAGGCTGGGCAGTTTTCAATGCAAAAGTAAAACATGCAATCAATAAACAATTTGATTTTACAGTAGGTCTCAACAATATCCTCAACAAAACATACGCACAAAGTAACTCTTATGCAGACTTAACACTTGTAACGGACAATGCACAGACAATGCTCCTCAACGAACCTGGTCGTTACTTTTATACAAACTTGGACTTTAAGTTTTAATTGTATATAATACACATATACAAGGAAAAAGATGGAATTTGATTGCTTAGATGTAGATGCGATAGTTGGCTTTGAATGGGATGATGGAAATATTCATAAAAATGAAAAGAAGCATGGACTCAAATGGACAGCAATCGAAGAAGTTTTTTTTAATGAACCATTGCTTATTGTGGAAGATTTTAAACACTCCATTCATGAGTGTCGCTGTGTAGCTCTTGGGAAAAACAACTTTGCCCAGTTAATCACTGTTGTATTCACAATAAGAGTAAAGCATATCAGAGTGATATCAGCACGAGCAATGAGTAAAAAAGAGAGGAGTATTTATGAGAGAATCTAAACAATTACCTGATTTCAAGAATGAAGCAGATGAGTCGGACTTTTGGGATAATCATGATGTTACAGAGTATTTTGATATGAACAAGGCAAAAATAGTCCATTTTGCCAACTTAAAAAAGAGTACAAAAAGTATCTCCTTGCGTTTACCTGTAGATATGATTGAGGCACTCAAAGTCAAAGCAAATGCGATGGATGTTCCTTACCAATCTTTAATAAAAATATTTTTAGCAAATGCTTTAAAAAGTGCATGAAATTTTAACTTTTAACTCTATTAGTGTATACTTTCTTTTATGATTGAAAGATACCCAACTAAAAAAATATATGTCGGCGATGTGGCGGTAGGTGGTGATGCTCCTATCTCTACACAGTCTATGACATACTCAAATACACACGATGTTGCAACGACTGTTGAACAGATAAAAAGACTTCATTTTGCAGGGGCAGACATCGTTCGTGTTGCCGTGCCAGATATGCAAGATGCTTTAGCTCTCAAGTCCATTAAAGAGCAGATTTCTTTGCCACTCATTGCCGATATTCACTTCAACTACAAACTCGCACTTATTGCCGCAGAATCTGTGGATTGTATCCGTTTTAACCCTGGAAATATTAGCGATAAAGGTAAAATCCGAGAGATTGTTAAAGCCTGTCAAGAGCGTTCTATCCCTGTGCGCATTGGAGTCAATGCAGGAAGCTTAGAAAAAGAGTTTGATAACAAGTATGGTCCTACACCTGAAGCGATGGTAGCCTCAGCAGAGTACAACATCAAATACCTTGAAGATTTAGGTTTCACCGACATTAAAGTCAGTCTCAAAGCAAGTGATGTCCAAAGAACAGTCGAAGCCTACAGAATGCTCCGCCCAAAAAACAACTACCCTTTTCACCTTGGTGTTACAGAAGCAGGCACTATCTTTCATGCGACAGTAAAAAGTGCCATAGGTCTTGGAACACTCCTGCTTGAAGGTATCGGCGACACAATGCGAGTCAGTATTACAGGGGAACTCGAAGAAGAGATAAAAGTTGCTAAAGCGATTTTAAAAGATAGTGGTGCCATGCCTGATGGACTCAACATCATCTCTTGTCCTACGTGTGGACGCATTGAAGCAGACCTAGTCACAGCCGTAGCCGAGATAGAAAAACGCACCGCACACATCAAAACCCCGCTTGATGTTTCTGTTATGGGTTGTGTTGTCAATGCCATCGGTGAAGCAGCACACGCAGATGTAGCCATAGCTTACGGTAAAGGCAAAGGACTTGTCATGGTCAAGGGCGATGTCGTTGCAAACTTAGATGAAAGTGAACTTGTCGATAGATTTGTAAGTGAAGTTGAGGAAATGGCAGCAAAAACTGAAAAATAAAGAGGTTCTCGGTGGAAAAAGTCATTTTAATTGTTGAAGACAACAAAACAATTGCACTCTATCAAAGTCATAAACTCAAAGAAAAAGGCTTGAAGAGTGTTATCGCTCAAGACTTTTTAGAAACAAGAAAATTGTGCGATACTCACAAAGATAAGATTGCACTTGCTATAGTCGATATAAATCTTCCAAAGTGTGGTACTTGCGCGCTTGATTACTTAATACAAAAAGATATTCCATCTATTGCAATGACAGGTAGTTTTCATTTAGATTTACGAGATGCTATTCTTGAAAAGCCTATTATTGACTATATTATCCTTGAAAATGATCCTAAACTTGAAACTTTAGTCGCACTTGTTGGAAGAATTTTAAACAATCATCACACGAAAGTGCTTATTGTTGATGATTCTAAAACAAGTCGACAAAGATTACATGAACTTTTAAAGTATCAAAACTTCACTATATACGAAGCACAAAATAGTATAGAAGCACTCAAACTTGTTCGTAGACATAACGATATTAAACTTGCATTTATAGATTATGAAATGCCAGGCGATAATGGTGTAGAACTTACAAAAGTCATTCGGAAGAAATTCTCCCGTATGGAGATTGCTGTTTTTGCTATTTCTATTCATACCCATCCTCTTATTACTGTAGAATTTTTAAAAGCGGGTGCCAATGATTTTATTACAAAACCGTATATAAGAGAAGAGGTAAATGCACGAATCGCAGTCAATCTTGATATGATAGCCTTATATAAAGAGGTACGCCATGAAAAAGAAGAACGATTGTCCATCCAAAAACGATTAGAAGCTATAGAAGGAAAATAATGCAAATTGATATAAAAAAACTCAAAAAAATGACAAAAGATTTAAAACTATTATATGTTGAAGATGATGAAATGGCACGAAAATCTATGCTTGAAATGCTTGGAAATTTTTTCAGTAATGTGAGTGTAGCTGTCAATGGGCAGGATGGTTTAGAAAAGTTTCAAACTACTGCATTTGATTTAGTGCTTACAGATATAAACATGCCACGTATGACAGGTCTTGAAATGCTCAGTGAGATTAGAAAAGTAGATAGAGGTCTCCCTGTTCTTATCCTTTCAGCTTATAATGATGCAGAACTTTTCTTAAATGCTTTAAAATTAGGCTCTTCTGATTATATACTCAAACCACTTGAACACAATCAGTTCTTAATGGCACTGCAAAAAGTGGTGGAACAAATTGATTTAAAAAAGCAGATAAAAAACTATCAAAAAGAACTTGAAGAAGAGGTAACGCTACGCACACAAGAGTTATATGAAAAGCTTTACTTTGATGATATAACCCCGCTCTCAAGTAGATACTCTTTTTTTGAAGATGTAAAAAAATATGAAAAACCCACTGTAATTATTATCGATATTGATGAGTTTAAACTTTTTAATGAGATTTATGGTATAGCCACTGGTAATCTAATCTTGGAGAAATTTGGTGAATTTATTTTAAATTTTGCCGAGATACGAAACTTTAAAGCCTATAGAATTTCTGCTGATGAATTTGTACTTTTAGAAGAATATAAAGAAAATGATTTGGAAGACTATCAAGAGTACATTACTTCTTTTTTTGAAGAGCTTTCACACTACAAGATAAATATTGGAAACGATTTTATAACACTTGAAGCTACTATGGGCATTTCTATACATCAAGACAATCCTTTAGGGTGTGCAAAGATTGCTTTTGAGTATGCGAAAAAGAAACAGCAAAAGTTTTTTGCATACTCTTTAGAGATAGATACACATGAGGAAAAAAAAGATATTCTTGTTTGGAAAGATACTATTAAAGCAGCTATTGAAGACAAGCGTGTTGTTCCCGTGTATCAAGGGATTGTTGATGCCTCGGGAAAAGTTGTGAAGTATGAAACCTTGATGCGTTTAAGAGAAGCAAATTCACAGAAGCTTATTACTCCTTTTTTCTTTTTAGATGTCGCTATGAAAACAAAACTGTATGATAGTCTCTCTTCTACCGTCATCTTTAGTGCATTAAAACTTGCACAAGAAACAGGTGTCGTTTTAAGTGTCAATTTCACATTTAGAGATATTCAAAACAAACAATTTATTCATAGTATAGCAACATTTATAAATGCATATGAAGGCTTGGCTACACAACTTGTTTTTGAAATCACAGAAAGTGAGTCTTTTGAAAATTATGATATTGTCAAAGATTTTATAAAAAGATTTCGTGCAAAAGGTGTGCGTTTTGCTATTGATGATTTTGGGAGTGGTTTTTCAAACTTTGAATATATTTTAGAGATAAAACCAGATTATCTCAAGATTGATGGTTCTTTAGTCAAAAATATTGATACTGATGAAAGTTCTTATATTTTAGTCAAAGCGATTATTGGTTTTTCTCATAAACTTGGCATTAAAGTGATTGCAGAGTTTGTCCATAATGAAAAAGTTTTTTCACTCTTAAAAGAGCTTCATGTGGATGAGTACCAAGGATTTTATTTTTATGAACCATTAGAACATTTAAGCTAACAAAGTATGCAAACTGCATTCAATAAAAAAAGAGTAATTTATATAGGCTCATTTTTACTTTATATGATTATCGCTTACTCTTATGCACAGATTCATTCTCAATATCAAAAAGAATTGCTACAAACAAAAGAAAAAATAGTCGGTGTAGAGTATCTCAAGTTGTTGCATACGATGAGTTTATTAGTCTTACAAAAGGGTAAAGAGGCACAAACACAAACTCTTCTTCGTAATATTGAAAGTTTCTTAAAAGAACACCCAAAGTATCAAAATAAAAAAGTTTTAAAACATTTGAATTTTTTTAGAACATATAATCAAAACTATAAAAGTACAGATATTTATAATTTCCTTGATTTTATCAATAGAGAAGATTATAGGGTTGGAGATATTTCAGGGATTATGTTTTCTCAGGAGAAAGAAAAATATTATTTTGGTATTCTTCTTATACATTATCTCCCAGAATTTTCAGTTTCAGTTGGTATTTTAAAATATTTATATCAAGATTTCTTACAAGATGGTCAGCTCAGTCAAGAGAATCAATTAGCTTTTATTCAGCATCATAAACTCGTACATTTAAGTATGGTCGAAGTAAGTGATATCCTTGACCTACTTACTCCAAAGAGTAGAGTAAAATTTAAAGATTTGATAACACAACTCAAGAGTATTTCAAAAGATACTATTGCCTATAAAAGCATGAATGCTATTCCAAAAAAAGAGATGAAGGAAATTGACGAATTATATGTGATTTCAGAAAAGCTCAATGATTTCGATAGAAGTTTTTTACATGATGCTCTTGTCAAAAAGAAGCTCTCTTTAGAAAATACCATCTTTGAATATAATCTTATTACTTTTTTTATTTTTGTAAGTATAAGCTTATTGTTTTTATACACTTTCTATCTTTTAAAAGTGACGAGTAAACAAAAATATCAAATGTTCCAACAATCACGTTTAGCACAAATGGGTGAAATGATTAGCATGATAGCCCATCAGTGGAGACAGCCTTTACACGCTATCTCTACAACCGCTGCAAGTATGAAATTTTCCATAGAACTAGAGAACTATAATCTTGACACTCAAGAAGGCAGAGAAGAACAAAAAGAGTACTTTTTAAAAAAATTAATGAATATCGAGGAGTATCTACAAAGTTTAACAACAACCATCGATGATTTTAGAAACTTCTATAAACCGAATAAAAAAAGACAAGAGACAAATCTACAAGTAGTCTGTGAAAAAGCACTTAAAATTATTCAATCAGCTTTATTAGCAGATGGAATACAGATAGAAAACAACTATCACTCTAGTAGTAATTCTCTCATGCATGATAATGAAATGGTACAGGTACTTCTCAATATCTTTAAAAATGCTCAGGATAATTTTAAAGAGAAACAAATACAAAATCCATCTATAGTAATTCACACGCAGGCATATAGTATCTCTATTTGCGATAATGGAGGAGGCATTTCACCAGAAGTTTTATCTAAGATATTTGACCCCTATTTTTCTAGCAAAAATGAAAAAAATGGTACAGGACTTGGTCTATACATGTCAAAAATAATTGTCGAAGAACACCATCAAGGAAAACTTTTAGTATATAATACAGAAGATGGCGTTTGTTTTAAGATAGAACTAAAAAATAAGCTAGGTAATGATAATGAATAAGCAAGTCTTAGAAAATGCCATTGATGCTTCCTACAAAGAGATACAATATTTAGAAGAGAAAATTAAAGCGCAAGAATTTTTGCAAAAGCAAACTGAAAAAACTGCCCATATAGGGAGTTGGGAAATAGACGCTACAAGTAATCAAGTCTTGTGGAGTGATGAAACATATGCAATTTTTGACAAAAAGAAAGAATCGATTTCTTTGAGTTATGAAACACTACTCTCTTCAATACATTTTGAAGATAGAGAAATGGTCAATAGTGAATATTTACAATCTATCATTGACAAAAGAGAGTTTTATGTCACACACCGTATCGTTCATAATGATAACACAATTGTTTATGTAGAAGAACGCGGTGTACATAGTTATGATTCATCTGGAAAAATAAAAAAAACGGTTGGGGTTGTTTTAGACATAACACAAAGAAGTGAACTTGAAGCAAAACTTTTAGAAATCAATATAGGTTTAGACAAGCAAATAGAAGATGAAGTAGAAAAAAATAGATTGCAAGAGATTCAACTTTTACAACAATCACGTTTAGCACAAATGGGTGAAATGATTAGTATGATAGCCCATCAATGGAGACAGCCTTTACACGCTATCTCTACAACCGCTGCGAGTATGAAATTTACCATAGAGCTAGAAGAGTATAACTGTGCTACACAAGAAGGTAAAGAAGAACAACAAGAGTATTTTTTGCATAAGCTCGATAGCATAGAAGAGTATATTCAAAACTTAACAACAACCGTAGATGATTTTAGAAATTTTTATAAACCCAATAAAAAAGAGAAAAAACTTCTTTTAGAAGAAGTCTGTGAGAAAGCGTTAAAGATAATCCGAGCTTCCTTGAAAGCAGATGGCATAGAGTTGGTATATGCATATAATTCTCAAGAGATGCTTACTATGTTTGATGGGGAAATGATGCAAGTACTTTTAAATCTTTTTAAAAATGCGCAAGATAATTTTAAAGAACAGACGATTAAATCTCCTTGGATTAAAATAATAACACATAAAAATACCATCAAAATATGTGATAATGGAGGTGGTATCCCTGAAACAATTATGGAAAAAATATTTGACCCCTATTTTTCTACAAAAAATGAAAAGAATGGTACAGGTCTTGGCCTATATATGTCAAAAACAATTATCGAAGAACACCATTATGGTAAAATATATGCTCAAAATACAAATGATGGCGTTTGTTTCATCATAGAGTTACAAGAAGAGGTAAACTAATATGACGATGAAAGACATTTTAAATGTAACCAAAAATCTATCTGTTCTCTATGCTGAGGATGATGAGAGCATACAACAAACTTCGGTGGAGTTATTTCAAAACTTTTTTAGTAATATTCAAGTTGCAGGAGATGGAGAAAAAGCATTAGAACTCTATAAATCACACAATTTTGACTTAATAATCACAGATATATCTATGCCAAAAATAGATGGCATAGAATTAATCACATTTATTAGAGAAAAAAATTTATCTATTCCTATCATTGTTTATAGCGCACTCAATAATCCAACTTCAATCACTGCTTGTATCTCATTAAATGTAGATGCTTATTTACTTAAACCTATGATTAGTAAAAACTTCATAGAAGCACTCGAAAAAGTTACTTTAAAAATAATGAGTAATGATGGAGTATCCAGTTCAGAGATTATTTCCAAAGTGGAAGAAAAATTTAAAATAGATAAATTGACAGGACTTAAAAGTCATGGTTTATTGATAGATAAAGTTGAAAACATGAATCCACATGACATTCCCATAATGATACTTATCAATATAGATGGATTTCACATTTATAATGAGATTTATGGTCTTCATGTTGGAGATGTACTTTTACAACACTTTGCGAAAAAATTAGACAAATTTATTGATGGCACAAACTATGAACTTTATAGAATGAGTGGAGATGAATTTGTACTTTTAGAGATTTCAAATATCTTAGATCCTGACACGTATATCCATGATATCGAATCTCTCCTGCGTTATATTGAAACAACTCCTATAATCCTTCCAGGCATAAAAGAACCGATAAATTTAGAAATAACCATAGGCATTTCCTTTGACAAAAACAATAGCTATGGAAAAGCTGACATGGCTCTACAAGAGGCAAGAAGAAGAGGTCGTCAATATCTTGGATATAATTCAGAAGCAGATAGAAAAGAAGAGTTACAACAAAATCTTTACTGGAGAGAAGAGATTAACAGTGCATTAGAGGAAAAAAGAGTACATGCTTATTATCAACCTATCATCGATACAGATGGTCAAATCATAAAGTATGAATCATTAATGCGAATGCAGCAAATACAAGCAGATGGAAGTGAAAAGCTCATTGCCCCTGCTAATTTTTTAGACTTTTCAAAGATATCAAGACAATATGTTAATTTAACAAAGGTTATCATAAATGAGTCCTTTAAAACCATGCTTGACCTCAATATTCATGTCTCTATCAACTTGACTTTTCACGATATAGTGAACAAAGAGATAAATAAACTTTTGCGAGAGAGAATAAAGCAACATCATTTAGAAACAAAAACAAACTTTGATATTAGCTCTCAAGTCATCTTTGAACTTCTTGAACAACCTTCGCATAAAGATTATGACCTATTTGTTACTTTTATTAATGAGTTTAAATCTTTAGGTGTTTTAATAACCATAGATGAGTTTGGTCTTGGATTTTCAGATATGTCTAAAATGGCAGAATTATCTCCTCACTATGTGAAAATAGACTCAAGTCTTATTAAAAATATCAATAGTGATAAACATGCTTATTTACTTGTAAAAGCAATAGTAAAATTCACGCAAGAGTTAGGTATCAAGACGATAGCCGAGCATGTATCAAGTGCAGAGATATTTGAAAAAGCAAAAGAACTCCAAATAGATGAATTTCAGGGGTTCTTTCTAGGTAAACCCATCTCTAAAATAGATTTAGAGGAGTCATTACTATGATAGAAAATCATAAAATTGATATAGATTTTTTACCTTTATGTATCGTTATCTATGAAGTTGATGAAGATGGAGATTTTGTTTTTAAAGAGATAAATAAAAAAGTCGAAGAAGTTGAAAAGATAGACAAGCATGAACTCTTAGGAAAAAAAGTCCAAAAAGCCTTTCCTGGGATTAGAGCTATGGGACTCCTTGAATTGTTTGAAGATGTTTATAATACGGGAGAAGAAAAAACATTAGAAATTGGACTCTACGAAGATAGCTTTCGGTATGGATGGCGTAGAAATATTATCTCAAAATATAGTAAAACATCTATCTTAGTTATCTATGAAGACATTGGTTTAGAAAATGATTTGATTAAAGATTTTGAACAAACATTACAAAATAAAACAGAAGAACTAAAAAAACAGAAAATGGCATTTGAGGAGCTTTTTGAAAAATCTTCAGATGGAATATTTATCATCGAAGATAATAAATTTGTTCAATGCAATCAAAAAATTGTAGAGATGCTACAATATAGCAAAAAAGAAGACCTTTTAGATAGTCACCCAGCACAACTTTCTCCTCAATTTCAACCTGATGGTCAAGAGTCATTTTCTAAAGCGGAAGAGATGATGGCGTTAGCAATACAAAAAAATGAACACTCTTTTGAATGGTTGCATAAAAAGTCTACAGGTGAAAAATTTTGGGTAGATGTGAATTTATCTTCTATCTTATTATTGGATAAAAATGTTCTTTATGCAACGGTAAAAGATATTTCAGAGCGTAAAGATATGGAAGAAAAGCTTCAAACATACACAACACTTCTTGAAGCAACTAATCGTGAACTCGAAGAACTAACAGAGAGTTTGGAAGAGAAAGTTATGGAAGAGATTTCTAAAAATGAATCCCAACAAAAACAACTTTTTGCACAATCTCGTCTTGCTCAAATGGGAGAGATGATAAGTATGATAGCACACCAGTGGAGACAACCTTTAGGTGCTATATCTGCAACATCCTCAAATTTAAAATTCAAGTTAGAGTTTGATACTTTTGATATGAGTAGTAAACAGGGAGGAGAGAAATTAAAACAATATTTTCTTGATAAGATAGACGATATTGAAGCATTTGTCCAAAGTTTAACAAACACCATTGATGATTTTAGAAACTTTTATAAACCTAACAAAAAAACTACACAAGTTAATAGTAAATTAGTCTTTGAAAAAGCTCTTACGATTGTTCAAGCTTCTTTTACATCGGATGGTATTGAGATTATAAAAGAGTGTAACAGTAGTATGACTATAGAGTTATATGAAAATGAAATGATGCAAGTTATTTTAAATATACTCAAGAATGCACAGGATAATTTTCGAGAAAAAAAGATACAAAATCCCAAAATTTATTTGCGGACTGAAGATATAAAAGGAAAATTAATGATAAATATCTGTGATAATGGAGGAGGAATTCCTACAAATATTTTAGACGAAATATTTGATCCGTATTTCTCTACAAAACATGAAAAAAATGGTACAGGATTGGGACTTTATATGTCAAAAGTTATAGTACAAGAGCATCATAAAGGCTTTTTATCAGTAGATAATAAAGATAATGGTGCATGTTTTAAAATTGAAATTGGGGGGGGAGATTAGGAGATGATTAATGCAAAACTGTTACTAGAACATACACGAGATTTGAATGTTTTATATGTAGAAGATGATGAAATCTTATTAGATACAACAACGGAACTTTTAAAAAACTATTTTCACTATATTGATACTGCAGTAGATGGTGAAGATGGATTTACAAAATATCTTGAGTATCAAAATAGACACAATAAATATTATGATTTAATTCTTTCAGATATTAATATGCCAAAATTAAACGGTATTGAGATGAGTCAACAGATAATGAAACACAATCCTCTGCAAGCAATCATCATCACAACAGCACATAATGAACCAGAATATATACTCGATGCCATAAGGATAGGGGTAAATGGCTTTATATCTAAGCCATTAAAGAGTGAAGATTTTCTCAAGACACTTTATAAAGTTTCACAATCCATAAGTGACCATAATTTTTTTCTTAATCATGTCGAAGTCATTGAAGATTTAAACATGAAACTAGAAGAAAAAAACAGAGTTTTAGAACGCACAAATAAAGAACTTTTAGCTAAGAACAGTGAACTTGAAAAATCTTCTAGAGTACTTGATACAATGGTAGAAAAAGTACAATCAACGCATAAAGAGAGTACGGATAGTCAAAATGTACTAAGTACAAATGACCAAAAATATATTCAAGAACAAATAGAAAATCTTATTAATGATGATTTATATGAACTCATTGAGTTACATAATGAAATAGATTTACATATTATTAATATCTTAAACAATAAAGAAAAAAACCTTACAATAATTCTTTCAAAATTATCTAACCTCTTTAAACGCTATAGTGCAGTCTTAAAATATTATAGTTTTTTTAATGAACTTAGCACATCTATGTCAACCTTTTCCATTGCTCTAAAAAACACACCACTTCCAAATAATAGCCAAATGGTAGAAAATATTTTTATACTCGTAGAAGGTTTTACCTATGTTTTAGGAAAATGGCAAACTGATTTATCTACCAGCGATATTACAAAAATCAATTCTTTAGATGCATCCATGATTAGTGATATGAATACCATTATAAATATGTGGGAACAAAAAGAAGAAGAGGTTTCACAAGAGGATATTGATGACATTTTTGACTTTTAAAGTCAAAAAGTCAGTTTACATTTTATGTAAAATGTAAACTAATTAACTTCTCTAAAACACTCAAAACTTCCTCTTCATCACTCAAAGACTCTACAATAGAGTGCATACAGGCTTGGTAAGGGTCAAAACCTTGCACTATGAGTTTTGCAGCATAGACTAAGAGTCTTGTAGAGACTGCCTCTTGAATATCGCTATCATCAAGTCGTCGTATCTCTTGAGCAATATTGACAAGTTTTTGTGCCACCTCAGCACTTACCCTACTCTCTTTAATGATAATCTCTTTTTCTGTATTTGCATCAGGATAATCAAATGTAAGGGAAAGAAAACGCTGTTTTGTACTAGGTTTCATGCCCTTAAGTGCATTTTGATACCCTGGGTTATAAGAGACAACAAGCATAAAATCAGGATGGGCATGGATAAGTTCACCTGTTCTATCTATGGGAAGCACTCGACGATAATCCGCTAAAGAGTGCAAAACAACCGTGGTATCTTTTCTTGCTTCTATGATTTCATCAAGATAACAGATACCTCCTTCTCTTACTGCTTTTGTGAGCGGACCATCTTGCCAGTATGTTCCATTTTCATCGATGAGATGACGACCTACCAAATCAGCAGCACTCAAATCATCATGACAAACGACTGTATAAACCTTACGGTTTAATTTTTCACCCATATGTTCAATGAAGCGTGTTTTTCCACAACCCGTTGGCCCTTTAATGAGGAGTGGAAGATTCATAGAAGCAGCCGCTTGAAAGAGGTCTATCTCGTTTGATTGTTCTAAGTAGTAAGTTTTTGGCATTATAATCCCTTTTATTTCGTTAAATTCATATATATTTCTGGCAAGATTTGTGGAAGTTTTTTACTCTCGCGTATCACGGTATAGCCATTTTTTCCAAAAAGATAAGGCAGATAATGTTTCGAGTCCACATCTATAGTGATACAAAATGGTATGAGTCCAAGTTTTTTTGCTTCGAGTATCGCTTTTTTTGTATCTTCTATCCCATATCTTCCATCATATCTATCGACATCGTTTGGTTTACCATCACTGAGGATAAGCAAGAGTTTATTTTTTGTTTGCTGTTTTTTGAGGATATTCGTAGATTCACGGATGGCTGCCCCCATACGGGTATAGTAACCCGGTTTGATACTATTAATCCTTCCACGAGTAAATGCTGTATGCTTTTCGTTAAAATTTTTAATGATTTCAAAACGGACATTTGTATTTTTAAGTGAAGAAAAGGTGTAGATGGCAAACTTGTCTTGAAGCTTTACAAGAGCTTGGGAAAAGACAATCAGTGTATCTTTAATCATATCAATCACTCGTATATCTTGGGTAATGCCCGCTTCAGTAGAGAGTGAAACATCGGCTAATATGAGAGTGGACATATCACGTGTTTTTTTCACAAAAGATTCATAAAATTTTTGAGGATGCCCTGACTTATTTTCATGTCCTTTATACTCTATCCAGCTATCAAGATTTATCTCATCTCCGTAAGGCAGACGATTGTTTTTAATGCGGTCTAATTCCATCAAATCAAGTTCATGCTCAATCTTTTTTATATTTTTTTTCAGATGTGGTGGTATTTCTAATGCTTCTATCTCCGTTATCAAATAAGGATTTATTTTGACATAGTTTATAAGATAATCTTGCTTCGAGTAGTCCCACTCATCTAAAAGATGATTGCCTAAAGGATACTCCTCTTTTGATGCGTTACTCAAGTCTAAATCTATTTTGAGTCGAGAAGAGAGATTGGCTTTTTTCTTGCCGAGTGTTATTTCATCTAAATCTTCTGCATTGTAGAGGGCATCTTTATCAAAACTATCATCCTCATCCCTATCTACATTGACCTGCTCTAGTATGCTCATAATAGACTCAGGCAGATACGCCATAAAACCATCTGTCTCTTTTGAATCATCTATTTTTTTCGCATTTTTTTTCATCTCTAATGTCTCTATCTGCTCCTCTTTGTCTCCTCTGGAAATCTCTTCATCTTCGTACTCACTATAGAGTGCATTTTTTGATAAAGAGGGGTATATCCATAAGGGGCAAGGGTAGATGTCAAGCTGTGAGACAAAAAGTCCATCTTCTATATTCTGAAGATTTAAGGACTTAACAAAGGCTAATCGAGGATTATCTTTTATTAAATCTTCTAAAGCTTTTTCATAAAATTTTTGAAATCCACTGTATTTTTGTATGATTGCTTCTGTTGTTGTGAAATTTTTAAAAAGGAGACTTCCTTTGTGAGTATCTATGGAAGTAGCCATGGCAACAAGCCAAAAGTAGAGCATTTCATTCTCTTTTTTACTCTTGAAGTAGGCAAGTGATTCAGGTAAGTAAAGTGCTTTTTCATCCTGCCACGGTAGTAAAAAAGTATCTCCTAAAGCAGAGAGTTTTTCTCTGTAGTTACGAGAAGTTTTTATAAATCTTTTATCTGTTATATGTAACTCTTTTGCTTTTTCACCACCAAGAAGATGGTGAAAAATCTTTAATGACTTTGAGTACTCTTTGAAATAGACTCGAGACTCTTCATAAGAAATTTTGACTTTTTTACTTATAAAGCGTTCCCAAACTTTTCCAGCATTTTCCTCAAACTCAAGTAAGTTTAACATCGACTATTTTGTCTCTTCTTTGACAAAAAAGCTAGAGAAGTAAGTAAACAATCCAGTTAAAACAAGTAGACCAAATACAAGACGAATCATATATACAGGAACTATGTGTGCTTGTGTATCCATAAAGTTTAAAGCTGTTCCATCAGTAGCCCAACGCTGTAACATTATCTGCATAACCCCAGCTACTGTTAGAGCAAGAGTCACACCTACCATTCCAATGTTCATCATCCAAAATGCAATAAGTTCTCGTTTTTGTGCTTTGGCTGAGTTTCCATGAGGACGCCCTCTTAGGATTGGCATTGCATAAGAGATGATAGTAAAAATAATCATAATATATGCCCCATAAAAAGAGAGGTGACCATGTGCCGCGGTCAGTTGTGTTCCATGAGTATAGTAGTTAACAGGAGCGAGAGTATGTAAAAATCCCCAAACACCAGCACCTAAAAATCCCATTACTGCTGTACCTTTTGCCCAAGTAAGTGCAATTTTATTTTCAGTATCGATTCTTTTTTGTTTTGCCACAGAGAATGCAAAGAGAATCATCAAAAAGAAAGGTAAAGGCTCAACAGCTGAAGAGATAGAACCTATCCATAGCCAGTATGACGGTGCACCCATATAGAAAAAGTGGTGACCTGTTCCAACGATTCCAGAGATAAGTGTCATTGCAATGATGAGATATAACCATTTGTCAGTATGTTCACGGTCAATACCCGTTACTTTTATAAGTACAAACGCTAGAATTGCTCCAAGGATTAGCTCCCAAGTCGCTTCTACCCATAAATGCACAACATACCACCAGAAGAATTTATCCATAATTAAGTTATCTGGAACATAAAACGCAAATAAGAAAAATACTGCAAGTCCTAAAAGTCCTGTGAGTAAAACAATAGTAATAACTGTTTTTCTTCCTTTAATCACTGTCATAGCGATATTTAAGATAAAAGCAAGTACAACAATCACAATACCTATCTTAGTAATCGTAGGTTGTTCTAAAAACTCTCTTCCCATCGTTGGAAGTAAGTCATTTCCTGTTAAGTCTGCTAAAGTAGCATAAGGCACAAAAAGGTAGCCAAGAATTGTAGCAACACCCGCTGCAGCAAAAACCCAAAACATCAGATTTGCAAGTGCTGGACTCCAAAGTTCGCGTTCTGACTCTTCAGGAACAAGATAATAAGCCGCTCCCATAAAACCAAACAGAATGAGAACTATCAGTAAGTTCGTGTGTACCATTCTTGCAACATTAAAAGGAATTTCTGGAAAAAGAAAATCTCCAGCAATGTACTGAGTCCCCATGATGAGACCAAAAAGTATCTCTCCGGCAAGAAGCATAAGTGCAAAAATAAAGTATTTTTTTGCGACGGATTGAGAAGTGTATTTCATATTTTTATCCTTCTATATTTGGTGGCCATTCGTTGTTTTTCACACGAGATGTCCAGATGAGAAAGTCTGCAAGGTCATTAACTTGCTTGTCACTAAGGTGAAACTGAGGCATTTTTCTTCTGCCTGGTTCGGAGAGTGGCTGTGCTGCCATCCATCCACTTAAATATGCTTTAAATGCCGCTTCATCGCTATTCCCACGACGCTCAAAAACATTCCCTAATTCTGGTGCGAAGTAAGCACCCTCTCCTAAAATTGTATGACAACCAACACAATCGTTGTTTTCCCATACTCGTTTACCCGCAGCTACTGATTCTGTCACTTTATCGTCATGCGATAGTTTTGGAATCTGGTGTACTGTATCCAGTGTCAGACCTGCAAAGACTAAGATAGCAAATAAACCACCACCAAAGTAAATGTTTCTGGCCATATTTTTGGTAATACGTTCAGTCATAAATAACCCTTTTTTTAATTCTACCAAAAAGTAGTAATTAAATTATAGCTGAAACAAATTTAATTCTACCTTTTTGTAGTATTTATAATTTTAGTATATAATGTGGCAAAAATAGAAGGATTGTAGCATGCAACTGAGTAATACATCAAAATATGCTATTAGAATTCTCAGCTATATGGCACGCGAAGATAGTGAGTATTTGTATAAATCCAATGAATTAGCCAAAACCTTAAATATATCCTACAAATTTTTAACAAAAATTATGACAGAGTTAGTAAAAGGTAAATTTATTCTTTCCATTAGAGGGAGAGAGGGTGGATTTAGGTTAAATAATCCTGCTTCATCCATTACAATTCTTGACATTCTCAAGCATTTTCAAGCATTCACAGATTTTAGTACTTGCATTTTGGGTAATGGTGCTTGTAATCCACATAACAAATGTATTTTACATGACAAATGGGCAAGTCCGAGAAAAGATATAAGAAATATGTTTGCGACAACAACCATAGATATAGTAAATAGTGAGGATTTCAAACTTTGATACAAACAAAAAGAGCTTTGCCTCGGGGTGATTTTGCAATTTGGATTATTGTTTATGTAGAACTGATTACTTTTGGGATTTTATTTGTTGGCTATGCTTTTGCTCGGAGTGGAGATGTCGCCCTTTTTAATGAATCGCAACTTTTACTCGACCAAAGATTTGGTTTTGCAAATACCCTACTTTTGATTACAAGTAGTTTCTTTGTCGTCAAAGCAATACAATCATTGCAATTAAAAGAGCATAAAAAAGCCTCCAAACTCGCTTCAAGATGGCTTATCGGAGCAATGACTCTTGGAGGATTTTTTATCATTGATAAGATTATAGAGTTTGCAGGAAAAGTAGAAGAAGGCATCAACCTTAGCACAAATACTTTTTTTATGTTTTACATCATTTTGACAGTATTTCATTTTATGCATGTACTCTTAGGTTTAGTCATCTTGTTCAATATCCAGCAAAAAGCAAAAAAAGGTGGCTATACTGCAGACGATATAAGTGGAGCAGAAACGGGAGCAATCTACTGGCATTTAGTAGATTTACTCTGGATCGTTTTATTTCCTCTCATCTACATAATAAGGTAAAATATGATAAAAATTTGGATTACTCTTCTCTTACTCACTATCTTTGCCTTTGTATTAGGCTATCTCAAACTCATAAACTTTACCCTTGTCGCTGTTTTACTCGTGAGTACATTCATAAAAGGGCATTTAGTCATTGAATACTTTATGGGTTTAAAAGATGTGACATGGAAGTATCGTATCATTCCTAGCTTATGGCTTTTTATAGTTTTATCTTTGATAGCTATCGCTTACTATAAAGCATCCTTATTAAAATAAGGAAAGCAGATAATCTTTAAAAACAACAGTAAGCAATGTAGCTACTAAAAGCCATTGCATTTTATCAAATTTTTCTGATACTTTTGATATTTTATTATCCATTTTATCAAATTTTATATCTACTTTGTCGAATCTTGCATTGACACCTGCTTCTGCTTTGTCAAATCTTGCATCCACTTTGTCGAATCTTGCATTGACATCTGCTTCTGCTTTGTCGAATCTTGCATCCACTTTGTCGAATCTTGCATTGACATCTGCTTCCACTTTGTCAAATCTTGCATCCACTTTGTCGAATCTTGCATTGACATCTGCTTCCACTTTGTCAAATCTTGCATCAGCATTAATTTCTACTTTTGCTATATCTTCTTTTAAGCTAGAGATATCCTCTTTTAGTTCTTCTCTTGTTACTGTGTGTTGAGAAACTTGTAAGAGGTGGAGCATTAAATCTTTTTGAGTAAAATCATTTGGATTTATTTTTGAAAATTCTTGCATTATTGCTCCTTTCTATTGTTATATCGAAATTATACACTAAAAAAAACTTTTATAGAAGGAATTTTTACCACTTCATCATGACCATAAACTGTAAAACATTCGATTTTATTTTGGTCTCTTTAACTCTATAGTAGTGCCACTCTGTTCCCATATATGTTTTTGCCCCTGCTATTTTATAATGAAAATCATATAAGAGTCTATTTTGTGTTAAAAAATCTCCTGTTGTCCAGTCTAAAAAACCATCCACTACAAGTGGTGTACCAAAAATATGTTCACTTATATAATTGGCTGAAAGTTGGTAGGTATGCGTGCCAAAATTCTGCTCTTTTTTGTAAAAATTGAGTCCAAAAACATCAAAACCTTTGATGCTAAGGTCACTTCCTAGACCATAAAGTTGTGCATGATAATCATCAAACTTATGGACTTGTCTATTGTATTGCCCTGCTAAAAAAATATCTTTTACAAAAAGAAACGAGAGATTTTTATGTAATACTTTGGAAAAACTTACTCTCGGTGAAAGTTCAAAATAAATATCACTCTTTTTATCAGCATTTTTAAACCTATCATTCGCCCTTGTAATATCAACAAAACCAAAAAAATCTCCATAAGCAAATGTCGAAAAATTCTCTAGTGTAATAGTACTCTTGCCACCGTTAGTATCAAAACCACTATTGCCAGTAAAGTTACCATACAAGTACTCAATATTTGTTGTTGAAAATGCAAACAGTGGACTAAAAAACACAAAACTCAAAAAAAGAATCTCTTTCATCCTTCACCCCTTTCTAAAAATTGGAATAAAGTTTTATAAAAACTATGCATATTAAGCGGTTTACCTAAATGAGTGTTCATTCCAGCCTCTATTGTTTTTTCTATATCTTCACTCATTGCGTTTGCAGTAAGTGCGATAATAGGAATCTCTTCATTTTGCTCACGAATCAATGCTGTTGCTTCATAGCCATTCATTACAGGCATTTGAATATCCATCAAGATAAGTGCAAAGTTATTGGCTCTAAACATATCCACAGCTTCTTTACCGTTGTTGGCAATCTCTATCTCAATCCCACTCTCATCAAGTAGCCCTAAAATAAGTAACTGATTTGTTTTGTTGTCTTCTACTAAGAGTATTTTTGTGCCTGCAAAAACTTTTAAATCATCCTCTGTATAATTCTTTTCTTCCTCTTCTCTCATTGCTTCTTTAGCATTTTCTAAAGGTATTTCTACTATAAAACGGCTTCCTTTTCCGTACTCACTTTCTACCCAGATTTTACCATGCATAAGTTCTACAAGGTGTTTGGATATATTTAAGCCTAAACCCGTTCCACCATACTTTCTTGTAGTACTTACATCTGCTTGCATAAAAGCCTGAAAAAGTTTTTCTTGCTGTTCTCGTGTCATCCCTATCCCACTATCTTCTACTTCAAACCTATAAAGATTTTCTTTACGTGATATAGTGAGATGAACAAAGCCCTCATGTGTAAATTTCATTGCATTATTGAGAAGATTGATAAGTATTTGAGAGATACGTAGACTGTCTCCATGGAGTTTCGCTTCACACTCACAAGTACAATCTATCTGAAAATCCAAGCCCTTCTCTTTGGCTTTAAAAAGAAGAAGGTTCTCTACACTAGCAAATATATCAGACATTACAAAGTCTCTTTTCTCAAGTGCAAGTTTTTTAGCTTCTATTTTGGAAAGGTCTAAAATATCATTAATTATTTCTAAAAGAAGTTTTGCAGAAGTATCTATTTTTTGTAAATAATTCTTTTGTTTTTCATCTAAATCACTTTGTAGTACAAGATGTGTTAAACCAATAATCCCATTCATCGGAGTGCGTATTTCATGACTCATATTGGCTAAAAAAGAGGACTTTTCTAAGTTTGCCTCTTCAGCTCTTTTTTTTGCCTCTAAAAGAGTCTGTTTTGTCTCTTCTTCTCGGGTTACATCTCGAACATTAATCAGTACTCGTTCTGGGTTTTCTAGATGTGTCATTGACATATTGACACTCAAAACTTTATCGCCTTTTATTTTACAGTGTTTTTGAAAATTTTGGATAAACCCAAATTCTAACACTTCTTGCATGGCAATATGTGACTTTTCAACATCTTCTTCCACCGTCAATTCCAAACACGATTTTTGTAAAATCTCTTCTTTTGTAAATCCTGTCATTTTACTATAGGCTGGATTAATATCAATAAAATTTGATTGCATATCTAAAAGAGCAATACCATCTTTTGAGTGGTCATAAAGTGCTTGAAAAGTTTTCTTCTGTTTTTCTAACTCTTGTACCAAATGTTCAAGCTTAGCATTCTCTTTTTTTAAAATAAATTGCTTATATAAACTCAATAAAACTCCAAAAATTACTACAGAGAAAACAGCAAGTATTGATTTTAAAAGCAGTGGGTTTTTTAAAAAACTACTTACTTTATCTTGCTTATAAAATACACCCTCTAAAGCACTATCTTTTGCATTTGTCATCCCTAAAAGTCTATAGATATTTGCAATATTGTATATTTTTAAAGGACTTATATTACCAAAAGATATATCATCGACATAAGCGAGTTTTTTAAGTACTTTTGCCTCATATAACAATGCTTCTCTACTTTTATGTTGGGTATTGTACTTTTCTAAAATAACATCTACACTCTCGCCCATATGTGCAAAAGCATACTCCCAGCCTTTAAGTGTTGCTTTTTGAAATTTAGCAACGATTTTTGGATGCTTTTTGAGGTAATCTTGTGATGTAAATAGTATATCTGCATACATATCAAACCCATAATCAGAGGGATTAAATAGTGTAAAATCTATCCCTCTTTTTTCTAACTCATAAGGTTCATTAGAGCGATAAACAGTCATCAAATCTGTTGTCCCATCTAAAAGAGAGTCAATACTAAAACTATGTTGTAACTCTGTATAATCAGATGGTTGAATGCCATTTCTTTGCATCATAGCAGATATAGCAGCGATTGAAACAAGATTGTCACTCAACATAATTTTTTTGTTTTTAAAATCTTTAACACTTTGTAAATCTGCTCTTTTTTTCGCAAGGAGCATATAAGGAGAGTGTTGGTACAAAGCATTGAGCATCACAAGTTTTTTACCCTTTAAGCCTTCAAGTACCAAAGAAGAACGCCCTATGCCAAAATCTACTTTTTCACTCAGAACATCATCAACCATATGTACAGAAAAGTCAAACTCTTTGAGGGAAACGTCCAAACCTTCTGCTTTATAAAAGCCCTTCTCTTTTGCCATATAAAACCCAGCAAATTCAAACTGATTTTTCCATAAAAGTTGCACACTCAAAGGTTCATTAGCACTTAAAGAAAATCCAAAAACCATCAAAAAGAGGAATATACTTTTCACATATTAACCTTATTTATTTTTATATTCTATTATCTCTTTATTTTCTTGAGTCTTCCCTTAAATATCTGCAATATAAATATACATTTGATATAATTATAAAAATTAAACTTTTGGATTATATTTCTAATGAATCAGCTTGAAATTTCAACACATGAAACTCTTATAGTCACTATTTTACTACACTATAAATTTTTAACACTTTCACAACTCTCTCAACTTCTAAAGCTTGAGATTACCCCTGAGTATCTTGACACTATGCAAGACAAACAGATGATTCATTCCCTCAAAAATGAAGACTTTTCAAAGCCTAGGGAACTCCTATACTTTGCCTTGCCAAACAAAAAACATGGCATTGATGAAAGCCTCTATTTTCAAGATATTGATTTACTGACACTCAGTATTTCAGCAGAAGATTACTTTCATATTTATCATACGGTAAATTATCATATTTTATTTAATGCCTATGCCGAGTTTCGTCATATAAACATTAACTATTTTAGTGCTTACTTTGATGACTTTAAAAACAAAACAAAAAAAGATGAACTGCAAGCAAGCGGGAAATTCACCCTTCTATCAGGAGAATTTCTCATACCAAACGCAACGATGAACTTCTCTTTAGCCTCTGGAGAGGAATTTATCTATGTTTTAGACCTCTTTTCAGATACAGAAGTTGCAACGATTGTCAATCGTATCGCCCTTTACAATCAAGTATTTGTAGAAAATCTTTACAAGCTTGACCGTGTCATTTTAATCTTTAAAAATGAAGAGATTAAAGAAAAAGGTATCGAATTTTTAACAAATGCAAAGATTTTAAATGAGTACAAAAATAATTTTATTTTTAAAACGGTGGAAAATTTAGAGAGTGATTTCAACCTCCAATGGATGAGTTTTGACTCGACAAAAAAAGTCACTTTTGTTCCTCAAGTGAGTGTGAAAGAAGAAGAAACAGTCGTCGAGGAGATTGTTGAAGCAGAAATTACAGTTGAAGAAGTTGAAGCAACTCAAGAAGTACAAACAACACAAGAAGAGACACTAGAAGAAGAAATAATCGTTCAAAACACACCAGCAGAAGAGCAACTTGAAGAACTCGTAGAAGATATAAAACCAGACCTACGTACGAAAGTTATCCAAACAGTGCAAGATGCATCCCTCCTTCTCTACACACTCGCAGGTATCGCTGCATTTGTTGTTTCAGCATATATGGAGATGATAGCATTTGATAGTTTTTACCCAGGATTTATTCTTATCTCCGTTGTGATGGTTATTGCATTTGAAGTTGCTAAAGTGGGAAGTATTTTCATGAAAGTTTACATCAAAAAATCAGGTTCTGAAGTCAACAAATGGACGATGAAGCTTCTAAGTAGCCTATTTATTCCCCTGCTTTTTGGACTCTCCATCATATCTTCTATGGCAGTAACTGCAGACAAGCTCGAAAGCCCTCATGCAGAAGAACTCAAAGCAAAATCGATTCAAAAAATCCAAACAGAGTATGAGGAGATTGTCGCCATGACAGAAAAAGACCACCTCCGCCGTGCAAAACAGCTCAAACAAGATTTCTTTGATAAAATTGCTGAGTTTGAGAAAAGAAGAAAAGATGTCATTGCCAACAAAGATGCAGAAATAGAAAAGCAGAAAACAGTCTATGGAGCCGATGGCAAAACTTGGAAAGGCTCTAAGTATGAAGAGCATATCAAAGAGCGTAAAAATCTCATAGCAGAGTTCGCCACTGAGAGAATGGCACTTGAACGCCTCTACAATGAACAACTAGAACAAGAATCTGCACAGTATCGAAAAGAGAAAAAAGAGGACTTAAACTATAAGGCACAAAATCTCAAATCTGCAGAGAGTGAGGTCTTAGCCTCTTCATGGCAAGCTCAAAATGAGATGGTACGCTCCTTCATAAAGGTAGTAAATCATGGTTTTGGACTACACCTCAAAGAGCTTGACTTTATCTTTATGCTCTCAATTCTTGTAAGTATCCTCCTTGAACTCACAATTTATAAGGTCTTTTCCAATGTTGCTATTGTTTATGCGATAAGAAAAGATAAAAGATAATATGCTAAAATCAAATTCACACAATAGAAGGTTGGTTTTTGCAAGATAATTTATATAACCTAGCGTTTGAACGCGCTATTCTCAGTTCCATTGTTTTTGAACCAAGCCAGTTTGATGAACTCAGTGTCGCTCTTAATCAAGATGATTTTTATCTTCCTGCCCATCAGGACATCTTCAAGGCAATGCTTCTTTTACTCCAACACGACCAGCCGATTGATGAAGAGTTTATCAAAAAAGAGTTGATAAAAGTCAAAAAGTTTGATGAACAAGTTTTACTTGAAATCCTCTCTGCCAACCCTATCTCAAACACACAAGCTTATGTGAATGAGATAAAAGACAAATCCCTCAAACGCCATCTCCTCACACTCACAACAGAGATAAAAAGAGTTACCGTCGAAGAGGAGTTACCCTCAGAAGAAGTCATCGATATAGTAGAGAAAAAACTCTACGAAATCACTCAAGACAACCAAACAAGCGATTTTAAAGACGCCCCTAAAATGACCTTTGATACAATGGAATATATCAAAGAGATGCAAGCACGAGGCGATACTGTTCTCGTAGGAGTAGATACAGGGTTTCACGAACTCAACAAAATGACGACGGGTTTTGGTAAGGGAGATTTAGTCATTATTGCTGCAAGGCCTGCGATGGGGAAAACTTCTTTTATACTAAACACAGTCAATTCCCTCATTTTACAAAACAAGGGAGTGGCATTTTTTTCCCTTGAAATGCCTGCTGAACAGTTGATGTTACGTTTACTCTCCATTCAAACTTCCATTCCCTTACAACATCTTCGTACGGGAAATATGAACAATGACCAGTGGAGTAGTCTTAATGCTGCTATTGAGCGTATGGACAGTGCGAAACTCTTTGTCGATGACCAAGGGAGTATTAACATTAATCAACTCCGCTCGAAACTACGCAAACTCAAAAATCAACATCCTGAGATTGAGATTGCTGTGATTGATTATCTCCAAATTATGCAAGGAGTAGGCAATCAAGACAGACACCTGCAAGTCTCCGAAATCTCACGTGGACTTAAAATGCTCGCTCGTGAACTTGAGATGCCTATCGTTGCCCTCTCACAACTGAACCGTGGACTTGAAGCGAGAAATGACAAACGCCCGATGCTGAGTGATATTCGTGAATCAGGCTCAATCGAGCAAGATGCCGACATCATTTTGTTTGTCTATCGTGACGATGTTTACCTTTACAAAGAGGAAAAAGAACGAGAAAAAGCAGCAAAATCAGAAGGAAAAGAGTTTGTCTCTGAGTATGTTGAAAAAGAGGAAGAAGATGCAGAAATCATCATCGGTAAACAGCGTAATGGTCCAACAGGACATGTGAAACTTGTGTTTCAAAAGAAACTCACACGCTTCGTCGATGCTCCTGCATTTAGTGCGGGTGTAGAAACTGTTTATGAAAACATAGATACCTCTTCTGCTGAGATTGATATAGGAGATTCAAGTATCTCTATGCCGATGCTTTAAATGCTACAAAAAATCTCACTTTTTAATACAAGGCGAGATTTTCTCTTTGCATTTTTTTTCCTTACCTTACTGAGTTTCTACTCCCTACTCATCGAGTACAACAACTACAAAAACCTCACGCGTTTTGATACACAACTTGTAGAGGCAACCCTCTTAAAACAGTACACAAAAAATGCTTCCTCTATTTTAAAACTCAAAAGTAATCATGGAGCAATTTTTTACACAAAAACAAAGCAAAAAAATCTTCTTGTTGGTGAAAATTTACTTCTAAAAGTCTGGGCTGGAAAAATCAGTTTTTATGCCTATCTCAAAGGTTTTTATGCTTATAGTAAAATTGTAAAAGGCAGTATCAAAGCGACGTATAAAACAGCATTTAATACTGCTATTGCAAAACAGCATAAAAGCCTAGAAATAACAGCCATTTATCAAGCCCTTTTCAGTGCAAGACAGCTCGACAGTAGCATCCAAAAGCAGTTTTCTTCCCTTGGTATCTCACACCTCTTAGCTATTAGTGGCTTTCATCTAGGTGTTTTATCTACACTACTTTTTTTTCTACTCAAATACCCCTATCACTTTTTGCAAAACAGATACTTTCCCTATAGAAATAAAAAACGTGATTTATTTGTCATAATAAGTATGATTTTACTCAGCTATCTGCTCTTTTTAGGGACTCCAGCATCACTTTTACGTGCCTTTGCTATGTTACTTATGGGATTTGTACTCTACGACAGAGGATTTCAGATTATCTCTATGCAGACACTTTTACTTAGCATACTGCTTTTACTAGCACTTTTCCCACGACTTTTCTTTAGTTTAGGGTTTGGACTGAGTGTTGCAGGAGTGGGATATATCTTTCTTTTTCTCATTCATTTTCAAGACTTAGGGAAAAAATGGCAATTTTTACTTTTACCTTTTTGGATTTATTTGATGATGCTTCCCTTTTCACTCGCGATATTTGAAAACTTTTCTCTCTACCATCCACTCTCGATTCTTTGGAGTACTCTTTTCAGCCTCTTCTATCCACTGAGCATATTTTTACATCTCATACATGAGGGAAATCTACTAGATACACCGCTTGAGTACCTTGTTCATTTAGATACTCATACAAAGCAGATAGTTCTTCACCCTCTGTGGCTTGTGCCCTTTGTACTTCTATCTTTGGGAGCTATCTACAAAAGAAGTTTACTTACCCTCACACTCTTGTATGCGAGTGCGATTTTTCTCTATGCGATTATCTATTCTCTGTAATATACTTCGCAATGGCATAACCATGATTAAGGCCTAACGCTATACTTCCACCCGATTTTTGAGTAATATCACCCGCTACAAATAAGCCTTTGATATTTGTCTCATAATTTTCATCAAACATCGGTTTACCATCTACTTCTTCTATGCCCGCATTATCTAAAAAGGCACTTGGAGTAGTACCACCTAAGGCATAAACTACTCTATCATAAACTTCTGTATTCCCATTGTTAAAAAGGACTTTCACACAACCATTTTCCTCTTCAATACTCTCAATGTCTATGCCTAAGATAGCATTAACCTCTTTGTGCATAATGGCATTGCCAATATTTGTTTGATTAGTTGGGTTAGCACGACGAAAAGTTTCGCGTCTATAACAGATGGTAACATCATTTTTTTCACTCAAATCAACCGCATACTCCACCGCACTATCGCCACCACCGACAACGAGAACTTTTTCATTCTCCTTACAAGTATCAAGAGTATAACAAACTTGTTTGCGTACACTTGCGGGGATTTTATAGCTTGGTTTGTTTGGTTTTCCCATACGCCCTATCGTAACCACAACATTCTTTGCTTTGATACTAGCATTTGCCATAGTCACTTCAAAATGTGCATCTTCTTCTACTCTTGTAATATCTAAAACTTCAACATGTGTTTTTAACTCTACCGCGTGGAGTTCTAAAATCTCATCAAAAAAATCTAAAGTCGATTCTTTCGTTCCATCGATAAAATAAATACGACCATTAAGTTCTACTTTTTGCCCTTTCCAATCAACATCCACACGTTTGTTGTCTTTGTAATACTTTCTGATTGTCGAGTTATGGTTTGTATCTTTTTCTAACAAAACAATTTTTCTCATTCCTTGCAAATACGACTCTACCGCCGTTGCAATCCCTGCAGGTCCCGCACCGATTATCGCCAGTTCATACATTTCACTCATGATTTTCCTTTCTATTGTTTTTAAACATTCCGTCAATGATATAACAAAGTTTTAAACCGTAAATAAATATCAGCCAAGAGACATAAATCCAAAGAAATAAAAACATTAAAATCGCAAAGGAGCCATACATCGTGGTATACGATTTATTTAAAAAAACATAGTAGATAAACGCATTTTTACTCATGCTAAAAACAACAGAAATAATGAATGAACTTATCGCAGAAGCTTTTGGATTTATTTTGACATTGGCTGCAATTTGAAAAATGAGAAAAAAGAGCGCCCAGATGATGAGATAAGGGATAAGAGGCAAAATATTAAAACCTGAAGTAAGTGTATTTGAAGCCATCAAAGTAGCAATATACCCAGTAATATAAAAAGATGCCCCAAGCGCGATAGGTGTAAGAGTAAGCATCGTCCAGTAGGTTGTGATAGACTCCCAAATCGTTCGTGGCTCTGCATGAAAAATACGATTTGCAATGTACTCAAAGTTTTTAAAAAAAAGTAAAGAAGAGACTAAGATAGCCATAAATCCCATCATACCCATTTTTGAGGAATTTTTTAAAAAACCATTTATCTGTTCCATGACCACTTCAGAGTTTACCGGCATGAGATTTGAGAAGATAAAAGCTTGTATCTTCTCATAATTCTCGGCAAATGAAGGCAAAGAAGTCAAAAGTGTCATCATAATCAAAAGCAGTGGAATAATCGTAAAGATGGTATAAAAGCTCAAACTTGCCGCAAAAAGTGTGAGTTCTTTATCTATAAAAGATTGTAAAAAAAACTTTGCGTGTTTAAGTACTTTTACTGCTTTTGTTTGCATGATTTTCCTTCTAATCGAGTCCCATTTTTGCAGGATTTAAAATGTTATTTGGGTCAAATGCTCTTTTGATGGATTTAAAAAGATTCATCTCCTCTTCTGTAAATGCCATCCCCATGTAAGGAGCCTTTGCAAGTCCTATGCCATGTTCACCAGAAAGAGTTCCTCCCAAATCAATAGTCGCTTGAAATACCTCTTCTATCGCTTGATATGCGATTTTTACTTGCTCAGGATCGGAGCCATCTACCATCACATTTGTATGGACATTTCCATCTCCCGTATGTCCAAAACAAGGGATATTGACTTGATATTTCTCGGCAATAGCATAAAACTTCTCTAAAAGCTCAGGAAGAGCAGAGCGTGGTACTGTCACATCTTCATTGAGTTTTTTACTTCCGTATACACTCAAAGCAGGACTTGCATTTCGCCTAGCAAACCAAAGGTCAGCCGCTTCTTTGTCATCTTTTGCGATACGAAATTCTGAACAGCCATTAGCTTTAAAAACCTCTTCTATCTTTGTAAGTTGGAAGTTCAAATCATCTTCTAAGTTACCATCGACATCCGTAACAAGTAAGGCACCTGCATCCACAGGCAAACCTTTTGAAAAAGTCTGCTCCACTGCACGAATGGTAAGATTGTCTAAAAACTCCATCGCCACGGGGGTAATCCCACTTGCCATTGTTTTATAGACCGCTTCCATCGCTTGATTGACACTACTAAAAATACCCATAGCAGTTTTTGTCATTTTAGGTTTTGGAATGAGTTTTAAGGTAATCTCACTTAAAACGGCTAAAGTCCCCTCAGAAGCGATTA
Organism: Sulfurimonas sp.; assembly: GCA_027019335.1. GTDB lineage: Bacteria > Campylobacterota > Campylobacteria > Campylobacterales > Sulfurimonadaceae > Sulfurimonas. Next base: position 28,203 of record JALUWV010000002.1, on the reverse strand, counting down.
AAATACCGCTAATGTTATAACCTGCTACATCTTTTATGGTGCGTTTGCCCGCTTTTATGATGTCTCCATTTGGAAGCACAGCACGGGTTGCCATAACATAATCTTTAGTTATCCCATACTTTGCAGCACGCATTCCTCCTGCATTTTCACTCACATTCCCACCGATGGTAGAGTAATCTTGACTCGCAGGGTCTGGCGGATAAAAAAGCCCTACTTCCTCAACAGCTCGTTGTAAGTCCATATTGACCACACCTGGTTGGACGATAGCGACCATATTTTTCATATCTATCTCTAGGATTTTGTTCATATGCTTTTCAAAAGCTAAGACAATGCCACCAGAACTTGGTAAGGCACCACCCGTAAAACCACTCCCCGCTCCACGAGGGACAATCACGATTTTATGTTCATTACAGTAAGTCAAGATTTTGCTAATGTCTTCTTCATTGCGAGGAAAAAGAACAGCATCTGGCTCAAACTTTGAACGTGTTGCATCGTAAGAGTAAGCTATAAGATGTGCCTTATCACTATAAATATTATCCTGCCCTACGAGAGAGCTAAAATGTGCTAAATGCTTGGCATCTATCATAATTAGTTTCCTATTTTAAATTGTTTTAATAAATAATGAAATTTTGCATCACTATGTTGAATAATCTCATACAAGCGAGTGTTGTATGGATTGTTTTTCACCAAAAGTTCAAAATAATGCGGTGAATATGCTTCAAGTTCATCATGCCCATCTTCAAACATTTGCCACCAATGCGAAGGGATAGACTCAATTCTGGAGTAAAAAGGAAGACGAACAGTATCTTCTACAAATGGAGCTTCATTAATCCCTAAGATATGAAAACTTTTACTATCGACCATATAAACTTTTTTGTCTAAATAGATAAAAACAAGCCCGACACTACTCATCGTACTCATCGCTAAAAAGTCCTCTTTCTCTGGTGTTGGGTGTCCACGAAACGATAAAACAGTAGCAAATAAATCAGGATGTACCCACTCAATATCTACATTTTTTGTGACTCTGTGGTAAATCTCTTCACTCGGAGCAATCAAAAGTCCACGATTATACCCAAATGCAAACATCGCAACATCACCAACACTTACGACCCATTTTCCTGTAGGAAGCGAGTTATTTCGTAAGCCTGTGTATGGTGTTAGCTTGATTGTAGCAATCTTCTTTTCATTGTCAAAGGCAACAACAAGGGCATTGTTCAAGATACTCGAGTGGTTTGCTGTAATCTGATGATAAACAAATCCACTCATCCCGACATCAATTTGCTCTACTTGTATAGTTGCTAACATTTTCTTGTTATCAACAGTAATAAGCGGCGATTTTAAAATCCCTGCACTCAGCTCAAGTAAAACTACAAACAATAATATAATAAACTTCATTGGTACTCTTTTTTTTAGTCTATTGAGATTATAGCAAATAAACCTCATACTAAGCCAAAACTTGCTAAAATTTCATCCATATTTATTTTAGGTTAATACATTGATACGAATTTTCTTCTCCCTACTCCTCCTTGTGAGTGCAATTTTTGCCAACACTATTGAAAGAAACCGCTGGAAAAGTGGTGAAACATTTCTCATCTTTTTACAAAATCACAATCTTCCCACAAGAGAGTTATACTACAATCTTGACAAAGATGATCAAAGACTCACAGAAGAGATGCGTTCAGGTATTCACTACCAAATTTCTCGAAATGATGACCATTCCATAGACCAAATCTTACTTGCTCTCAATGATGAACTCCAGATTCACATCTACAAGCAAAAGAACAGCTATAAATTTGAAGCTATTCCCATCATTAGTACGACAAAAGAAGAGGTTTTTTCAAGTAAGGTCATTAGTTCACCCGCCTACACTATCATCAAAGAAACAGGCTCTAAAAAACTTGCACAAATCTTTGTTTCTAGTTTTCAAAACTCTCTCAACTTTAAAAATGGTATCAGAAAAGGCGATAAGATTGTAATGATTTATAATCAAAAGTATCGTCTTGGACGCCCTTTTTCTATGCCAACACTCAAAGTAGCCATGATAGAGATGCACCACAAAAAGCACTTTATCTACTTAAATAGTGATGATAGATACTACAATGAAAAAGCACGAAAAGTGGAAGGTTTCCTCCTCGCTCGTCCTGTTCGTGGTGCGAGAATCTCTTCGTACTTCACAAAACGTAGATGGCACCCCATCCTTCACAAATGGAAAGCCCATTTAGGCATAGATTTTGCAGCACGACGCGGAACTCCTGTCATGGCAGCAGGAAGTGGAACTATCATTTGGTCACAACGCATGGGAAGCTATGGTAACCTTGTAAAAATCCGTCATAGCGATGGATACGAAACACGCTATGCCCACCTCAAAGCTTTTCGTCGTGGTATCCATAGAGGCAAACATGTTAAAAAAGGGCAAGTTATCGGCTATGTAGGGACAACGGGGCGTTCAACTGGTCCACACCTACACTTTGAACTCCGTAAACACGGTCGTGCTATCAACCCACTCAAAGTCGTCCAAATTACCACAAGAAAACTCTCAGGCAAAGCAAAAAAATCTTTCTTGAAACTACAAAAACAGTATAATAAACAAGTAGAAGCTGCACTCGATAGTAATAGCACTTTTGTCAAACAAACCCCAATCCAAGATGTTTGCTACCTCAAACACACACCAAAGGGCAATCATGAGTAAAATCACATCGACCCAACCCCTCACAAATCCAAACTACATTAAGCCTATCATGCTCAACTATACTTTAAAGGGGCAAAAAAAGCAATGGGAAGCAGTCATTACTCATAGTAGTGTTTCCATACTTTTATATCACATCGAAAAAGAAGCTTTTATCCTCGTCAAACAACTCCGTCCAGCAGTACTCAATGCCAATAAAACAGATGGATTTATGTATGAGATGTGTGCAGGAATTATCGACAAAGATGCTTCTGATGCACAGATTGCTAAAGAAGAGGTTTATGAAGAGTGTGGCTATGACATTCCCGTAGAGAGCCTTGAAAAAGTCACATCCTTTTACACAAATGTCGGCATTTCAGGGGCAAGACAGACTATCTACTATGCTGAACTCACAGAAGCTATGAAAATCAACGAAGGGGGAGGACTCCCCGAAGAGGACATCGAAGTCATAACGATTCCTCTCGCTGAAGCAAAAGAGTTTATGTTTGATGAAAGTTATCAAAAAACTTCAGGGGTTATCATGGCTTTTTACTGGTTTTTTGATAATAAAAGTAGAAAGATTTAAACTTCAATATCAAGCACAATTCTCACTTGTTTGTCTATCTCAAATATCTCTTTATCAGTGAGCTGAGTGAGTACACCCTCTAAGATTCTTTGATTATCTAAAGCTCTTATTTGGTCGCATAATACATCACTTGTTTTTTCTAATTTATCTCTTTGAGTAATTCTATATCTCAAAGGATAAGCATTATCTATTAAAACTGTTGAGATTGGTAAAATGATAGTTGTTGGGTGTTCACAATCATTTAAAATATTTGTTTGATAAATGAGTACAGGTCTTATTTTACCCACTTCATTCCCTTTTTTAGGGTTCAGTTTCGCTAAATATATTTCACCTTTTTGAAACATTAGAGACCATCACCCAAAGTCTGTTCAAACTCTTGAGAAATTTTTAAACTCTCATCTCGTACTTTAAAAGAAGCATTTTTAATCTGCTCTTTGAGCCTCTCTTTTTCTAAGGCATCTTTATAGTAAACAACTGCTTTTCTTATCAAATCACTTTTAGTTGTGTGTAACATCTTCACCATATCTTCTAAGGTATTATAGAAATTATCATCAGATTTTAAAGTAATTGTATGCATCATTTATCCTTCTTTCTCATAATTCTAAGATAAGTCCTCTTAAAGTAATATTTTAGTAATACTATTTTTAGAAGATATACTTTATCGCTACCCAAACTCAATAGGATCCATATCTATTTCAGCGAGTGGGACTCGTGAGACCATGACGGCTTTTATGAGGTCTGTGCTTTTATCACTTCTCAAAAGTATCTCAAAACGCCATTTGTTCGCCACTTTTTCTATGTTGCATTTACCATAGCCTACTATCTCGATATTGGCTATTTGTAAAAGTCTTGCTTGCATCTGCTCCATTGCTTCTCTTGCTTTTGCCCCATTTTTATCTGCAAACAAGATACGGCATAGTTTTTTATACGGTGGATAAAGCCCAATTCTTAGGCTCTTTTCATCTTCTAAAAAATCCTCATAAGCACCTAAATACTTCTGAAAAAAGTCTTCATTGAAAGTTTGTACTATCACTTTTGCATCACTAAGGCGTCCACTTCTTCCTGAGACTTGGATGAGTGAAGCAAGGGCTTTTTCTCGAGAGCGATAATCCCCTGCATTTAAGATGTTATCCATTCCTAAAACAACCGCTAAAGTAACCCCATGATAATCATGCCCTTTACTCAACATCTGTGTACCGACTAAAATATCTGTCTCTTTGTCATTAAAACGCTGGAGTGCTTTTTTGAGTTTTGTCGCGGTGGTAATCATATCTCTATCAAACTGTTCGACTTTAGCATTTGGGAGTTTTTCTTCTATATCTTTTACAGCCTGAGCTGTCCCTAAACGCGAGCTTGTAAGGTTCTTACTTTGACACTCACTACAGACTTGTGGCAGGGCTTGAGTGAAGTTACAGTAGTGGCATTTGAGGGCATGACTTTTTACATGGACACTCATACCAACACTACAAAAACTACACTCATAAGTATGCCCGCAATCCCCACAGATGAGATACTTATAATTCGCTCGTGTAGGTAAAAAAACGATGGCTTGCTCTTTGGCTTTGAGTATCTTTTCTAAATTATTGAGAATGAGAGGGCTTAAAGCTTCGGGACTTTTTTCATATACAAATTGTTTTTGCGATGCAAAATGCCCCCCTTTGAGTCTTACATGAGGAAACTTTTCGTAGGAGCCTAAAGAGGGAGTTGCACTTCCTAAAAGCACGGGGATTTTGTACAATTTTCCCATATAGATAGCTATATCACGAGCATTGTAACGTGGTCGGGAGGAGGATTTATAACTCTCATCATGCTCTTCATCAACCACTATCAAACCTACATCATGCAAGGGTAAAAAGAGTGCTGAACGCGGTCCCGCTATGATTTTTGCACTCCCATCATGAATCTTTTGCAAGGCGATTTTTTTCTGTTTTGGGGTAAGTTTTGAGTGCCACATCACGACTAAATCGCCAAAATGCTCTTGCAAACGTAGACCCATTTGTGGTGTAAGCGATATTTCTGGCATCAAAAAGATACTCCGTTTTCTACGGGCTAACATCTCTTGAAAGTACTCCATATATATCTCTGTTTTACCGCTTCCCGTATCGCCAAAAAGAAGGGCTGTTTGCTGTTTTTTTATAAACTTAAGCGCCTCTGTTTGTTTTGGTGAAAGTTGTATGTTTATCTCTTTATATTCCTTCTCCTGAGCGTGTTCACTAGTAAGAGAAAAGGGCATCATTAAACTCAAAGCATCTCCAAGTGAACAAACATAATAAGAAGCGATAAACTTTGCTAATTGAAGTTGTTTTTGAGAAAATAGCTCTGCATATATTTCTAAAATGTCATTTGTTTGAAAGGAAGGTTTTTCACAGCTTGCAATCACAACGGCTTTTTTGTCTCTATGGTGAAAATCTACAAGCACAAGCCTACCAATCTCAATACTCTCTTGGGACTGGTAAGTAAAAGCCTCTAAGGGCGAGCCAATGATAAAGAGTTCATAGTAGTGCATCTACAGTTCCAACAAGACAGTATCACGTTTCGTGACCTCTTGTCGCCTACAAGCACTCTCAAATGCACCACTTTCACCTACCACGACACAACGGTGTTTTGCTCGTGTAATAGCGGTATAAATAAGCTTCGTATTGTGCATAATAAAGTGTGTAAAACTCATAGGAATGACCACAATGTCATACTCCATGCCTTGTACTTTGTGGATGGTAAGTGCATAAGAGAGCATCAAATGCGATTTTAACTCTTCATACTCATACACCACAACCACATCTTCATTGGGATAAAAAACAAAGACCTGTTCTTCCTCCTCTTCTATCTTAAAAAGGAGTCCACTCATCCCGTTGAAAATGCGCCTTTGGTTGGCATCTTCACCTATTTTAAAGCCCTCGCCACTCCATGAAGTCATATTTTCATTTTTTGTATGCACCACCTTATCCATCAAACGAAACTCTAAACCACTGCGTTTGACACAGACTTTTGGGTTTGGATTGAAGTACTCTTGGAGGACTTTATTGAGGTTTGTCGCCCCCAATGTTCCTCCTTTCATCGGTGTTATCACTTGAAAATAGTTAAGATACTCTTTTATCTGTTTATTTTTTAAACGGTAGCGTGCTTTTTCTATAGACTCAAGCACTCTATGGACAATTTCAGTAATGATTTGTTGCGAATTGTCCTCGCGAATATCTTTGAGTGCCTCTGCTGAGAGTTGCTGTTTGAGGGCATAATAATTGGCGATATTGACATCAACAAACTCAAAATCCTCATACGATTCCCTATAGTAAGGCACTTCACCCTTGCGAATATCATTGGCAATGAGGGTAATGGCCTGCTCTTCACTTTGTCTATAAATCTTCGTGAGTTTCACGATGGGTGCAAGTTGCAAGGTCAAAGTATCACTCAAAACATTTCCAGCCCCTATAGGAGGGAGTTGGGCATCATCTCCGACTATAATGACCACTGCTTTTTTTGAGATTTTTCGCATGAGCCTTGCAAAAAGTGAAGAGTTAATCATCGAAGCTTCATCGATAAGAACAACAGAATATGGAAAGGTATCTTGCTCTTCATGTTTGATAAGAAGTGATTGGATTGTCGCACTCTCAAAGCCCGTCGTATCGCTAATACGCTGTGAAGCAATCCCACTTAAAGCACAAGTCATAATCTCTTTTTTATCATAACGAGTGTTTAAAACTTCTAAGAGTGTTCTGGATGTTGTACTTTTCCCTGTCCCTGCATAGCCCACTAAGAAGAGGATACTTTTACCGCTGTTTATCATCTCAACAGCCTCTTTTTGCTGTTCACCTAATGCTAAATCAGACTCTTTTAAAAAGTGTTCCAAATCTTTTACAAAACCGCCATTATCTTGTTTGGCTCTAGTTTTAAAATCATCATATAAAAATTTCTCAGCATCATAAAGACGTGCTGGTGAAACTCGCTCATTTTTCATGATGACAATGCTCCCCTCACTCACTCGCTCCACCAATGCAGCTTCATAAAGGTTTTGTTTGTGTTCAAACATCAAAAGTTCATCCAAACCACTAAACAAAACACTCTTTGCAATACAGCTGTTACCTTGTGATTCACAGTAATTTAAAAGTACATAATCCATTGCTGAGCTAATGCGCCCTTCATTTTCTTTGCTTAAACCCATCTTGAGGGCTAACTCATCCGCACGTTTAAAGCCAATGGAGTTGATATTTGTTAAGATGTAAGGATTTTCTTTTATTTTTGTGCAAGGTTCGTCTACATTTTTCATAGCATTTGCAATAGTTGTTAAAAGAAGCGGTGAAACATCAAAAGGGCTTAAAAATTCGCCTAATCTTCGCATAGAACGAAACTGTTTCCAAGAAGCTTGGATTTTTTTGAGACGTTTCTCTTTAATGCCTTTAAATTCTAAAAGTTTTTCTATATCATTATCTAAAATCTCTATAAGACCCTCTGTACCAAAACGTTCGATAAGTTCGGAGGAGAGTTTTTTGGTAAAACCTTTTATGATTTTGTTTAAAAAGAAAAAAAGTTCATTTTGATTGACTTTGAGGTGTTCAAACTTAAAAGTTTTTCCATACTTTTTATGCTCTTCAAAATGTCCAGTAAGGGTAATAGCTGCACCTTTAATCGTGGCAATATCACTCTCATAGTACGAACCACTAATCTTTTCACCTGTTTTTAAAACAGCAATAAAAAATCCCTCTTCCCCTTCAAAAAGTATGCGGTCTATTTGTCCTATGAGTGCTGTTTTCATTCATATCCTGCCATATATTGTTCATAACTTCCTAAAGAAACAAAGTTTATTTCATAGTTTTTGGCATCTATTTTATCAATCCGTACAGAATCTATGCCTAAAATTTCTAATCTAGCATATGTCAATAGTTCCCCTTCTTTTAGGTTTAAAACATCCCTAAGTATCCACTTTCCTAACTCCTTATTGGAGTAAGACATCAAAGCTTTTGAATTTGACTGGCATACTTTTGCTAAAAGCTTTTCTTTATTTGGAAGGATAAGATAAAAAGCTTGATCTCTATCGGGGAAAAAGTCAGGAGCTTTTTTATGTACACTCCTTGGTATCGGGATATAAACTTCATTTACATCGCGTTCTCTTCCATTGGCATTCCACTGATTTAGTCCACTTCTTGGGTAAACCACTTGCTTACTACCATATAATGGTAGATAAACAGTAGCTCTACTTGTTAATTCATTATCATAATTAAATTTATTAATTGTTAAACAATCTTGAAGGTCTTTTAATGGATTTTGTAGTATTTGAACATCGAACTCATCTTTATATCTATCTGTAATAAACCTTTTTGTTAAAGTACTTTTAGAAAGATTAAAAGAATAATCATGTAAACCATCATTAAAAGTTATACTATTTTTTTTCTGTTTTACATTGGAAATATTATCGCGGTCAATGTAATCCATCTTCTCTTCAAAGATTTTAAAATGATTGTCATACCTTACAACACAATGGTATACATTTGAATCTATAGCATATAAATTTTGAGTAAATTGGATTCTTTTGTTGCGCAAATTTGCCACAACATCTACAAGACTTGACAAAGGCTTATCTTCATAAAGATGTTTATCTTTGTTGAACTCAGCTACCTTTTGGAAAGATTTATTATTGGAAGCTAAAAATGTTTTTAAACCGATTCCTATACCCTCTTTCGTAGCATCCAGTGCAACATCTCCCCGAGATAAATCATCTGCTCCAAAAGAGTTACAAAATATTTTTTCTGCTATTCTATAGTATAAATACGGTGTTTTAGAATCTGAAAATAACTTAGATAAACCTCCTATAGTTGTAAGAGAATCTTTATATGCTGCTTGTTGTGTACCATTTTGAAGCTTATAAAACATTCTTGATTTCTTTTGCTATCGCTTCAATCACACTTACAGTAACTGAGTTACCTACCTGCTTATATCTATGCGAAAGTGCCAAATCCTTAGGGAAACGAAATTTACTTGAAAATCCTTGAAAATTTGCACACTCTCTTGGAGTTAATTTTCGTATGCCTTTATCATCTTTAATAATAGGAACATTATGCCCCCCTGTTCCCATATTTGCTGTCAGTGTAGGGCAAACATTGTTTTTATTTTCTCTCACATATTGTCTACGCCATTGATAGACTGTATCTTTGGAAACTACAGCATCTTTTATCTTTTCATATAATGGTTTGTTGTTATAATAATAAAGTTCATCTACATCTTTTTCTAAAAGATTATGAATCTTCTTTTTCATCTTTTTTGGTTCTGGAAAATGAAAATCTACAGCATGATTTAAAAATGCCACTATATAAATTCGCTCTCTATTTTGAGGAATATCATAATCTTTTGTATTTAAAACTTTCGCATATACTTTATACCCTAAATCTTCTAAGGTCTGTTTCACTACTTGAAAAGTATTCCCTTTGTCATGCCCCACAAAACCTTTTACATTTTCTAAAAAAAGAACTTGTGGTTTATGATACTTTGCAATTCTTGCAACATCAAAAAAAAGAGTTCCACGTGTATCTTCAAAACCTTTTCGATGCCCTGCGATACTAAAAGCTTGACAAGGAAAACCTGCCAAAATAATATCATGAGAAGGTATCTCTTTCTCATCAATCGCTGTAATATCTCCATGAGGAAGTTCATTGTAGTTGAGATAATAAGTTGTTTGGGCATGCTTGTCTATTTCAGAAGAAAAAACAACACGGCACTCTTCTTTAAAAACATTTTCAAATCCAGTTCTGATACCACCAATCCCAGCAAAGAGATCAATAATTTTATATTTTGAATGGGTCATAAGTCTCTTTTTTTCCTCAATTATACTCTATCAAGTATTTTAAATCTATTTTTCACGACGAGCAGAATTCCAAATAGTAGTACATTCCTGTTCAAAGTTTTCAGGATTTAGCTTTTTAATTTTCATTGGGAACAGGTAATCCTATTTTATGTAGTGGTAAATATTCAAAATAGTATCTACAATTCATATAGATTATATAGTTAAGGGTATCATTGTATTCAGGCTTTCTAAACCAATTGTTTAAAATATAAATATATTCAACATTATGATTCAATGGGGCAAATAGCCTTTTGTACTGACTTAATTTAAAGCCACAAGTTTGTAGCTTTTCATCTACACTTCCAGTAACTTCTTGATATTTTACCTCTATTATAAAAACTGTATTATTATTGATAACATAAATTGCATCATCAGGTAAAAGTTTTTTAGATAATGTTTTTTTCCAATCAATACCAACTGACTCCAAATATCTATATAATTCATGCTTTTTAAAAGATTCGGCAACTAATTTACTTTGGTAATAAATATCAAAGCCCATTGTTTGTTTCTTACTATTTAACTGTTTAGCAACACAAGAATAGCCATCAACATCATGATTCAAGTAAGTGACGATATCAACAACTCCTTCAAAATAAATACCCGTTTGTGTATTTCCTCCCCCTATTCCACCTTTTACCACACCTTGCTCCTGATCAAAACTTCGTTTATCTTTCCACGACCACTACTCTTGCTATTTATAAATCTATTTGCACTTACAATATTAATATCGTAATTTTGATATAAGTTTTTTATAAAATCTGTATCTGAATTACTATGTGCTACTTTTACTTTTTTATCATGTAGCTTTTCAAAAAGCTCAAAAAGTGAAAACTGTTCCTCTTCTAAAAAACAATTTGAGTCATAAGAAGTAAAATTAGCAGTTGTAGTAAGAGGATAATAAGGAGGATCAAAATAAACAAAATCATTTTCATTTGTATTTTCTAGAATAGATTGAAATGGTTGATGTAAAATTGTTACATTTTCTAAGGCTTTACTAGCATTGATGAGTGTTTCTGAATCTGCGATATTAGGGTTTTTATAACTCCCTATCGGTGTATTAAAATATCCTTTTTTATTTACCCTATAAAGTCCATTAAAACATGTTTTATTAAGGTATATAAATCGTGTGGCTCTTTCAAGGTTTGATAAATCCTTAAAACCCTTTTTTCTATCGAGTTCTCGAATACTATAATAAAACTCTTTAGAGTGTTTGATTCTATACTCTTCAAGTTTTTCTATCAACTCTAAGGGAGATTTTTTTACAACATTATAGGTATTTATAAGTTCTGTGTTAATATCAGATAAAAATATGTTTTTATTTTCTAATTTTCCTAAAGAATAAAGTTCAAAAAAAACTGCACCACCCCCTAAAAATGGTTCATGATAATTATTAAACTCTTGAGGAAACTTTTCTAATAGCTGAGATAATAAGCCCCTTTTTCCCCCAACCCATTTTATAAAAGGCTTTGATTTAAAAGATGAAAAGTTTTTTATAGGGGCTGTCATCCTCTTTTTTCCTTTTTTACAATCATAGCAATTTTTTTCAATTTTTTATCTTTTTATGACAAATTGCCATACTATTTCGTCACAATCGCAAAACTCAGCTCTGAAATCTCTGGATGTTGTTTGATAAAGTGGTTTAAGTCTTTGAGTTTGAGCTTTTTAATCATTTTGAGTTCATGTTCTGTTTGCCCTATGGTAAAGCCTTTGTAGTGTTCCATAAACTTACGGTTCAGTCTTTGGCTGAGTGTTTCTACTCGTAGTGGTTCGCTTCCTAAGATAAACTTTTTCGTTTGGTCAAGTTCTTCTTGTGTGACACCATTTTTAAGAAAATCAGCGATGACCTCTTTGACTGTTTTTTTTGCCTCATCAAGTGAGTCTAGTTTTGTTTGCAGATAACCACTCATATAACTACTTGAGTTACTAATATTGACTCTTGCATATGCCGAATATGCTAAGCCGCGTTTGACGCGAATCTCTTCCATCAAACGTGAGCCAAAACCACCTGTTCCTAAGATAAAAGTAGCGACTCTTGCCTTATAATAATCTTCAGAATCAACCGTCATTTTATAAGGTGAACCAAAATAAAGATAGGCTTGTTGGGTCTCTTTTTTGATGATTATCTCTTCTGGTTTTTTAATAGTGTTAAAATGTTTTACACAAGTTACTTCACCTTGAGGTAAAAGTTTTATGATTTTTGCTATCTTTTTCTTTGCTACTGCAAGATCAATATCGCCACCCATGACCACTATCAAATTTGAACGGGTTAAATGCTTTTGCAAAAATACATTGACATCGGGGAGTGTGATACTCTTGACACTCTCTATTGTCCCTGATGAAGGCTGTGCAAGGACTGTTCCTTTAAAAAGAATCGATTTTAAAGCATTTGAAGCAACATAGTCAAAATCATTCGCTTTGGCACTCAAAGAACCGATAGTCATAGTTTTTACTTGAGAGAGTGCCTCTGGAGTATAATTTGGGTCTTTTAAAAGTGCTGTAAAATGTATGAGGGCTTCATCAAATTCTTCTTTTAAACTCCCTACTTCCATAACAAAAGTCTCTACTCCTGTAGAAGAAGCGATATGAATTGCCTTAGATTCTAGTGCTTGTGCAAATGCAGAAGAACCGAGTTTTTTTGTCCCTTGATTGAGAAGTTTGGCACTCAGTTTTGCAAGACCTGCTTTCTTCACATCGGCAATGCTTCCGCTATTTGTAAATACAAATTGCATATTGACAAGGGGTAAACGTTTGTCATTTTCAAAGATAATAGGTACTCTTGTCCCATTAATATCCATATATTCTATTGTTGCTGCCATAAGTATCTGTCCTAAAATTAGTAGTATTACACTAAACTTTATCATTTAAAAAAGCTTTAGTGTTTCATATGCTGTATTTCTGATTGCAGCCCGCTCGCCTACATCTTCAATGAGATGTACCATTTCATCTTTTGCCATAGAGTATGCCGCTCCTGCTGAGCTTACAACATTCTCTTCCATCATGGTAGAGCCTAAATCATTTGCCCCAAAACGCAGAGCCATCTGACCGATGTAAGGACCTTGAGTGACCCATGAGCTTTGGATATTTGGCACATTGTCAAGATAGAGTCTTGCCACAGCAAGTAAACGTAAGTAACGGTTTGAAGAGGGTTTTGGCATATCTGGAATTTGTTCTAAAAGTGCCGTATGTTTGCCTTGAAAACTCCACATGATAAATGCACGAAAGCCCCCTGTTTCATCTTGTAAGTTACGCACCATATCCCAATGCTCGATAATGTCTTCATCTGTTTCAACTGTTCCATACATCATGGTTGCTGTTGATTTGATGTCTAGTTTATGCGCTTTACGGTGAATATCTACCCACACCTCAGAGTCTATTTTCTTTGGAGCAATAATATCACGAACCTTATCAGAAAGTATCTCCGCTCCCGCTCCAGGGATGGAAGCAAGCCCTTTGGCTTTAAGACGAGTAAGTACCTCTTCGACACTTATACGAGAAACTTTTGCGATAAAATCAATCTCAATCGAGCTAAATCCATGAATAGTAATCGTAGGATATTTTTGGTGAATATGCTCTACCAAATCCTCATACCACTCAATTTTTAGCTTTGGATGGACGCCACCTTGAAACAAAATCTGTGTTCCACCAATCTCTAAAAGTTCATCAATCTTTGCATCAATCTCATCAAAAGTAAGCACATAAGCATCTGCATCTTTTTCATGTCTATAAAATGCACAAAATTTACAATCCACCCAACAGATGTTCGTATAGTTGATATTTCTATCGATAACAAAGGTTGTAATCCCTTTTGGATGCAACTCTTTTTTTCTCGCACTCGCCATGCGACCCAACTCTTTTAAGTCAGCATTTTGAATTAAATCAAGTGCCTCTGCTTTACTTAACCTCTTGAACATTATTTCCATCCTTGATGTCTTCTATTTTTATGTTTCTTTGCTAAAAAAAGCTTAAAAAACACAAACATTAGTACCATGCCTATGATAATCCCTGCAACTATCTGTACCCAAGCCGCAAGATTTAAGATTTTATTTAAAATCGCACCATGCTCTTTTTTGTCTATTTTCACATCTGCCATCTCAGCGATGTGTGTCATCGCCGATACTGCAAGATTGCCTTGTGGAATACTAACATGACAAGAGAAACAAACGCCACGACGGTCAAGTTTATCGCGTTGTGCTTTATCTAAAGGCTGTGAGAGTTTAAAGTGACTGCCAACTGTCATCAGTTGCGTACCATTTGCATCTATAATTTTTGAGTAGTCCTGTTTGAGATTTGGTATCGCAGGTATCTGCTCATCTATCTGCTTTGGAAGTACCTTTCCATCTGCTGTCATAATATCAACTATAGTTGTCTGTGAAGGGTCAAAGGTTCCATCTATCCCAAGTCCAAGTGCTTTTTTACTCGTATGGCAAGACTCACAAGAGCGAGCCTCTTTTTGAATAGTATGCGGTTGGATGGGAGACATATCTATGGCATTTTGTCCCTCTTCACCCGCACCTTCTACATCTTTAATTTTGTATATATGGTTTTGGATAAGTGCTTTTCCATCTTTTCCGATGACTGTTACAGTTACCTGACACCCTGGCACAAGTGGAGTAATTCGCCCTTCACCATTTTGTCCGAGCATTGGGTCTTCCCAACGAAGATAAGAGCGTGTTTCAGTTACTTTTCCATCCACAAGATACTTCTTCAAAGATTTTCTCATTCCACCCGTTGTTCCATGAATATCTTGGTCATGTGACATCTTTACATAGTCGACATTTTGTTTAGCGTCACTATAGTCAATCTTCACATGGCAACCATAACACTGTGGCGCCCAAGTAGCATGGCAAGTGTAACACTCCATTTTATCAGTATGGGCTTGAATACTATCCATTGCCACAAGTGCTTTTTTAGAGAGTTTTTCCTCTGCTTTTAAAAGTTTGAGTGGTTTGAGTTCTATATCTTTTCCACTTGCTAAGTGCATAAGGATTTTGTTCCCCTTTTTCACCGCTTTTGGAAGAGGATTACCACGAGCCATGATGATGTAACCATCGCCTTTATCTTTTGGAACATAGCCTTGTTTTAAGTAAGCGGCTAAATTTTGTGCCACCCCACGAGCCTTACCAACTTGAGATGTTGTCTTAAACTCATCAGAGTAACCCAGTGGCAGTTCCCATGGGTATTTTTTTGTTGTTCCATGACAATCTTGACACTCTATCTCTACAGCTCCAAGATTTGCTCCAGTTAAAAAACCATCTCCGTGCATATCATTAGAAGTGTGACAATCCTGACACATCATCCCTTTTTTAAAATGCACATCCGCTTGCATATGAATGTAGCGTTTGGTGTGAAGTTTTGGTTGCGCATTCCCTTCACCATCAAAAGTAGCCTTATATGCTGTTTCCATAAGTCCCTGATAACTCACACCAATGCGTTTACCACGGTTATGACAAGTTGAACAGGTCTCGGTAGGTACACCTGAGTAGTGTACTCCATGCACAGCCACTTTTACCTTACGAGAACTCTGAATAGAGTGAACAAGCATATGTCCTGCTTGGGTTTTTGAGATAGTTTTATCATCCCCTTCATAGAGTCCAGCATTTGAGTAAGGGACATGACAAGATGCACATCCTATACCTCTGTAATCTCCTCGACGACTTCGACCTTTGCTCCCAGTATGGCAACGCAGACACTCTTGGCGTAGATACGTATAAACTGCAAGTGAAGGGTCTTTTTCTACCTCTTCTGCCGTTGGTGCAGGTGGGAGTTGTTTCATCTCTTTTGGAAAGGCTTGTGGCTCCATCTTAGAGAGTTTTTGCATATATTCTTGGTATTTTTTCGTGCCTAAACGCGAATGCAAATCTGAAGGATTTTTTGTTTTATAGTTCCCATTGACATGAGTGTAGCCCTCTTTGCCACCAAATGCCCACATCGCTCCCTGAATCTTCCCTTGTTCAGTCATCATCAGTGAGTTCATCTGTGAAGCGACTTGATTCTTATGACACATTCCGCAAGTGTTTTGATTTATCCAAGAACTCGCTGGAGCTGGGTAGTACTCTTTTGGACCTTCATGTGTTTTAAAGTACTCTATGGTGCCACTATGTGCTTTGTTTTTATGCTTTGTCGCTGGGTTTCCCCCATGACAAACAATACAGCTATTGTTTGGGAAGCCCGCTTCTTTTGCTTTTTTTGCAATGGCTAAGGACATTCCTGATTTTTCTGCACGAATGTGTTCTAACCCACCATGGCAGAGATTACAGTTGTTACTCTTTGTGTAATCAACACCACCAAAAAGGAGTGTTGAAAAGAAAGCAGCAAGAAAAAGGAGTTTTTGCATATTTGAGGGTTTACTTATCTTTACTAATTGCATCCAAAACACCATTGATAAACTTTGGTGATTGTTCTGTTCCGAATGCTTTAGTTATCTCTACTGCCTCGTTGATGACAACAGCAGAGTCTAGTTCTGAAAAAAGTATCTCATAAGCTGCTAAACGCAGAGTTGCACGCTCAATGCTTCCAAGTCTTTCAAAATCCCAATCTTTGAGATGATCTACGATTGCGGTATCGCAGGCTGCTAAATTTTGCATAACACCTTCATAAAGTGTGAGAGCAAAATCTTTTTGTTTATTACGGATTTTTTTCTCTTCTAAAATCTCTTCTGAATGTTCAGAAGTGTTCCCATTGCCTAAATCATAAGCATATAAAAGTGAAACAACTGCCATACGGGCTTGCTGACGAGTAGCCATTAGAGTACCTCATAAAGGTCAAGCATTTCAATCACAACTGTCATAGCTTCAAAGCCTTTATTCCCTGCTTTTGTTCCCGCTCGTTCTATTGACTGCTCAATATTATCTGTTGTTAGAAGTCCAAAACTTACAGGTTTTTGATACTTTAAGCTCATGCTTGCTATCCCTTTTGTCGCCTCAGCTGAAACATAATCAAAATGAGGAGTCGCCCCACGAATCACAGCACCTAATGCACACACTGCATCATATTTTCCACTTGAGAGAAGTTGATCTACTATCATAGGAAGTTCAAAAGCACCGGGGACTAAAACATGTGTTAAATCTTCCGCATTTCCACCATGTCGGTCAAATGCATCTTTTGCACCCTCTACAAGTCTATCCACGATGAAGTGGTTCCATCTTGTACTTACAATCGCAATTTTTTTGCCATTAACAACTTTTAATTTACCTTCAATTAATTTCACTTTTATATCTCCCTAATCTTTTTAATTTTTTCTATTACTGTTTCTAATGCTTCAAGTTTGAGCATATTTGCTCCATCACTCAAAGCACAACTTGGGTCAAAATGTGTTTCAAAGAAGAAACCATCCACACCAACTGCCGCTGCTGCTTTTGCAAGGTACGGTACCATCGAGCTATCGCCACCTGTTTTTCCATCTTGTGCTGTTGGCATCTGTACAGAGTGTGTCGCATCAAAAATCACGGGTGCAAACTCTCGCATAATCACTAAGTTACGCATATCTACAACCATATTACCATAGCCAAAAGAGTTCCCACGTTCACAAAGGTAAACACCATGTTTTTTTGCATTTTCGTATGTTGGCTCAGAGCAACCACGCGTCTCTAAAACTTTAAGTAATGGGTATTTCATCGCATCGGCAGAAAGAAACTGCCCTTTTTTGATGTTTACTTCTTTGTCTGTTTTTGCACAAGCGACAAGTAAATCAGTTTGACGGCAAAGAAACGCAGGGATTTGTAGCATATCTACTACTTCTGCCACAGCTTCAACTTGAACACTTTCATGCACATCTGTAACTATTTTATAGCCAAAATCATCTTTGACTTTTTGCAGTATTCGTAAACCTTCGTCCATACCAAGCCCACGAAAAGAGGCTAAAGAAGTCCGATTTGCCTTATCAAAACTTGATTTAAAGTAGAAGTCGATATCTGCATCATTATGGTACTTTTCTAAGCCCTGAGCAATTCTAAAAATATTTGCTTCACTCTCAATCACACATGGTCCAGCCAAAAGTTGCATCATCTCTACCCCTTAAAATTTACTAAGGGGATTATAGCATAAGGAATTTAGGTTTTCTTGAAAGAAGGAGAGAAAGAGATAGGGAAAAGTATACCCTAAATCTAGTTTTTGAGACCTATAAGTGTCTGAAGGAGTTGGTCTGAAGTTGTAATTGTTTTTCCATTTGCTTGGAAACCACGCTGAATAATAATCAACTGTGTTAATGCACGCGAGAGGTCCACATTGGAAGCTTCAAGTGCAGACGATTGTATAAATCCCCGACCTGCTGTTGCTGCCGTTCCGATGATTGGTTCCCCTGAATTGGCTGATTGACTATAAACATTTCCACCTTCTGTTGAGAGTCCCTCATTGTTGGTAAATTTTGCCATTCCAATTTGTGCAAGTCCAAAAGAACGACCATTTGAAAATGAACCCACTAAAGTACCAGACTGATCAATACGAATACCTACTAAATCTCCACCCGTATACCCATCTTGAGAGATACCAGATGTAGCCGACGGACTATCAAAACTCGTTATACCATTAAATTGATTGGGTGTCCCAAAAGAGAGATTAATAGTTTGAAATGGTTTTGAGCCATTATTTGCAGAAAAAGAGAGAATTCCTGGATTATACTGTGCAAGAGAACCATCATCATTAAAAGTAATATTTCCTATTTTTTCATTTTTTGGTGCAGTTGTATCTATCTCTGCTGGAGTTGGAACACTCATTGTTATATCCCATCTACTTTGTGATGTTTTTCTAAAAGCTGTTCTTAAAGTGTGTTTTGTCCCTAAAGAATCAAATATATCTATAGAACTTGAATGTGTTGCAGCATTCATATCTTGTGAAAATGCTATAGAACCTGCGGTATTGGGTAAAACAGAAGCCAATGCACTCATGGAAGTGGTAAATTTTGTATTTTCTACAATATTATTTGCACTATCTACATGTGCTTGTACTTTTATATCAAGATCTGCCCCTCCTGCAGTTGAGTTATCAATCTCAATTTTTCCTTTGTCTGTTACAGTCACAACAGCAGTAGAAGAGATAGCCGTTGCATCATC
The DNA here is from genome assembly GCA_027019335.1 of Sulfurimonas sp. Lineage (GTDB taxonomy): Bacteria > Campylobacterota > Campylobacteria > Campylobacterales > Sulfurimonadaceae > Sulfurimonas. The sequence goes on along the minus strand of JALUWV010000002.1, from coordinate 9,076 downwards.
ACTAATGAGCTTACGTAAATCTGCCATAGTAGCAAACTCTCCAGCACCAGGAGAAGCAGATTTATATTTATAGGTTTTGTAATTAGTTCCTCCATCATAAGAGACCTCAACACCTTGTCCATCTTTGAGATTAAACGCTTCCCCATTACTATTAAACATAACACCAACATTATCAGAATTTACTGTATTTCCATTACTATCCGTTGTATTACCAGACGAGTCTACTTGATAAGTCGGAGAAAAACTTGTCACTGTTGGTCCAGAATTTAAATTTGCTTTTAACACTACTTCTTGTGTTGCTTGCGCAGGTGTGGTAAGTCCGGGAGCAATCGTAATATTTTGAATTGGGGCAGTAGAGTCCACTTTATTGGTTACAGGATCACGTAGCCAACCTTGTGCAATAAAACCATTGTTGTCAACAAAGTTACCATTTGCATCAAACTTAAAATCTCCCGAACGAGTATATTTATATGTATTTCCCCCATCTGGAGAGATGATGAAAAATCCATCTCCTTGGATAGCAATATCTGTATTTTTATCAGAGTTTTGAATACTGCCTTGTGAAAATATACGAGTAGTAGAACTTACGGTAGAACCAAGTCCAACCTGTACAGGATTTTTACCACCAAGTTGCCCTTGAGGCGCTGTGGCAATCGCTTTAGTTTGTGCTAAAAGGTCAGAAAAGTTTGCACGAGAGTATTTAAAACCTACTGTATTTACATTTGCAATATTATTTGATTCGATGTCCATCGCCACTTGGTGCGATTGGAGTCCAGAAACTCCAGAGAAAAGTGATTTTAACATTTTAAATCCTTTTAAATCTCTCTTAAAAAAAGAGAATAAGTTAAAGGATATTAAGCATAAAGTGTACCAAGTTTAGTAAAAAGCTTTAAGCATCCATACTCAAGGCTTTTTGTATCATTTGGTCTGCTGTTGTGATAGATTTTGAACTTGCATCATACGCACGTTGTAAAACAATAAGTTCTGTAAGACCATTGGTTAAATCATAGTTAGAACCTTCAAGTTTAAAATTCACAACATGGGCGCCAATAACATTTTGTCCACTAGCATCTTTGAAAAATATAGGATCACCACTGTTAGAGGATTGTTGAAATCGTGTACCACTTAAACGTTCTAATCCCTGCTCATTTCTAAAATGATAGAGGGCAATTTTACCCACACTACTTTGATGACCATTTGTAAAGGTAGCAATAACCTCAGCATTTTGATTGATCGAATAGCCTTCTAAATCTCCAGCGACAGTACCATCTGCAATACTAGAACCTGAGACTACTTCACGATTAATCGCTGTAATTCCATCATAACCTGTACCTAAATCTATATTTACTACTGAACCATTATTATTGATTGAAGTCAGTGTTGTGGAAACTAATGCCCCTGCTGAATCAAAGATGGCACTCCCATTTTTTGTGTCATAAGTAACAGCTCTCTCTTTATCAGTTACTACCGCTTGAACACTCCATTGACTCCCAGGAGGTGTTTGCACAGCATCTTTTGTGAAAGTAAGTTTGAGCTCATTTTTATTACCTTTTCCATCAATTACCTTTGCACTAATGGTTCTCTCAACGGGATCGACACCAATATTGGCAAGGAATTTAGCATTTTTTGTGGCTACAGGTGGGTATGTTAATGTTTTTGGGAAACGAAGTTTTTCTTGTGCTGCGACATCATTTAATTTGACAGAATCCAATACATTTGTTAAAGTATCACCACCGATATTACCACCCATCGTTCCGAGAACATAGTAACCATCAGTTGTAACCAAATCCGTATTGGAATCAAAAGTAAAACTTCCATCTCTTGTATAGATAGGTTTACCTGCACCTTGTACACCAAACCATCCATTGCCATCTATAGCTAAGTCAGTACTTCTATCTGAAAGTAAAAGAGAACCATTTGATTGTAACATTGATGTTGATTGGACTCTTGATCCTACACCAATACTATTATCTTGGCTATTTGCACTGGTCGTAACACTTTTTTCAAAAAGCGAAGCAAATTCTATATTATAGCCTCTATACCCTGTCGTATTAATATTTGATATATTATCACTGAGAACATTAATACCACTAGAGTTAGTTTGTAAACCACTAATCCCACTATAAAAAGCTTGAGTCATCATAATGAACTCCTTTGTCTTTAGTAGACTTCTTTAATATTTTTAAGAGGTACATAGTTTGAACCAAGTTTCACTAAGGTGTTACCTTTGTCAAATTTGACAGATTCGATTGGATAGGCACCTAAACGTGTTGTGAGTGCTTTTCCATCAGAATTAGTATAATTTGCATTTACATGATACACACCACTATCTACAGCATTCCCTGCAGTATTACTCCCATCCCATGTAAATTGGTAGACACCAGAAGGGTTTGTACCCACATCAAGAGTTTTAACTGTAACCCCACTATTATCTGTGATGTCTATAGTTCCATTTTGAACATCTTGAGGGAAATAAACTTCAAATGTAGAACTATTCCCTTTATCTAGTGCTATGGAATCACTTCCCAAATCAGCAGTTTTACCAATGGCTGCGATGGTTGAGAACTGTTGTGCATTTCCCAATGAAGAAGCAAGCTTATCAAGAGCTGCTTGTGTGTTGTTTGATGATTCTAATGTCGCTAACTGAGAAGTCTGTGATAAAATTTTCTCTGTGTCTGTTGGTGCAGTTGGGTCTTGATATTGTAGCTGTGTAAGCAGAAGTTTTAAAAAATCATCTTTTCCTAAAACTCCATTTGGGTTTGTTGTACTCCCTGCACCTGCTGCCTGTGCAATGGCTGATGAAGTACTATTGGTTGCGTTGACTGCCATAATATATCCTTTATGCGTAGTGCGGGACTACAATTTCAAGAGAAGTGAGAACTTCTTCACTCCCCTCTTGTTTCTCAAAATAATTATATTCATCTTGAGCTTTTTGCTCTTGATGTCTCTGTTGCTGTTGATTCGCACCAGATTGATCACCTTGAGGGTTGTTGTTAAAATTTAATGAAGCATTATTTATTCCACTATTTGCAAGTTGCACTTTTAAATCCTGTGCATTCATAGCTAACGTGTTAATGGCAACATTATTTGAACTCAAATTAATATGCAGATTTTTTCCACGTTGGACTATGGTTAAGTCTACTTCACCCAATCTTTGTGGGTTGAGTTGTACTTTAACTCTTGTAAAAGGTGATTTGTAATCTTCTATCGCCTGTTTCACATCTTGTGAAAGATACTTTGTCATTTGTTTCGCTTCATGAATCTTCACCTCAAGACTATCAGGTTTAGCAGTTGCAAGTCCATCAAGTTTGCCCATTTGAGGGGTCTCTTTCCCCTCCCCTTTTAAGAGACTTTCAAAAGAGCTTTCTTTTTCTCGTGTTGTTTTTGGTGCAATTACTTTTGCAGAAGCTACCGAGAAATCTGCTGTCAATGTTGTCTCTCTTTTTACTACTTTATCCCCACTAAGCAATGATTTAAGTGTTTCATCTGCTTTTTTCTGTGGTACTTTTTTTTCCGTTGATAAAATTTTGGTTTGCACTAATTGTTCTGTAGTATGTTCACCTTGTGTCTGTGCTTTAAAAAGAGGCATTGTCGTTTTTACTCCCTCTTTTTGCTTGTGTGCTACTTGTGGACTTTCGTCTATTTGAGGAGTATTATCTTTGGCTGTTTCTTTTACAAAAATTTTATCTGTTTTCATACTTTTTACGGGTAAATTCTTACTCGTAACACTCACTTCTTCGAGTGTTATTTTGGAGACTTCTATCCCAAATTTTTTTGCAACTTGTGTGAGACCTTGGAGAGTTTTAGGCAGTGTTTTAATCTCTGAACGTTTAAAATCATCACTTTGTGTAATTTTATTTTTAAGATACTGTTTAGCATCTTGAATAAGTTTTTTAACATCTTGCGGATTTAAAGACTCGGTCACTTTAGGATTGAGTTCTAATGAAGTATCAGCTTGAAGTAAGGAGAGTAGAGTGTCATTTTTTACTGCTTTTGTATCTTTTTGTGGATTCGCTAGCTCTTTTCCCAAAGCAAGTACCAAAGTGCCATTTTGAATAACCTTTGGTTCTTCTTTTTGAAGGGATATACCTTGGAGTAAATCTGAAAAGGAGAGTGTTGTCTCCCCTTCTTTCGATGGAAGTTTTGATGAAGGGGATGAAGAGGAAGTCTCTGCTTTTACATCTAATGAAATCATTTTATACTCCTAAATATCTCTCCAATTGAAGGGATTTTAAGAGATTAAAGCATTTTATGTTCCACCTAAACTTAGTAATACTCTTTTGCAAATCTATCTAAGCATTTTAAATCTTTTTTGAGAAACATACTCACACTATCTTGCATATTTCCAAAAATTTCTTCAGGAGTCTCCCCATCAACAGGATAACTCATAAGGAAAGAGTTTAAATAGCGAGCAAAAAATTCATCAAACATTTTTTTAACAATTTCTGCTCCATATTTATCGGTATAGGGTAAAACAAAAAAGTAATCTCCCTCAAAATGTACGATAGAATCTGATGTTCTGAGTATTTCTAACAAAGAAGCATCAACGATATCTTGTGCCACAGATGAAAAATCACAATACAAAAGAGTAAAGCTCTCTGCACGATTTTCATCAAGTCGTTCCGAGATACCGATGTTGAGTTGCATCAGTTGTTTAAAATTGTCAAAAGAGAAATGTATACCAGCCATTATAAAACCTTATTTAAAATCACTTTATTGTATCAAAAAAAGATAGAATTAATTATTAATTTAATTCTCCTCGTTTTAATTTAGCAATTTTTCCCCGAAACTTGCGTATAAAAAAGGCTTTTTCTTCAAAACTAATGTTTTGTTGTATGTTGATTTTTTTGAGTTCTCGCTCATAATGTCTTGAAAGAAAGGTAATGAGTTCTGCTGTGAGTGCATCTTCATTATCGAGTGCGACAATACTCTCATCAACTGCTATTGCCATCAATTCGGGTCTCTCTTTATCTGCATTGAGTGCTAAAGAAAATTCACGGGCATGGAACTGAAAAAGAGAGGGGTCAATGACATCTAAGATAGTATTGATAAACTGTGGTTTTTCTAAAATCGTCTTTATGAGTGAAAGTTCCCACATATCTTTATGTCTGTTTGTTGTATCAAATTGTGTGGGTGCTGTGTTTGTAGGGTTGTTGAGTTTAATCAGTGAAGGCGAAACTCCTAAGCCTCCTAAACGCGGTGCAAGGTAAGTTTTGTACTCCTCTTGTAAAAGTGGAGAGAGAGTTTTGAGATAACTCACACCCTCTTGCATGCAAGCCTCTTTGGCTTTTGGGTCTTGTAAATCAAACAAAGAGAGTATCTCATCTAAAACAAACTCTATAAAAGGTTTAGGAGAACGAAAAATATTACTAAGCTCTTCGATACGCCCCTCTTTCACCATATCTGCAGGGTCTAATCCACCCTCAAAAACAACAACCCCACCATTAAATCCACTCGCACTTAAAAGTTTACTTGCTTTAAGTGCTGCTGCCCTTCCTGCTTTATCGCCATCATACGCCATGATAACCTTAGCATCTCCCTTGCGAAGTAATGGTAAGTGCTGTTCTGTGAGTGCCGTCCCTAAAGTAGCTACGGCATTGTCAAAGCCTGCTTGATGCAGCATAATAACATCTAAATACCCCTCGGTAATGATAATCTCTTTGCGTTTATAAAGAGACTGTTTTGCATGATGGTAAGCATAAAGCAAGCGAGATTTATTAAAAAAAGGTGTTTCAGGAGAATTGACATATTTGGCTTGATGTCCCGTGATAGTCCGACCACCAAAACCAACTAAAGAGCCATTAGCAGAATGAATAGGAAAGGTAATTCTTTCTATAAAACGAGCAAAATTCCTCCCCTCTGAGTACCCCACAACACCCATTTCCACTGCTTCATTCATAGTAAACATTTGCGATTTGATATAGTTTATCGTTGCGTTTGTATCAGGTGCATACCCAATGCCAAATTTTTCTATACTACTCTCATAAATACCACGTTCTTGAATGTATTTGAGGGCTGTTGGTTTAGAAGGTAAGAGGTTTTGATACCAAGCATTGAGACTCTCCATCACTTGCGAACGGGGTTTGTTGTTTTTGTTGTCCGTATAAGAGAGTGTAAAGTTGTAAGAGTCTGCAAGCTTTTCAAGGGCTTCAGGGTAATTAAGCTTCTCATACTCCATCACAAACTTGACACTATCACCGCCAGCACCACAGTTTCCAACAGCAAAGTGATTGGCTAAAAATGTATGTGTGTTATCTTTAACCGTTATATCATAAACTAACTCTTCATGACCAATATTTTTTATCTCTTTTACTCTTATAAAAAGATATTGCACTCCATCAATATACTCATAAAAACTCTCTATAGATTCTCGTTTCTTAAAATAAATAGTATACGATTTCTTATGATTCACACCATGTTTATCTACACTCTTTTGAGTCACTCGACAACTTGGTAATTTCCCTAGTGAAATTGCCAAATCTAGTATTTCATTTGTTAAAGTATCACTTATTGTGTCATAAGTATTTCTACTATAGCAGCCATCGCCATCCATAAGTCCTTGAAATAGGGATTCTCTAAATTCTTTTTCTAAAGAATTAAACCAAAATGGATAGGATTTGTTTTCAGCACCTTTGTTAAATAAGTGAGCAAAAATATACTCTAAATTTGTACTTGAGATAGTTACTTCTAAAGAGGTAGGTCTCTCTTTACGAAAAAAAAGCTTTGCCTTCTTATTAAAAAGTTTTTCAACAATTTCTACAATCTTTTGAGCATACTCCTCTTCTTTTGCCGAGATAGAAAACTTTATACCACCACGATATGTACTCCCTTCTGCAACATAAAAACCTGCTAACCACATAAAATCTTTATTGATAGATATAGTCTCTATCTTTTGCACGCTAGGACCAAAGTTCTTTTTTTCCCAAAGAGAAGAGACATCTATCACATCTTTTTGAAGTATAGCTGTTCGTACTGGATACACAAAGTAGTCACCCAAAGCTACATCATTTGCAAATTCTCTCTTAATTTTAAGATTATTCGCTCTTTGTTTCTTTTTTATACGACCATAAAACTTTAAAGGTCGTGTTTTTTCAACTCTTAAATATGGAAGTTCCTTTAGAGCATCTTCTTTTTTTACCACGAGCATATCATGATTTTGAGTAAAACAAGAGACATCCGCACTCAAGGCTGTCGTAAATGCCAAAATATTAAACTCACTCGTGTGATATACAGACTCTATAACTTCTGTTTCTAAGCCATTTACGGCATATACTTTATCGCCAATATGTATGTCTACAATACTTCTATAGCCATCAGGAGTCATTATTTTTTGATACGGTGGCAGGCATCCGAAACAATGATAAATCTGTTTTTGGGGACTTACTACAAAGGAGGGAGATTTCTCATCATGAAAAGGGCATGGAGCCTTAAAGTTCCCCCCTGCTTTTTTGAGTTCTACATAACTTCCAACAACATCAACAATATCAAGTCGAGCCTTGAGGGCTTCTATGGAGTTCTGTGCAATCATAAGAGAGATTATACACAAAAGATACACAAAGAAAGGTTATAATACCTCAAAGGAGTGAAAATATGATAACATCAATAGTATTTGCAGCAGGCTGTTTTTGGGGTGTTGAAAAACATTTTGAACATATGCAAGGGGTAGTAAAAGCAGAATCGGGGTATGCGGGTGGTACCTATGCAAATCCTACATATGAAGATGTACTTGCCATGCGAAGATTGGAAGCTAGTAGTGCAAGAAAAAATTATGCAGAATCAGTACGAGTTACTTTTGATACAAGCAAAACAGATGCCAAAACTCTCATCAAATCTTTTTGGGAACTCCATGACCCAACACAATACAATGGACAAGGGAATGATATAGGCAATAACTACCGAAGTGCTATCTACTACACAAATATCAAGCAAGAAAAGATTGCACAATCTACTGAAAAAGAGTATCAAAAACTTCTTACAAAGGCAGGATATAGTAGTATAAAAACGGAGATACAGCCTTTAGTGAAATTTTACCCAGCAGAAGCATATCATCAAGATTATCTCCAAAAAAATCCCTTTGGTTACTGTCCAAACCATGCAACTGGAGTGAAGTTCTCTCAAGTAAAAACACAAGAAAAGTCAGTGCTACCACTCGGAGGCAAAGAGATTCTTGTTATCAAATCTCAAAATTACTGTCCTTATTGTGAAAAGTTTGAAAGAGATGTGAGTTCTCTCTATCATGGTTCACTTCCATTAAGAACAGTTTTTGCAAAAAATTTAAAGAACTTTATGCTTCAAACGAAACTTTTTGCAACACCTACAATCTTATTTATAAAAGATGGAAAAGAAGTGATAGGACATTCTGGATATATGGATATAAAACAGTTTTACAAAACTTTGGGAGATTTTAAATTAGGCAAAAATTCGCAAGCCTATAATGTTGCCTTTCATGAGGGAACAGATGCACCAGGGTGTAAGCAGTATGCTGTCTTTAAAGATACTCCTGATGGTGTTTTTGTAGATAAGCTCAGTGGCGATATACTTTTTGATACTCGTGAACGATTTCATTCAGGAACGGGATGGTTAAGTTTTTATAAGGCAGTAGAAGGTGGTATTGTTGAAAAAAAAGATAACAGCTACGGTATGCAACGCATAGAGATTGTTGCGAAAAAAAGTGGGATTCATTTGGGACATGTGTTTCCAAGAGAAGATGGCAAAAGACGCTTTTGCATCGATGCGACAGTTTTAGAGTTTATCCCAAGAGATAAACTCTAAACAAAAATTTAATACAGACCTAAAATCTCAAACTGAAAATACCAAATAGCGATAGAAATGATATACCCTACAAGAATAGTCCAAGCGTGTTTCATGTGTGAACCAAAAGTATAAATACCTCGTAGTTTTCCCATTACTCCTACACCTGCAGCGGAACCAAAAGAGATAAGACTTCCTCCTATTCCTGCTGTCATTGTCACAAGCATCCATTGTGCTGTGTCCATATCTGGTGATGATTTCAGGATTGCACTCATAACTGGTACATTATCTACGATAGCAGAGAGGAAACCTACTCCAACATTTG
>JALUWV010000001.1 GCA_027019335.1 Sulfurimonas sp. | reverse complement strand
AATCTATTTTTTACTTGTGCCATATTTTACCACCCTATCTTTGTGGGTCATCAATAACTTTTGACGACTTTTTATCTAATTTTGTTACCATAAACACTCCACCCTCTTCTTGGTAGTTTTGCTCAGTTCTCGGCATATCATCCGTGATTTCAGTCCCTTTTGGTACTTCAAATCCTAGACGAGCGAAACGCTCAGAATCGTATCTATCAACTCTAGCAGTATCACGAAGTTCAGGCCCTATAATATCACGTGCTTCTTTTCCATAAATCTTATCTACTTCATACCATGCAGCAAATTCATCCCCTTCTAATGGATAAGTTTTAAGAAGTGGATACCCTTGCCAATCATATGGCATCAAGATTCTTTTCATAAACGGATGATTATTTGCCTCTATTCCGAACATATCAAACATTTCTCTCTCAGACCAATCAGCACTACGGAAAAGTTTTTCAACACTATCCACTGCTTGCCCATTTTCGATGAAGTATTTGATACGAATACGCTTGCGTTTTGTCATAGAAAGCATTTGATAAAAAATCTCAAAAGTATTATCTTTTGCTAACCAATCAATCGCAGACATTTCAGTAAGTTGTGTATAAGCAAGCTCATCTCGCATCAACTCTAAAACACCATAAATATCATTTGCATTGATATAAACAATCATTTGTTCCACTTGGATAAAAGCATCTTTTACTTCAAATTTTGCTTTGATAACTTCTAAATCAGTACTAAAAACTGCATCAGTGGATACATCATCTTTTGGCACTTGTGGTGCTACATAAAATCTATCTGTATAATAAGATTTCGCTTGTACATCATCTTTTGGTGTGTAGGCTCTCATTACATTAACCTTTTAGTTTTTTGTGCATTACCAGCTTTGTTTGCACGAATCTTTTGTTGTAACAACATGACACCATACTGAAGTGTCTCAGGACGCGGTGCGCACCCTGGAAGGTATAAATCAACAGGAATGATTCTATCACACCCTTGTACAGTTGCATAAGTGTTAAACATCCCACCAGTATTTGCACATGAACCCATAGAGATCACCCAACGAGGCTCTGTCATTTGGTCATACAAACGTTTGATAAACTCAGCATGTTTTTTTGTTAAAGTTCCCGCAACAATCATCACATCTGCTTGACGTGGAGAAGCACGGAAAATAGTCCCATAACGGTCAAAGTCAAAGCGTGAAGCCCCTGATGCCATCATCTCGATTCCACAACAAGCAAGACCATAAGTCAATGCCCAAAGTGAGTTAGAACGTCCCCAGTTTACTATCTTATCGATAGATGTCAGTGCAACTGGAAGTCCACCATCCTGTGTATAATTTACTTTATGTTGTGCCATTCTAAGGCTCCTTTTTTCCAAGCATATGCAAAACCAATTGCCAATAATAAGATGAACATTAACATTTCAGCGAAGCCGAACCAACCTAATGCTTTAAAATCTACCGCCCATGGGAACATGAACACGATTTCAACATCAAAAAGTAAAAACAACAATGCAAATAAGTAAAACTGTGGTGATACTCTATTTGGTTGTTTTGTGATTTCTGGTCCACACTCATACACTGATAGCTTGATTTTTTCACTATCTTTACGTGCTAGCGCACGACTCGCTAAACGAGCAATAATCGTAGTAGCAGTAAATGCACCAAATGTTATAACAAAAAGTACAAATACTCCAAAATACGGATTTGAAGTCACTATATGCTCCATAAAACCTACCTTTAAATTCAAATTATGTTATATTTAATATAACTCATTTTAATATTTGTCTTCTAGTGACATAGCACTAGAAAAAACAGTTACTGCACTATAGCAAAAAGAGTATTAATTTTAAGTATATTTTGGAGATTTTTTCATGGGGATGTCACAAATCGCAACACAGAATTTTTTAAGAGTTTTCGGCTAGTTATTTAGAAAACCCATAGATTTTTCACTATCAAAGTTTGCATCTTTCTCTCGAGAGATTTCATCTTTAAAATCTTTGAGAGTAAACAATGCTTCCTCTTTAACCGCTACTTTATAAGCTGTGTTTTTAATAATAAGATTAATTTGCCCACCAGTTAAAGCATAAGTCGCTAACGCAGAACTTTCAAAACCCGCTTCATACGGTGCGTCTTTTGGTAACATAAGTTCCCAAAGCTTTTCACGTTGCAATTTGTTGGGTTTTTTAAACTCTATTTTGTAGTTAAAACGCCGTGAAAATGCTTTATCTATATTTTCAAGTAAATTTGTTGTTGCGATGAGCATACCCCGAAAATTTTCTATCTGTTCTAAGAAAATGTTTTGCATTTGATTGTGCATTTGGTCAGAGCCTGTAATGTTTCCGCTACTTCTCGCTCCCAAAAACTGATCTGCTTCGTTGAGTAACAAAATAGGTTCCGTTTTTGTTTTTTCACTCAATTCATAAAAAGTATCAAAGATTTTACGCACATTTTTTTCACTTTCACCTACATACATCGAAAGAATTTTAGAACAATCAAATGCAAGGATTTGGCGTTTAAGGGACTTTGCAAGTGAGTATGCCGTCATCGTTTTTCCCGTCCCTGCATCTCCATAAAAAATAATCCGTGCATCTATACCATTTTTTTTATCTTTTACACCCCATTTTACCAAACGAGCAATCACTTCTTTATCCACTTGACGCATGAGATTGTTGAGAGTCTCTTCTGTTTTTTCATTTAAAACGACATCTTCTAAAGAGGTATCACTCTCGATAAGTTCAAAAATATCCTGTTCTTCTACAAGCGCACCCAACTTGAGTCGCGTTACTTTTTTTCTTTTTTGTGGATGGATAATACTCTGTAGTACCTCATCAACAATGTAAAAAGCACGGCTAATTCCACCAAAAGGATTGAGTATCTCTTCATAATCAATAATCCCGTTACTGATAAGGTTCGAACCATCTTCTAAAAGCGAACGATTTTTAATGCGTTCATACTCATCCACAGAGATTAAATCTATCAAGGCATTCATCTCTCGTAGTGGTGTTTCAGAAGCACTATATTCTTCACGTAGAAGGGCTATAAAAATCACTTCTTCAAAAATAGTTATCTTTTTTTGTTTAAAAAATTTATCTAAAACAAGCACTTCTTTTGTCTGTACAACTCGCTCGTTGATGCGTTGTTCTAAAAGCTCTAGTTTATGTTGGATTCTATCAACACCTAAAGAGTGTTCATGCACATTTTGACGCACGGCACTCATTTTTTCGTACAATTCTATACGAAAAAATTGGTCTTGCAAGTATTCAAGATGGTCAGTATAAGGTTTTATATCAGGTAAATCAAGTTCTAAAGTGCCTTCTTGAAGTAATTTTAAAAACGAGGGAGTCAGCCCAACGGCAACATTGAGCAATTCTAAGGGTGTTACTTCGGAGATTTTTAAGGGAGTAAAACTTTGCTGGTGTAGCCAACCGAGTTCTAGAAGATTTTTTACCTCAGACAAATGCTCTAAATGTTGGTACTTTGTACTCTCATATAACTCTTGTAAAAGTTCCAAAACTAAAATATCATCTTCACCTTGCATATATCTTTTTGTTAAATAGCGCAACACAAGTGCTTCATTTGCTCCACATTTGAGATGGATGAAGATATCTGTTTTTTCAATCTTAGGATTGGATAAAAAATCTACTAATGTTTTCAAGTTATTCCTTAAAATTTATAGCCTAAGCCAAGAGATACACCAAGAACATTGCCATCACTAAATTCACCAGTTAAGCTACTATTGTTTACCGTTCTACTCTCATGCATGGAGTAAAGTACAGATAAGCCTATATCAGTACTCTCATTCACACGATAACGACCACCGAAAGAAATAGCTTGTGAATCTGTGTCGGGGAGTTCAAAACCAAGTGTTCCATTGGGTACAGGGGTATTATCATACACATATCCAGCCATCAGTGTAAGGTCTTGTAACTCTTGTGTAAGCCCTATTCTATAAGTATTAGTATCTTTCCAATTTTTTGCTCTTGGCAAACCAAATATCGCTTCTGCTGTTGCATTTTGATAGTTAAAATCAAGTTCTTTATAAGAAGACCAATAAGTTCTCTCATAAACTAACTCTAAAGTTGTTTTACTTGCTAATGTGTAGGCTACTGCTACATTCAGAGCAGCAGGTAAAGGTACACTTACATTCACAGCATAATTTCCTGTCGTAAGTAAAGGATGCTGTAGATTTGCATCACCCTCAAGATTCAAATCTACTTTTGAACGATAAGTAATACCCATCTCTATCGCTTTTGTTGGGTTATAGGCAAGGGCAAGATTGTATCCAAAATCTATGGAGTTACCCTTCATATCTTGTGAAACTACTCCAGTAGCAGGGATTGCTTTAGCAATCCCCTGAGAGTATAAAACTCTAAAACCTGTTGCAAAACTCAATGTATCGTTTATTTTAAAAGCAACACTAGGATTGATTTCAAGCACTTTTAAAGTAAATTCTTCTGCACTTTTACTCCCTTGTGTCCCTTTCCATCGTTTTGAAAGTCCTCCAGGAGAAACAATGCTTAAACCTACTCTCGCACCATTATCGCCTAAGGCAGAAGAAACATAATGTAAATTCGGGATTATATAATCTTCTGATTCTGAAGACTCATTGCCTGTTGTCCCTTTATACTGGACTTTCTCAAGCCCAATATAAATCAAGTTTGCATCAATATGATTTTTATCACTCATAAAGACCATTTTTGCAGGATTATAAAAGGCTGCATCTGCACTCTCGTGATTATGTGCGACATTTGCAGCACCCAGAGCGACGGCATTTGTTGAGTTTTCTGGGATTTTATAGCCACCCGCTACAAGGTATACACTAGTAAGGAAAGAGAGTAAAACTGCTTTTTTCATTCAAAGACCCTTTTTTAATCTGGAGTAATCTTACTCAAATAAAACTTAATTTACAAAACTATAGAGCAATTCTATCTCTTCTTTCCAGATAGTCTCATCAATTGTTTCTAAAATCAAGGGAATATCATCCATTCTCTCATCATTCATGATAAAGCGAAAGGCATCGAGTCCAATTTCACCTTTTCCAAGGGAGTGGTGTCTATCTACATGCGAACCCAATGGTGGCTTTGAGTCATTTATATGCATGCCCATCAAGTACTTAAACCCAACAATCTTTTCAAATTCATTCCATGTTTTCTTATATGTTTCTTCTGTTCTGATGTCATACCCTGCTGTAAACATATGACAAGTATCTATACAAACCCCTATACGAGATTTATCTTCAACTCTATCAATAATATGTGCTAAATGTTCAAATCGCCATCCAAGGTTACTCCCCTGTCCTGCTGTGTTTTCTAAAACAGCACTCACACCCTCTGTTTTATCAAGAGCGATGTTGATAGACTCTGCAATCGTATCTAAACAGACATCTTCTATAGGTGCCATCACTTCACGATTTTCTTTATCTTTTTTGGCTACTTTTGCTAAATGACTTCCGGGGTGAAAGTTCAGTCTATCAAGCCCTAGAAGTTCACAACGCTGGAGTTCATCCACAAAGGCATTACGTGATTTTTCAAGTTTTTCAACTTCGGGATGTCCGAGGTTGATGAGATAACTATCGTGCGGTAAAATGTGTTTTGGTAAAATTCCACTTGCATCAAGTGCTTTTTTAAACTTGTCTATTGTCGCTGTTTCTAAATCTTTTGCTACCCATTGGCGCTGATTTTTTGTAAAAAGAGCAAATGCTTGCGCTCCTATGGCCTCTGCATTTGCGACAGCATTAAAAACACCCCCACTTGCACTTACATGCGCTCCTACAAATTTTGTTTTCATAAGCTTGTATCCTTTATCTTTATAATTATTTTGTTTTTTCTATCTTTAAACAGTGTTACTTTATTTGTTACAGTATACTTTATATTTACATTTTCTGTTTGTATCTTTTGGACAAAACCATTTTGCATTTGCACCCTATTTTTCCCATTATAAATTGCTTTGGCTAAAAGAATATTTTGAAGTATATTTGAAGGGTAGTTTGCATTGAGATATTTTGTGTTAAATGTACTCTTACTCACACATCCCTCATCCACACAAACGAGATGATTGATTGCTATTTTTTTGATAGATTTTCCAGCAACAAAGAGTTCTACTTGCACAGCATTTTCGCTGTTACGAATATATGCTAAATCTGCAAACCGAAGTAAAGGCGATTTTATCACAAAAATCTTTGTCTCTGTTTGCTCATAATGTTTGATGCTACAAGCACTCAAAAAGAGTGCTAAGCTTATAAGAATGTATCTCATTCTTTACTTTTCTAAGAACTTCCCACATTTTTTCTCTGCTGTTCCACCGAAACTACGCACCTCAACAGCTGAACCATCTTTTGCGATTACTTGTCTTTTACATATCTCTTTTGCTACACAATCTGGGTTTTTACATCCTATATTTGTTGGAAATCCTGCCATATTTATTTTACCTCTGTTTTAATATTTTTGGAATTTTATCAAATTTTTTGCAATTTGTTATAAAGTTTTCACAAACACAAAGCTTTTTTTAACAAATCCATCTTTTTCATAAAATCGATGGGCATCTTCTCTTGCAAAACCTGAAGAGAGTACCATACTCGTACACATCCCCATCTTTGCATAATCGAGCAAGTAATCTAACATCATTACACCATAGCCCTGCCCTCGAAAATGGACATCTGTTACAAGGTCAAAAACATATAAATGGCGTTTATGGTACAAGTTTGTTTGTACAGCAACACCCGCATATGTTAGAAGTTTCCCTTTGTCAAATATCCCTATCATTTTATACTCCATATGTCGCATATCATAAATAAGGTCTTCAAACTCTTGATAACTCAGCTCATTTCTGAGTTGAACAAGCACATCATAAGCAGTCTCTAACTCTTTTAAATCTAATTCTCTAATTTGCATATCAAAGTTTACAATAAATTCGATACAATTATGATAAGAGGAGTTAATAATGCTAAAGAAAAATTATTACAATGTCATTGTGATTGGTGGGGGTATCTCAGGAAGTGCGCTTTTATTTACACTTGCAAAATATACCAATATTAAAAATATTGCACTTTTTGAAAAGTACGATACTATTGCTTCACTCAATTCAAATGCAAAAGGAAACTCGCAAACCCTTCATTGTGGAGATATTGAGACAAATTACACCTTAGAAAAAGCCATCAAAACCAACAAAACTGCTACGATGGTTGAAAACTATGGCAAACTTTATGGGTATGAGAACAAATATATGTTTAAAATCCCGAAAATGGCACTCGGTGTGGGGAAAGAAGAAGTAAAGTTTATCAAAAAAAGATATAAGGCATTTAAAAAAGCTTTTCCTTATATGGAATACTGGGACAAAAAGAAACTCGCACAAATAGAACCAGCACTCCTCAAAGGCAGAGATAAAAATGAAGACATCGCAGCGATGGGTACAACAAAACGCTGGAGTGCTATTGACTTTGGAGAAATTGCCAAAAGTTTTGTCAAAAATGCACAAATAGAAAATGACAATATTGATGTTTATCTTAGTAAAGAAGTTGAAAGTATAAAAAAAATAGGCGATAAATTTGAACTTATGGTTGCAGGCGAACACTACTACAGTGACTATGTTGTTGTCAATGCAGGCGCACATTCACTTCTCTTAGCACATCAAATGGGACATGGAGAGGATTATTCTTGTCTCCCTGTGGGAGGAAGTTTTTACTACTCAAAGGTAGATTCACTCAAATCAAAAGTCTACACCATCCAAAATCCAAAACTCCCTTTTGCCGCCATTCATGGAGACCCTGACATCGTCCATGGTAATACCATCCGTTTTGGACCTACTGCCATTGTTTTACCAAATCTTGAACGCTACCATGGCTCACACTTCTTAGATTTTCTAGAAACACTTGCCCCTTCAAAAGAGGTTATGGAAGTATTTTATGATTTGATGCATGATGATGACATCAGAGAGTATGCCATCAAAAACTTTCTCTATGAAATCCCTGGCATTCGAGGGAAGCTTTTTGCAAAAGAGGTACAAAAGATAGTCCCTTCCATGGGTGAAGATGACATAGAGTTTGCAGAAGGTATCGGAGGACTCCGCCCACAAGTTATAGACAAAAAAGCAAAAAAACTCTTTTTAGGTGAAGCAAAAATTACTACTGGAGAAGGCATCGTCTTTAACATGACCCCCTCCCCTGGAGCGACAAGCTGTCTAGGCAATGCCTACAAAGACACCCAACTCATCTGTGAATTTTTAGGAGCAAAATTTAAAAAGAAAAAATTTAACCGCGAATTAGTTGAGCCAAAAGAGTATCTAAATAAGGAAATATCATGAAACCTACAGTAACAATGACTGATAATACAACAGGTAAAGTGTATGAGTTTGAGATAAAAGAGGCTACTCGTGGTCCTAGTGTTGTAGACATTTCTAGCTTTTATGCCCAAACAGGAATGTTTACTTTTGATAATGGCTACACTTCAACAGCAAGCTGTAAATCAAAAATTACCTTTATCGATGGGGCGAAGGGGGAGCTACGCTATAGAGGAAAAACCATAGAAGATTTGGCAAATAATCATTCATATCTTGAGACTTGTTATCTACTTTTAAATGAAAAGCTCCCTACAAAAGAAGAAGTTTATGCTTTTGATTTGGAGTTGCGTCATCGTTCTTTTTTACACAATGGACTCACACATCTTTTTGATGCTTTTCCAACAGGTGCGCATCCCATGGCAACACTCTCAGCGGCTTCTGCTTCCCTCTCTACATTTTTTTATAATCACTTAAATCCACAGAATGATAGTGAGTACCAAGAGATGGCAAGACGTATTGTTGCAAAAATGCCGACGATTGCGGCATTTGCCTACAGACATTCTATTGGGGCTGCATTTATTCAGCCTGACATCAATAGAAGTTTCACAGAAAACTTTTTATATATGCTTCGAGCCTATCCACATGAACGTATGCACATAGATGTAGAGGGAGAACAAGTCATTCGCCCTATTGAAATCGAAGCACTTGATACTATCTTTACCCTTCATGCAGACCATGAACAAAATGCATCCACAAGCACAGTTCGAGGCGTGGCTTCAACTGGGGCGCATCCCTATGTTGCCATTAGTGCTGGTATCTCTGCACTTTGGGGTCGTGCGCATGGTGGAGCAAATGAATCTGTCATCAAACAACTTGAAATGATAGGCAGCGTAGATAGAGTTGATGAGTTTATAGCACGAGCTAAAAACCCTGATGATGAGTTTAGACTTATGGGGTTTGGACACCGTGTGTACAAAAACTTTGACCCGAGAGCTAAAATACTCAAAGGCTTACAAGACAAGCTTAAAGATGAACTCGATTTAGATTCAAACCTCATGCAAATCGCCAATAAAATAGAACAAATTGCACTCAGTGATGAGTACTTCATCAAACGCAAACTCTACCCAAATATAGACTTTTATTCTGGAGTTATTTTAACAGCACTCAAGATTCCAAAATCTATGTTTACCCCTGTTTTTGTGATTGGGAGAACCGTTGGATGGATTAGTCAATGGATAGAGTTCAAAAAAGATACAAGTACGAAGATTGCCCGTCCTCGACAGCTCTATCTTGGAGAATAATTAAGTTTTAAACAACTCTTAGCTATAATCGCGAAAAATTATAGAAAAAGAGTTTTATATGGTAAGAGTTCAAAACCTCACAATGCGCTATGGAAATAGAGTTTTATTTCAAGAAATCAATCTCAAGTTAGACCGTCATAAAAGATATGGTCTCATAGGAGCAAATGGAGCAGGGAAAACCACTTTTTTAAAAATTCTCTCTGGAGAGATTAACGAGTACGATGGTGAAGTCATCATCCCTAAAGCAAACAAGGTAGGAGTTCTTGGGCAAAATCAATTTGCTTTTGAAGATTACACGATTATGGATGCTGTTCTTTATGGAAATAAGCGTTTATATGATGCAATTAAAGAGAAAGAAGAGTTATATGTTACTGGTGACTTTGAAGATGATGCAACAAACAATCGTTTAGCAGATTTAGAAGTGATTTGTGTGGAAGAAGACCCTACATACGAATACGATGTAAACATTGGCAAAATTCTTGCGAATGTGGGGATTCCTGTTGAAAATCATAATGACCTGATGTCAACACTCGATAGTGCAGATAAATTTAAAGTCCTTTTAGCACAAGTCCTCTTTCCAAAACCCGATGTCCTCTTCCTTGATGAGCCTACCAATAACCAAGATATGGAAACAATTAGCTGGTTAGAAAATGAACTCCAACGCCATGAAGGGACAATGGTTGTCATCTCTCACGATAGACACTTTTTAAACTCAGTTGTAACAAACATTCTTGATGTTGATTACCAAAAAATCCGTGAGTTTACAGGGAACTACGATGACTGGTACCTTGCAGCAAATGTTATGGCAAAACAACTAGAACTTGACAATGCAAAAAAACAAAAAGAGAAAGAACAACTCGAAGCTTTTGTGCGTCGTTTCTCTGCAAATGCATCGAAAGCAAAACAAGCAACATCCCGTCAAAAACAACTTGATAAACTCGAAATAGAAGACATCAAGCCCTCATCACGACGTGACCCTTCCATCGTTTTTAAAGCAAAACGAACAATGGGGGATGAAGCACTTCAACTTGAAAATGTCTCTCACTCTTATGGTGAAAATCATGTTCTTAAGGACATTTCACTCAAGTTTGAGCCAAATGAAAAAGTAGCCCTTATCGGTGGTAATGGTGTTGGGAAATCTACTTTAGTTAAAATCATGATGGAAGAGATAAAACCAAGTACGGGAACTGTTACTTGGGGTGCAACTATTGAACCTTCATATTTTCCTCAAGATACTGCAGACATTATTGAAGGGGAAGGAACACTTTATGACTGGTTACGAGCCTTTGACCCTAAACGTGAAATTGCCGAGATAAGAAACTGTCTAGGACGTATGCTTTTTAATGGTGAACAACAAGAAAAATCAGTTGTAAGTATATCGGGTGGAGAAAAGCACAGAATGATGCTCTCTAAAATGATGCTTGAAAATGGAAACTTTTTAGTGCTTGATGAACCATCAAATCACCTTGACCTTGAAGCGATTGTCGCTTTAGGTGAAGGACTCCATGAGTTTAAAGGCAATGTTATCTGTGTTTCTCATGACCGTGAGTTACTCGATGCATTTGCAAATAGAATCATAGAAGTACAAAACGATGGCACACTCATAGACTTTAAAGGCTCTTATGAAGAGTTTGCAGAACAAAGAGACAAAGGGAATATCTAAATGCAAATCACTCAAGATTTTTTGGGTCTAGGTATCGCTGGAAATTTTGCTTTGCATCTTGCACAAGCAGGAGAACTTGAGGAATTTAAAGAGATTATAACAGCAGAGGAAGCAGCCCCTAAGGGTATGTTTCCTTTCTTTCTACCACACTCTCACTCAAACAAAGCCAAAAAAATCCTCAAAACTTTTCCTCTTTCTTCAGAGCTTTTAAACCTTCCAAAAGAAGATGTTAATGTCCAAGCAGAACCAGAAGTGGGACTTGTTTGTACACTTGAGTATGCAGAGGGTAAAGTAAGTAAAATCACACCTACTCATTTTGGAGCTTATAATGATGCTTCTATCAGAGTTGCAGGTGCTAATAAAATCAGTGATAAAAAGAACTGGGGAACAAACTCAAAAGGTGTAAGTCAGACTCTTTTTCCTATAGACAAGTTTGAAGATGGTGGCATAATGGATACATTTAGTATCTGTAGTTTTCTTCAACGCGGTGAAGAGATTTATGCTTATGGAGAGAATGTAGCCCTTCATGGCTATAGCTATTTTTATGAAAAACTTACCGATTGGATGCAAAACCAACTCAATACACAAGAGGACTTTGGACCACTTGAGCATCTCAGTGCCTATATAAAAGATTCTTCTTATCCAACTCAAGCACTCATTAGTATAGGTGCTACTCGATATACTCCTTATGGGGAAAAAACTTTTTTACAAGAAGATGATACGGTATTTGTTGTTGTCTACAACTCACAAATTCATACATTTGAAGAGATACAATTAGCCATAGAAAATGAAGATTATAACACTCAAACGATGAGTATTTTAAAACAAAAAGTTGTCAAATGAGCCGTGGAAAAAAACTCGATATTTTCATGGGAGCTGATTTTAACGATGAGTGGAATCAAGTAGAATCTAAAAAAATAAAGATTTCTCATGAAGTGATAGTAGCTGAAAAACATTTTCTACACTTTGCAAAAGAAAAACGCAGAGGTAAAACGGTTACTTTAGTAGGCGAATTTCAAATCACTTCAGAAGATGCCACAAAACTCCTCAAGTCACTTAAAAAAAAGCTTGGTTGTGGTGGAAGTTTTAAAAACAACTTCATGGAATTTCAAGGGGAACTCAAAGAGAAAATCCGTCCACTCCTTCTTGCAGAAGGTTTTCGCTTTAAGCAAGGGCATTAACTTTTAAGCGACTTCTGCTGCTGGTGTACTACTAAAGGATGTAGTAATAGTATATCTATCGCGTCCTGTGTCTTTAGAATGATAAAGCATTTCATCTGCTCGAGAGATAAGTAACTCATCGTTTAAGGCTTCATCCGCTATACAACAAACCACACCGATAGAGATAGTCACATACTGATGAACTTTAGAGTTTTTATGTTCTATTTTTTGCGCTCGAACATTATCGCAAATCTCTCTGGCTAAGCGAGCGCTATTTGTTTCATCTGTTTTTGCCAGTAAAACACCAAACTCTTCACCACCTAATCTAAAGACATAATCACTCGGACGTCTCACACTGTTTTGTAAAACCTCAGAGACCTGTTTTAAAGTCTCATCTCCAGCAACATGCCCATATGTGTCATTGTACTGTTTAAAAAAGTCTATATCTAACATCATAAAAGTAATATAACTTTTATCCCGTCTCGCCTGCTTGAGTGTTTTTTCATAAATATGATTAAAATATCTTCTATTGTAAAGATTTGTTAAAGAATCAATATAAGAAGCACGCTCAAGTTTTTTGTTTGCCTTTTTAAGCTTTTTTGTTGCAATTTCAAGACGAACATGGTCATACTGAATACTTGCAAATACATAATAAGATATACTGAGTAACAAGATGATTATAAAACTTAAAACATAGCCTAAGGTTGAAACTGCCGCATCATACTCTTGTAAAAATGCTTTACGCTCATACTTAGCAACATTCATCTCATAATGGGTCAGTTTTTCTAACACAGCAGTAATATGAAAGAGTTTTCCTTCCAAAGTATTTACAGATAGTTTACTCAAATCTTGACCAGCAAGAGCATAATGTAAAATTCTTTTAAAGTAAAGATTTGTCTTTTGAATCTCTAAACTTGTATAATCAACATACTCTTTCTCATCATCGCGTTTAAAATGCGAACGATAACTTTTCCATTTTGTTTGTATACTAAATAGAGCATTTTCTATCTCTGAACTTGTTTCACTTAAACTCAATTCAAGACGCTGTGACTTATAGATGGTTTTTGCAAGAGTAGCATTGTAGGTATGTAAAATATCGTTCAATTCACTTACAGGAATCAAGGCACCAAAATAGACAGCATCAATATTTTTTTTCATACTTTTTACATATAGAGAGCCTATTACTCCGACACTTACGAGTCCTAAGGCAATTAAAATAAAAAGAATAAAGAGTCGGCTTTTGAGCTTGAGTGTTTCAATAAACTTCATAAATCTCCTTATCTTTCTCTTATAAGCATATCCTATACCAATTCAAGGTAAAATTCTATAAAATTTACAATAGAGGACTTCATGGAAGCAAAAGTAATTAATACCGATAAATATTTAGACCCGATAGCCTTAAAAAACCACTTAAAAAATGTAGAGTACATCATCATGGCAACCCCTGCTCCTGAGGTTTTTAAAGAGACACCTCTTCAATTTACCATTTTTTTAAACACGAGTGAGAATTTACCACAAGAGATACATACTGCAATATTAAAAAAATTCTTACAAGAAAATAAAATTGGGCAACCCAAAGAACTCATGAGCCAACTTATGCCTGTTGGCTTTGCTTTAAGTTCAGCACAAGACACTCCAATGCCCTTACTTTTAGTTGATTCAAAAGATCAAAAAAGTATCCCTTATGAAGTGATGTTTGTAATGGATTTTTTAGCAGATTCTGATGCCTTTGAACAAGCCAAAGAGCATAATCTAACAGGGTGGACATACGCTTATAACTAAGCGTATTTTTTAATCTCGTAAAGATTGAGCATCTGGATTACAACTTATTTTATGTTGCATATCTACTTTTTCTAAGCCTTTAAGTGGACTCAAGGATGCTACAGTCGCAGCCCTATACTTTTCTCCACGATGCAGATAAATGAAAAAATTATTTTCATGTAAAGCAAGTCTTGTTGCAAGCGCAATAGAGTATGTTGTTACAATAGCATCACTTTTAAGTGCATTTTTAATCTCTGTAAAATACTCCTGTGTCCAAAGTGCTGGATTGGATGAGGGAGAAAAAGCATCTTGGTACACAATGTCAAATTTATCAGTAAATTTTTTAATATATTCTCTTGCATCACCTAGAAAGAGTTCTATATAAAAATATTCATCCTCATAGACACCTATTTCTGAAAGTGCTTTTATAATAGGTTTCAAGGTCTCAAACTCTTTTGGATAGCTAAAGTCAACTAAAGATTTCACCAAACTGGCATCTAATTCTGGTGAATATATCTTTAATTTTGATGTCAAATTATTTTGTTTATGATGATAGAGTGTAGCCAAAGTATTAAATCCTAGACCATAGCAGATATCTAAAATTATAATTTCATCTTCTTGTGTTTTAAACTTAAATGCAGGAATGACATGTTTTACCATAGACTCATACAAGGCACCATCTTTTGTTGAGTGATAATGCTCATCATACTCTTTTGAATAAGCCGTATATGAACCATCTTCACTTAAAGTCATTGTGTGAAATTCGTTATCAAACATCTATAAGTACATAATTTGTGAAAGTAAAATTATCATTACAACTAAAGAAAATGGAAAAATATGACTTTTAAAAATCCAAGGATTAATACCAAAGAACTTTTGATTTACCCCACGAAAACCTAGCCATAAACCTAAAAATGCTTTGATACTTAACATAGTTTGAAAATATGAAAGTCCGTCGCTACTTATCTCCCCAAAGATATGAAAAATCATATAAAGACCTGCAAGGACTGCGACCATCAGAGAATAAGGAACAACCTTTCTCACATGAATCATAATTGCTTCTCTCGCTTTTTTATGTTCTTCTTCAGTTAATGTTTGTTGCATCTTAGATAAAAATAAAATATCAACAAATAAAAATCCACCGTAAATAAATACAGCATAAATGTGTATTGCATGTATGATTGTGTATAACATCAATTATCCTTATTCATATTGTAATTCTTATAGACCCGCGCCCCACATGTGCATTTTTTTTGCGACAACGATATCATACCCGTCTAAAATATCAAGATGATTTGGAGTACGAAACTCATGTTCTTCTAAGGTGTTTTTTAGAGCTTCTATATCTAAAATAGATTTTTTTTCTAAAATAACAATCTCTGCACTATTTGCCAAAGTTCTATAGGCAATTTTTAAAATAGTAGATTGATTTTTATGTTGAGAAAAAATATCTTGAAAGACTACTATATCATTATCCCGTGGAAGGGCTCGGAAAGGTTTTGCATTTTTTAAATCTTCTTCTGAAAGAAGTGCAATACTGAGTTTACCTTCCACCGACACAAGAAGTTTTGCAAGTGCATCACTTATATCGTTTTGCTCTTTTGTTACATGAAGATAATGATTCCCCGGAAGGGGATGGAAAAGTTCTAAAAACTTAGTAAGCAAGGTCGTGAAGTTCTCTAAATAAGTAGGCTTCTACAATATCATCAATGGTTCTTTGTGTATGTGCTACAAGTACTATCATTGCCATATTTATAAAATCCATTACACTTTCGCCATCGCTATTGACAACGACAGCTTCACTCCAAGGAGAGAAGCCATCATATCTTTCATGATGAAGAACTTCAACAAGTTCACCCTCTTCTATGCAAAGTTGCGCCCATATTTTAGCATCTGCTACTGATGTAATTTTTGCTTCATGGACATCATCAGAGTCCATAGGTACGAGAATAAGCATTAGCCGTTAATCTCTTTGAGTTTCTTTTTACTCAGTTTTAATGCCTCATTATCCATAATGCCAATTTTCTCACTTAAAATATCCTTAGCTATTTTTTTTGCATTTTTAAGAGAGTGCATTTTAAATGTACCACATTGATAAATATTTAGCTCTGGAATGTCAGCTTCACTTTTCACTTTTAAAACATCTTCCATTGCTTTTTTCCAAGCTTTTGCAACCTTTTTTTCATCAGGAGTTCCAAGGACTGACATATAAAATCCAGTACGACATCCCATAGGTGAAAGGTCAATAATCTCTACTTTTTTAGAGTTTAAATGATCCCGCATAAATCCTGCAAAAAGGTGTTCAAGTGTGTGAATACCTCGTCCATCCATTTTATCAACATTTGGTTTGTAAAAACGCAAATCATAGACTGTGATAGCATCTCCAGAAGGTGATTTCATCCCCTTTGCTTTTCGTACTGCTGGTGCTGGCATAATTGTGTGGTCAACTGTAAAAGAGTCTAAAAGTGGCATTATTATTTCCTTAATTTTAATTAAGAGTATTGTAGCGAAAAATTTTGATAGGAAATTGAAAAATGAAGATTAATATCTAAAAAAGAAGTTTTAGATTTGCAGTAAATTGTGCAAAAAATCCAATAAAGGCTAGGCTATAGCCTGCCATATTGGATTTTTGTGCAAGATGCTGTGAAGCTAAAAGCTTCTTAAACGCGAGCTTCTTCTCGGCGTTGTAGATACGCCCATTTTTCATCTACTCTATCTTGCCACTCTTTGATTAGGTATTTATACTGATCTTTGAAAAGGTGTTTAAAACGCCCTTGTGCTGCAAGATACTCTTCAACAGGAACTACATTTTTTGGTCTATATGTAATGTTCAGTTCATGATTATCAATAATCTCATAAAGAGGGAATACTAAAGAATCTGTTGCTAAATCAGTAATCATCATTGTATCTTTAGGGTCAAATTTCCACTCAGTTGTACAAGGAGAAACAGCATTAATAAATACTGGCCCTTCTACTGCCATACCGTGTTGGATTTTTTTCACCATATCTTTCCATTTGTTTGGAGCAACTTGTGCAGAGTAAGGAATCTGATGAGATGCCATGATAGATACCATGTCTTTTTTGTTTTTTCTCTCACCATAACTTACTTTACCTGCTGGTGCAGTAGTTGTACTTGAACCAATTGGTGTAGAAGATGAACGCTGTCCACCTGTATTTGCATAGACTTCATTATCTAAAACAACATACATCATGTTATGCCCACGTTCCATACAACCAGAAATCCACTGAAAACCGATATCGTAAGAAGCACCATCACCACCGAAAGCTACAAACTTAGGGTTACGGTCAGGCTGCTTGAGACGACCTTTTGTTTTGAGTGCATTATACATTGCTTCAGCCCCTGCAACTGCAGTAGAACCGTTTTCAAAACCAATATGAATCCAAGAAGCATCCCATGATGTATATGGATAAACAGCCGTACAAACTTCTAAACAACCTGTTGATGCTGCAAGAACTAAATCATCATTTGTTGCATTTAAAACTTCACGAACAATGATAGAGTGCGCACAACCTGGACAAAGAAGGTTAGCTCCTTCAAAACGGTCTGCTGATGTAGAAAACTCTTTTAAGTTTTTAATTTTTTTCATTTCACTCATAGTTTTCTCCTTATAAAAATGATAATTTCGGTCCACGAACACCGATAAATTGTTGTAATTGAGTTGTAACTTTACCAGCATCAACATTCGCTTGAAGCTCAGTATATAAATCAACTAAATGTTTTTTTGTCAAGTCACGACCACCAAGACCATAAACATATCCAGAAAGAAGTGCTTTTGTATCTGTATTGAAAAGAGCTCCTGCAATTTCATTAAACAACATACCCGGCGCACCATTTGGTGAACTTCTATCAAGTGCTGCTATTGCTTTTACCTCTTTAAGTGCTTCAGCAATCTCAAAGAATGGGAAAGGACGTACAACACGAATACCTACAACACCCGCTTTTATACCTTTAGCTCTCATTTCCCCTGCTACTTCACGAGCAGTTTCTACTGAAGTTCCCATACAAACAACTGCTACATCCGCGTCATCCATATCGTATTTTTCAACAAGATTATATTTACGACCTGAAATTTTTTCAAAATCATCAAAAGCAGTTTGAATTTTTGGTAAAACTTTTGTCATAAGGTCATTATGTTGGCGCGCTTTATGTTCAAAATGCCAATCTTCTTCTGTTTGTACACCATGAGTTACTGGATGTTCAAAGTCAAGCATATCATTCATAGGTTGAAAATCCCCTACAAAACCATAAGCAGTGTCATCATCTAAAGTATGCACACCTTGTGCCGTATGTGAAGTCATAAAACCATCTTGATGTACCATGGCTGGAAGTCTTATATCATGGTCTTCAGCTACTTTAAATGCTATAAAATTTAAATCATATGCATCTTGAGGACAATAAGCATCAAGCTGAATCCAACCACTATCACGACCAAGGTACATATCTGAATGGTCACCATTTACATTGAGTGGAGCAGCTAATGCACGGTTTACTACATTGAGTACAATCGGTAAACGCATACCTGATGCTTGGTAAAGTGTCTCAACCATAAGTGCATAACCTTGTGAAGATGTTGCAGTAGCAACACGACCACCAGCAGCAGCAGCACCTATACAGCCACTCATAGCGGCATGCTCAGACTCAACCATTACAAATTCACCCTCAATTTGGTTATTTGCTTTCATGTTTCCATAACCCTCAACAATTGGGGTTGATGGAGTAATAGGATATGCAGCAACAACGTCTATTTGACACTGTCTTAATGCTTGAGAAGCTGCAAAGTTACCATCCCATACTTCAATATCTTTTAATTCGACTTTATCAAATGCCATCTATTTTTCCTTCTTTTCTTTCGCTGGCCATGCAGCAATTACTTCTTCTTCTTCTTCTTTTTCTGGGAACATTAAAAGTGATTTAGGATTTGTTGGACATACCTCAACACAAATTCCACACCCTTTACAGTGATCCATATCTATACCAATCATCTTCTTATCTCGAGAAATAATTGACATATCTGGACAATAAATCCAGCAAAATTGACAATCTATACAAAAATCTTTGTTAAAAACTGGCTTTTCAATTCTCCAATCAGCAACACTCGCACTAAATGAACTATTTTGTGTATAATTTCGATCCTCTTGAAGTGTTCCCGCTATATCGCCAGCTTCACCTTCAAATGTACGAAGCATTGCTCCGATTTCAAATTCATCCCAACCTGTATTTGCCATATTAGTTCCTTATTTCACTTCGTCGTATGCACGTTGGATAGCCAACATATTTGCATCAACAATTTTTTGTGGTAATTTTGCGAGAATTCTTTTCATACTCTCTTTAAAGAATTCTATATCATACATTTCAGAAATTTTCATAAATGCACCAAGCATTGGAGTATTTGGAATCGCACGACCTATCGTCTCTTGTGCAATTTTAATACAATCAACAGTATAAACTGTTTTTCCCTCTAACTTAGGCTGAGAAGCAATTAAATCTTCTTTCGTCATGTGTGTAGTAATTATAAATATAGTATTTTCTTTTGCATTTATAGTTACATCTGTCGTATATACAAGAGCAGGATCGATTACAAATACATAATCTGGCTCCATGTATTTTTCATGATTCATAATAACTTCATCATTCACACGATTGTAAGCTGTCATTGCAGCTCCACGCTTAGCAGATCCATAAAATGCAAAAGCCTGCACATGTTTACCAGTTGTCGAAATTACATCTGCCAAACCTTTAGCACCTGTTACAGCACCCTGTCCAGCACGACTATGCCATCTAATTTCTAGCATATATTCTCCTTGAGTTTATTAAGAAAGCTATTAAAATTATTTTCTATATAGTTCTATTCCTAGCATTTTAGGCAAGTAGGACTTAAATATAGCTTGATATTTTCACTCTACCTCTTTTCTTAGTTTAAGTGTGAGTATTTTCTACTTTTTAAATACTCTATAGCCTCATAGGTATTATTATATATGTATGGTGTATATTGTTGCAAATCTTTTTGTATGCCATATCCACAAAGGACACCAACAGCATTTATCTGCGCATTTTTTGCACTCCTAAGGTCTAATTCTGTATCTCCTATCATCCAAACTTCTTTATTTTCTATATCAAAATGTTCAAGTGCCTTGACAATAGGCTCTGCATCAGGTTTAGGTTTCTCTACATTTTCTCGACCAATTAAAACATCAAAATACTGCATCAAACCAAAATTTTCCATCAGTATCTTCGAGTAAGTCCCTGTTTTTGTCGTCACTATGCCTAAACTAGCAAATTGACTCGCTTGCATCACAGCTTCTCTTGCGTTTTCCAACAAAAAAGTTTTTTGCGTAGAAATTTTTCTATAACACTCTTTATAACTCGCCACAAAATCCCACACCTTATCTTCACCTACACCTAAATCTGCATACATACTATCCAAAGGATAGCCTATCAGTGCTTTTATCGCTGCATCTGTGGGTTGAGGATGCTTAAAAACATCAAAAGTATGATGAAAACACTCCAAAATCGCCTCTGTAGAATCTATCAATGTTCCATCTAAATCAAAAAGTATTATCACTATTCTTTCTCCCATCGTATATAATTATGCCAAATACCCTGTAAACTTGGGTCTATGTTTTTGATTCTTTTGCTGACTGCCGTAATCGAATTGGGAATATATAAAAAGAGGTAAGGATTATCATCGGTAATAATCGCAAACATATCTTGCCATACTTTCCCTAACTTTTTTCTATCTATCATCGTTTGCGACTGTTCTATCATCTTATCAATCTGAGGATTATGATAGCCTA
This sequence comes from Sulfurimonas sp., assembly GCA_027019335.1. Classification (GTDB taxonomy): domain Bacteria; phylum Campylobacterota; class Campylobacteria; order Campylobacterales; family Sulfurimonadaceae; genus Sulfurimonas. The sequence goes on along the minus strand of JALUWV010000001.1, from coordinate 3,388 downwards.
CAAGATTAAAACCACCTTTTTTATCGCTATCACTATGCCAAAACATATAAGGGTCTGGTGTAGGCGATAAGCCCCATCCTAGTAAAACGGCATCAAATTTATGAGGAAATACTACCATATTTAAAAAAGCTTGCCACTCCATCACTCGGAGTGACACTTCGACACCAATTTGCTTGAGTTGGTACTGTATAATCTCTGCGGCATAGGGTCTTATAGGGCTTGAGTTTGATGTCACTATCTCAAATTTAAAAGGATGCTCTTTTGTATAACCTGCTTGTTTAAGTAGCTCTTTTGCTTTTTTTATATTTTGTTTGGGGGCTTTCACATGCTCATTAAATGCAACTGTACCTGGTAAAAAAGGACCCGTGCAGACCTTAGCATGACTAAAAAAAAGAATGTCGACTATCTTTTGCCTATCTATACCTAAAGAGAGTGCTTGTCGCACATTTGGGTTTTGAAACTTTTTTAGACGCAGGTTAAACCCGAGGTAAGTGTAAGAGAGTGTTATATTTTCATAGATATTAAATCTATTAAAAAACTTCTTATTTAATTGTCTCTCATAGGCCATTGGTTCTACACTCCCAATATCCAAAGCAGAAGATTTTAACATCAAAAATCGTGTAAGGGGGTCCGCTATCACATGAAAAGAGATTTTATCTATCTTCGCTCTTCCTTCAAAATACTCATCAAATGCCGTAAGTTCAATATTTTTAGAGTACTCTAGCTGTGTCAGTTTATAAGACCCCGTCCCTATAGGATGTGTGTTAAACTTTGAACTCATTAAGTTTTTTTCATCTTTTAAAATATGTTCAGGGAGGATTCCCATCATCCAAGTCTCTAGTGCTTTAAAGTATGGTTTTTTATAAACTACTTCAAGGGTATAATCATCAAGTATTTTCACACTTTTCACAAAACGAAAACCTGCACTGTAAGGTGAAACCACCTTTGGAGATATAAGTGTCTTATAAGTAAAAAGCACATCTTTTGCACTAAATGTTTGCCCATCATGCCATTTTACTCCATGTTTAAGTTCAAATATCAAAGTAACTTTATCTTTAAAGTAAAACTTTTGTGCCAAATCTCCTATAATTTTTTTAGACTCTTTATCATACTTGACTAAACCATTAAATAAAAAGCTTGCTATCTCCGAAGAACTCGAATCCGTCGCTAAAAGAGGGTTTAAACGCGATGGATTTGTAGAAGTAGCTAGGTGTAAGGTCACAGCACTCAGATGAAGTACAAACAATAGTAAAAGAAAAAACTTCATCATAATACACCCTCTTTTTTTTCATGAAGTGTATTATATATTAAATTGTATTAATCTCAACTAGCCCCCTTTCTCACTCGGATACGCTATAATTCTGCCAATATCTGAAAGTGAAGCAGAATTGTTATAGCCCCCTTTCTCACTCGGATACGCTATAATAAAGATATAACTCAAAAGATTATAAACACAGTTATAGCCCCCTTTCTCACTCGGATACGCTATAATGCAGTATAACAGTTATCTATATGTAGTGCAGTTATAGCCCCCTTTCTCACTCGGATACGCTATAATACTTTTCTTATCTGCTCATGCTGACAATATGTTATAGCCCCCTTTCTCACTCGGATACGCTATAATCCTAGGTTTAAATCCCCTCTTTACGAGGGTTGTTTAGATGATTTATTTTTTAAATTTTGGTTTATTTTTCTGAAGTTTTTAAGATAAATCTCATTTTTTTACTTCTTATTTCAAATATTCTTTTGAATTTTAAGAATATTTTGTTTCCTTTTTACTCAAAATATCTAAAATAATAAAAGTTGTTTTTTCTCTAATTTTTCTTCCTCTTTTTTCACCCCAATCAATATTTCCATCTTTGAGTATTGCAAATCAGTTATAGATAACATCCGTATATGTCCTTTTGGTGGGAGATGTCCTTTTACCCTCTTTTTATGAGTATCTACACTGTCATCACCCTTGCAAATTCTACTATATACTGAAAACTGCATCATAATAAACCCATCTTTTAGTAAAAACCTTCTGAACTCTGTATATCTTTTCTTCTCTTTTTTTGTTTTAGTAGGTAGGTCAAAAAATACAAAAATCCACATAAATTTAGACTCATTCATGACACAGAAGGCAACTTCAAACTGCCAACACTGTTTAATCTCATAGACTTTACAAAACTATGTGCCATAATGTCACAAATGTTTAAAATCGTTATGTTTTCACCATCTAATTTCATTTGCATTACAAGCACATTTAAAAGTGCTGATTTAACACTTCTACCCAAATGCACATCTAACTCATCTTCATTCTCTAACTTTTTTACCACCATGTCAACCATCGGTCTTAGTGGTTCTATCATATCATCAGCAAGATTATACGCATTTAAGTCTGAGTTATGGAACACTCCAAAAGTTGCTAAAAGTCCATAAGAAACAAGTGAACGAGCAACTGCCCCTCTGAGTATTGCATAACCATAATTTAGTGCAATATTTCTTGGGTCTCCTTTTTTTTGGTCACGAGTAAAATCATCAAACAAAATATGCCAATATCTTCTAGCTGCTAGAGCTTCTAAGTTTTCACTATCGCCTGATTTTACTTTATTTACCAGTACTTCTACTTGAAAATTATCTTTTTTAAAATATGCTAAGAGTTGTGATTGATTTGTTAGTTTTTGAGTAATGATTTTTTGCCAAATCTGTTTTTTTAAAGGAAGTTTCATAGCTCTTTGTATATGAGATATTTGTGAGAGCCTAGAGTGTTGATGAAAAGGAGTAAAAAGCCCATTTGGCATGTGGAAGCTATCACAAGTAAACAGAGCTATATTTTTCTCAGCACACATGCTTAAAAGTGCCACACTCATACTAGCTTGGTTACTCTCCAAAACTATAACCGTTATATCTTCTAACGGAACGGTTACACTCTCTTCATCTTTTGGCTCATACACAAGTTGTAGGTTTTTCATACTTAACCTACATGGTTTTGTAACTAAGATGGTTCGCCATGCACTCATTTCTTCCCCTTATTTGTTTCTTTTTGCTCTGCCCTCTTTTATAGTGCCTTGTCGTTTCTCACTTTTAACCTCAACATAATTTCCTAGTGCATCTACTTGGTATTTTTTTATAAATATTGAACTTTGAACACCAAAACCATATTCATGACTTCCATCATGTAAATTAAAAATGATTTTTGCATTTGCACTATCTGTACTATTATAATAGCCAAGTAGTTGTACTGATTCTTTAGTCGGTGTTTTCTTAGTTTTAATCTCAATCAAATCCCTCTTATAAAAAGAGAACTTAAACTCATACTCATCATCCATCTCTATCCAAGGTTTATTACCTGCTACTATTGCTTTATTTGGTAACTTATCTTTTACAAAATCACTTACATAGATTG